>NZ_SDZL01000021.1 GCF_004210735.1 Brevundimonas sp.
AGAAGGGGCGACGGCCGGCTCCGGCCCCGCCCGTCGGCCCCTTCTATCGTCGCCGCAAGGTTTGCCCGTTCTCGGGCGCCAACGCGCCGAAGATCGACTACAAGGACGTGAAGCTGCTGCAGCGCTACGTCTCCGAACGCGGCAAGATCGTGCCTTCGCGCATCACCGCCGTTTCCGCCAAGAAGCAACGCGAACTGGCCAAGGCCATCAAGCGCGCCCGCTACCTGGCCCTCCTGCCGTACGTGGTGAAGTAAGATGAAGGTCGTTTTGCTGGAACGCGTCGAGAACCTCGGCGCCATCGGCGACGTCGTCACCGTCAAGGACGGCTTCGCCCGCAACTTCCTCCTGCCGCGCGACAAGGCGCGTCGGGCCACGGAAGCCAACCTGAAGGCCTTCGAACTCGACCGCGCCGCCATCGAGCAGCGTAACGAGAAGAACAAGGCCGAAGCCCAGAAGATCGCCGACAAGATCGACGGTCAGACCTACATCATGATCCGTCAGGCTGGCGAAACCGGCCAACTGTACGGTTCGGTCGCCGCCCGCGACGTCGCCGAAGCCGTTCAGGCTGAAGGCGGCAAGATCGAGCGTTCGCAGGTCGTTCTGAACACCGCGATCAAGACCCTGGGCGTCCACGAAGTGCCGGTTCGCCTGCACGCCGAGGTCTCCGCCAAGGTCAAGATCAACATCGCCCGCTCGGCCGAAGAAGCCGAACGTCAGGCGAAGGGTGAAGACGTCATCCGTTCGCAGTTCGACGATGAGCGCCAGGCCGCCGAACAGGCCGCCCAGGAACTGATCGAAGGCGGCGCCGGTCAACAGGAAGGCTTCGGCGACGAAGCCTGATCCTTCTACCGGATCTGAATAAATGGGCGGCGCAGGGCATGATCCTTGCGCCGCCCATCTTTTTTGCGGCGCCGTCTTGACGTTTTCTTGCTGCGACGCAACATTGGTCAGGCTCATCGAGACCGGTTGAGGGAACAGGCCCTTGGACGCCGGGGCAACCTGCGGAACATCCGTAAGGTGCCAACTCCTTCGGGACCCCTCCCCGGGTCGCGGCAGATGAGAGGTGATCCGGCGCGACAGGCGTCGCCCCTCGAAATGTCACCGAAGCGGTTCCCGATCGAGAGGGAGACGACGATGCGTGACCATCAGCTTACCGAGTCCCTCCATACGTTCGACGTGACCGCCTGCGGCCTCATGCCTTGCGGCGGCGCACGATGTCTTTGCGCGGGCTGACCCGCGACTGACCCCGGCGGCTGACCGCCGACCTCCCGACACAATCAGGACCAGACCCACGCGGCCGAAAAGCCGTGCGCGGCCCCCTGTGTCCGAAATCATTCAAGAAACGATGGATCTCTCGATGACCTACAATTCCCGGACACCCCGGATCTTCAGGCACGCCCTGTTCCTGGCCGCCTCGGGGCCCGCTTTGCTGATCGCAGGCGCGGCTGTCGCGCAGACGGCGCCGCAGGACGAAACCACCAACATCGACGAAGTGGTCGTCACCGGCACCCGCGTGGCCGGCCGCTCGCGCCTGGACTCGATCGCGCCGGTCGACGTGGTCACGGCCGAGGCTTTGCAACAGCGCGGCTCGACCGAGTTGGCGACCCAGCTGGCGGCCAGCGTGCCGGCGCTGAACTTCCCACGCCCATCCGCCACCGACGGCACCGACTCCATCCGGCCCGCCACCCTGCGCGGCCAGGGCCCGGACCAGACGCTGGTGCTGGTCAACGGCGTGCGCCGGCACCCGACGGCGCTGGTGAACACCAACGGCTCGGTCGGGCGTGGCTCGGCGGCCGTGGACCTGAACGCCATCCCCAGCACGGCGATCGAGCGGATTGAGGTGCTGCGGGACGGCGCCGCCGCCCAGTACGGCTCGGACGCCATCGCCGGGGTGCTGAACCTGCGCCTGCGCGAAGCGGCCAGCGGCGGCGGGGCCAGCGTCACCTACGGCGCCAACGTCACCGACTTCACCGGCTTCTACGGCCGGGCGGACGAGATCACCGATGGCGAGACCCTGACGGTCGCGGGCTGGCAGGGCTTTGCGCTGGGCGACGACGGTTTCCTGACCGCATCGGTCGAGTATCGCGACCGCGAGCGCACCAACCGCAGCGACATCGACCCGCGCTTCACCCCCGCGCGGGTGCGGGGCGGTCAGGGCGACGCGCAGACCGAGGATCTGGCGGTCTATCTGAACGCCGGCAAGCCGCTGGGGAACGGCTGGGAGGCCTATGGCTGGGCCGGGTATCAGACGCGCGACGCCGCGGCCGCCGCCTTCTATCGGACGCCGACCGACAACGCCCAGAACCCGGACTATGGCGCCGGGCGGGTCTATCCGGACGGCTATCTGCCCCAGATCCTGACCGACACGACCGACTGGACCGCCGCGGCGGGCGTGCGGGGCCAGGCGGGCGGCTTCGACGTGGACGTCAACCTGGGCTACGGCCGGAACGAGATCAAGTTCGGGGCCGAGAACACGCTGAACCCGTCGCTGGGCCCGACGTCGCCGACCAGCTTCTACGCAGGGTCGCTGACCTATGACCAGCTGGTGCTGGGCATCGACGCCAGCCGCCAGTACGAGGTCGGTCTGGCCGGGCCGCTGAACGTCGCCTTCGGCCTGGAGGCGCGTCAGGAAAGCTATCAGATCGGAGCTGGGGAACCGGGCTCGTATGAGCGCGGCAGCTTCCTGAACATCGGCGGAACGGATCTGAACTGGGGCTCGCGAGGATTTACCGGCTTCACCCCCTCGAATGAGGTGGACGAGGACCGCAACAACGTCGGCGTCTATGTCGATCTGGAAGGTGAGATCTTCGAGAATTTCACCGCCTCGGCCGCCGTCCGCTACGAGAGCTATTCCGACTTCGGGGACAATGTCTCGGGCAAGGTCGCGGCGCGCTATGACTTCACGCCCGGCTTCGCCGTGCGGGGCGCGATCTCGAACGGCTTCCGGGCGCCCAGCCTGCAACAGCAGTATTTCACCCAGACGGCCATCCTCTACATCTCGAACGTGCCGTATGAGACCGGCACCTTCCCGTCCGTCAGCCCGGTGGGCCTGGCGCTGGGCGGGACGCCGCTGGAGGCCGAGAGCTCGACCAACTATTCGCTGGGCTTCGTCTGGCGAAAGGGCGCGTTCGAGCTGACGGCTGACGCCTATCGCATCGACATCAAGGACCGGATCATCCTGTCGGAGACCCTGACCGGCAGCGCGACGGCGGCGCCGGGCACAAACGCCCGCACCATCCTCGATCTGTTGCAACCGTATGGCGCCTCGGCCGCGCGCTTCTTCATCAACGGGGTCGATACCGAAACGACGGGCCTGGACGTGGTGGCGCGCTATCGCGTGGTGTCCGAGGTCGGACGGCTGGACTTCACCCTGGCGGGCAACGTCAACGACTTCGACGTGACCAGGACGCCCGAGACGCGATCGGGCGTCCTGCCGACGCCGGTGTCGCTGTTCGCGCGTCAGGCGACCCTGCGGTTCGAGGAAGGGACGCCGCCGTGGAAAGCCGTGTTCCAGACCGACTTCACGCGCGGCGCCGTGGGCGGCACCTTCCGGGTGACCGGCTATGGCGATGTGCTGGCGCCCGGCGCGACTGAAGCGACCGACCTGACCATTGATGCGGCGGGCGTGGTGGACGTGGAGGCGCGCTACACACTGAGCGACCGGGTCACCCTGGCGGTCGGGGCGGACAATCTGCTGGACCACTATCCGACGCAGATCCAGCGGGTGAACAACACCTCGGGCGCCTTCCCCTTCTCGAACTTCTCTCCCTATGGCTTCAACGGTCGGTATGTGTACGGCCGCATTGCGCTGAAGTGGTGAGATCGCCGCCTCGGGTCCGCGTGAAGGCCTGAGGCGGACGCCCTTGTTCGGCCATGAAGCGGGGCCTGAATGGCTCCGCTTCATCAGGGTGCGACATATGAAAAAGACAACGTTGCTCCTGGCGCTGGCCGCCAGCCTGTGGGCCACGGCCGTCAGCGCCATGACGGTTCAGGAGTTCCTGACCACGGCGAACGGGATCCCGCGCAATCCGACCGCCCTGCTGCGGTCCGACACCCGGCGGCTGATGGACGAGGTGAAGCTGGCGTTCCGCACGGTGGGAGAGGAACAGGATGCGGCCAGGGCGGCGGGTCGTCGGCCGGCCACCTGCGTGCCGGACAGCAAGGTCCGGATCAGCCCGGACGACATCCTGAACCGCTTCAACGCCATCCCGGCCGCGCGCCGCAACATCAGCGTCACCCAGGCGATCCGTGAATGGATGGCCGAGCGCTATCCCTGCCCGGCCTGATGGTCGCTCGTTGCAGTGCAACGCGAAAAAAACAGTGCATGCAGTGCATCAGTGCAATCCGGCGAACGGCTGTGGGGGCTGGCGAACGGTGACGGAGCGATAGTGCGGCGCCCGCCGAGCCCGGCGCGTCGTTTGGGGTCAGAATCCCGACTGTCCTTGATCGAAAAGGACAATTCAGCGCCTGCCATCGTATCCAGTGCGGCCGGCCCGGCGTCGCGTGCGGGCCGACCCGCGACCATCCACAGCCTGTCCCCGTTCATCTGACGGCGGCTGACGATTTCCGTCCGCGATTGACGCGGCGGCGCGTTAACACCTTCGGACCATGAACGCCCTTGCCCCCCTGCCCTACGGATCGTCGCCGGACCCGGTGTCGATCGCCTCGATGCCGCACAATCTCGAGGCCGAGCAGGCCCTGTTGGGCGCCCTGATGTTCGACAACGCCGTGTTCGAGCGGCTGAGCGACCGTCTGCGGGGGTCGCATTTTTACGAGCCGTTCCACCAGCGCCTGTTCGAAGCGATCGAGGACCATATCCGCCAGGGCCTGCTGGCCGAGCCGACCATTCTGATGGAGCGTTTCAAGCCCGATCCGGCGTTCCAGGAGTTCGGGGGCCTGCGCTATCTGGCCGATCTGGTGGACCGCGCGCCGCCGGCAGCCAACGCCCCCGATTACGCCCGGGTCGTCTATGATCTGGCGC
The DNA here is from genome assembly GCF_004210735.1 of Brevundimonas sp. GTDB lineage: Bacteria > Pseudomonadota > Alphaproteobacteria > Caulobacterales > Caulobacteraceae > Brevundimonas. Next base: position 4,982 of record NZ_SDZL01000021.1, read on the forward strand.
TGCGGCGCGACCTGATCCGCATCGGCGGCGAGATCATCAAGGAGGCGCCGAACCCCGAGACGCCCGCCGACGAACAGATCGAACAGGCCGAACAGACGCTGTATTCGCTGGCCGAGACGGGCAAGCCGTCGTCCGGTTTCGTCAGCTTCTCGGCCGCGCTGGCCGGCGCCGTCGAAATGGCGGGCGAGGCGTATCAGCGCGAGGGCAAGCTGGCCGGTCTGGCCACGCGGCTGGACGATCTGGACCAGAAGCTGGGTGGCCTGCACCCGTCGGACCTGCTGATCCTGGCCGGGCGTCCGTCGATGGGTAAGACGGCGCTGGCGACCAATATCGCCTTCAACGTGGCGCGCAACTATCGCTGGGAGCCGACGCCCGAGGGTCGCAAGACGGTCGATGGCGGGGTGGTCGCCTTCTACTCGCTGGAAATGAGCGCTGAACAGCTGGCCATGCGTATCCTGGCCGACGCGTCGGGCGTGTCGTCGGACAAGCTGCGCAAGGGCGAGATCGACGCCAGCGATTTCGGCCGCATCCGCGACGCCGCCATCGAGATCGGTGAGAGCCCGCTGTACATTGACGCCACCGGCGGCCTGTCCATCTCCAAGCTGGCGGCGCGGGCGCGGCGGCTGAAGCGGATGGAGCACGGGCTGGACCTGATCGTGGTCGATTACCTGCAACTGGTGACGACCGGCGAGAACAGCCAGAAGAACCGGGTGCAGGAGGTGTCCGAGATCACCGGCGGCCTGAAGGCGCTGGCCAAGGAGCTGAACGTGCCGATCATCGCCCTGTCGCAGCTGTCGCGTCAGGTCGAGCAGCGCGAGGACAAGCGACCGCAACTGTCCGACCTGCGGGAATCCGGCTCGATCGAGCAGGACGCCGACTGCGTGATGTTCGTCTATCGCGAGAGCTATTATCTGGGCCGGGCCGAACCGCGCGAGGGCTCGGAAGAGCACCTGAAGTGGCAGGAAGACATGGACCGGCTGCAGCATCAGGCCGAGGTCGTGATCGGCAAACAGCGTCACGGCCCCATCGGCATCGTCAAGCTGGCGTTCGACGCCAACACCACCCGCTTCGGCAACCTGGCCCATGACGGCCGCTATGGCGGCGCCTTTGCGGACATTCCGGAGTAGGCGTCGGCGAACGGCGGGCATGACAAAAGCTTAAGCGGCGGATCGCGGTAGCGGCGGGTAGCCTTGGCTGTCTGTCGAAAGGAACCGCCATGCTTCGCCTTGTCGCGCTGTCTGTCCTGGCCCTCTGCGCCTTTGCGCAGCCCGTAGGCGCACAAGTGTTTCCGGGCGATGCGGCCCTGGTGCGGGATCGGACGGTCGATCAACGCCCGGCCTTGATGGTGCTGGGCGCGCCGCATCTGGCCAATCACCATCGCGACGTTCAGCGCACCGACATCGCCGATGTCCTGACCCCCGCGGGTCAGGCGGAGGTCGAGACGGTGGTGGCGCGGCTGGCGGCCTGGCGGCCCACGCGTATCGCAGTCGAAATCCAGGCGGGCGATCAGGCGGAGTTGGACAAGCGCTATGCCGATTTCCGCGCGGGGCGATATGCGCTGTCCGCCAGCGAAGTCGATCAGTTCGGTCTGCGCCTGGCCGCCCTTCTGGGACACGAGCGGGTTCATGCCGTGGACTGGAACGACATGCCGCCGGGCGCCATGGACGACTATGACTGGAGCGTGGGCGCGGCGCAGCGGGGCGAAGAAGCCCGCATGGCGGCCCTTCGCTCGCCCGAGTGGGGGCAGCGACTGACCGCGCTGGCGGCGTCGCGGCCCATGGCGGAGTGGCTGGCGGTGATGAACGGGACCGACTTCCTGATGCAGTCGCACCGCCGATATTACGACTATGCCCTGCTGGGCGACCAGGGCGCCAACTGGGTCGGCGCCTGGCACGGTCGGAACCTGAAGATCTTCGCCAATCTGGTTCGCGTGGCGGACGCGCCGGGCGAGCGGGTTCTGGTCATCTATGGGGTGGGCCACGCCTTCCTGCTGAACCGTTTCGCGTCGGAAAGCGGCGCCTTTACCGTGCAGAGCGCATCGGACTGGCTGGCGGCGCCGCGCTGAGCCTATGGCGTCGCCGGAAAGTTGAGGCATAAGGATCGGCATGTCCTCCCCCGCCTCTCTGACCGTCGACCTGAGCGCGCTGGCGCGCAATTTCCACGCCTTGCAGGCCCTGACGGGCGTGCCGGTCAATCCGGTGGTCAAGGCGGACGGATATGGTCTGGGTGCGGCGCCGGTGGCGACGCGGCTGATGGCCGAGGGGGCGCGGACCTTCTTTGTCGCGCGTGCGGCCGAGGGCGTGACCCTGAGAGCGGCGCTGGGCGCCGAGCCGGTGATCTATGTGCTGGACGGTTGTCACGGCGGGTCGGCGGGCGCGATCAAGGCGGCGAACCTGCGCCCCGTGCTGAACCAGTCCGCGCAGCTGGAGGTGTGGACGGCGGCGGGCGGCGGGCCGTGCGGCCTGCAACTGGACACCGGCATGAACAGGCTGGGTTTCCGGCTGGAGGACGCGCCGGAGCCGTTCGAGGGGCTGGCGCTGGTGATGACCCATCTGGCCTGCGCCGACGAGCCGGCCCATCCGATGAACCGGGCGCAGCGCGAGGCCTTTGCGGCGGCGGTGGGCCGCTATCCAGGCGTGACGCGGTCGTTCGCCAATTCGGGCGGGTGCTTCCTGGGACCGGACTTCGCCTTTGACGCCGTGCGGCCGGGGATCAGCCTGTACGGCGGCGGCCCCGAAGGGCGGCCCGATCACCGGATCGCGCCTGTGGCGACCCTGACGGCGCAGATCATTCAGGTGCGGGACGTGCCGACGGGTGAGACGGTCGGCTATTCGCAGGGCTATCGCGCCGAGCGGCCGATGCGCGTGGCGACCTGCGGGGCCGGCTATGCGGACGGGGTGATGCGCAGCAACAGCCCGCGCGGTCAGGTCTGGGTCGCCGGGGAGTTGCGTCCGATCCTGGGCCGGGTGTCGATGGACGTGCTGGCGGTGGATGTGACCGGGCTGGACGTCGCGCGGGGCGACGCGGTCGAGATCTTCGGCGCCAATCGCTTGATAGACGACGCGGCGACGGCGGCGGGAACCATCAGCTACGAGATGCTGACCTCGATCACGCCGCGCGTGCCGCGCGTCTATCGCGACTAGTTACACACCGTAAGCGGCCAGACCGGCGGCGCCGACAGCGCCCGCGGCGAAGGTGGCCGTGACCGCAGCGACGATCGTGCCGATCACGATCCAGACCACGATGGCGGCGATGATCACCACCACGGTGTAGCCCACGGCCTTGTCCTGGGGCGACTTCATCAGGATCGGCAGACCCTTGTAGAGCAGGAACAGGCTGTACAGGCCGACGATGCTGAGGATCGCCAGCATCGGGATGATGCCGAACACGCCCGCCACCCACGAGGCGGTCGAGGAATAGACCGCGACCTTCATCGCCTGCAGACGGTTCTTCTCGCCGCCGAAGCTGGGGGCCAGAGCCTCGATGATCAGGCCCAGAACATAGGTTCCAACCAGGGCCAGGACATAGGCCAGGACCGCGCCGACCACAGCGCCGACGATAGGCGTGCGGACCACGACGCCGAAGACGCTGACCGGGAACAGCTGTCCGCCGATCAGCGAGGCGATCGGGCCGATGGCGGCCAGGATCGCGGCATAGCCGGTGAACAGGCTCTTGATATCCGAGCGTTCGCCGTCGATGCGATTCCACTCGGCGGTCGGCTGCATCAGGATGCCCTTCACGCGGGCGACGAGGTTGGCGTTGCCGGCGGCCGGCGTTTCGAAGGTCATCGGGGGACTCATTCTTATGGATTGATCGGACGCCGATCGGCGAACGCGGAGAATGACCCTCAAAGGCCACGCTAGCAAGCAAGCCGCGACCCGGTTGCGACGAATGCTCTGCCAATTGCGACAATTGCGGTCGCACCCCGCGTTCGGCGCACTGGCGGGCGCCCCGATTCCTGATAAGCCTCGGCCATGGCTCGTGACGGCGCACTTTATGTCTGTAACGCCTGTGGCGCGGTCCACAGCAAATGGTCCGGGCAATGCTCGGGCTGCCAGTCTTGGAATTCGCTGGTCGAGGAGAGCAAGGCCGCGCCCCCCGGGGCGATGAAGCCCGTTTCGACCGCGCGCAGCCGGGGCCTTCTGTTCGAAACCTTGCAGTCAGACACGCCCGAGCCCCCGCGCATCGTCACCGGCGTGACCGAGTTCGACCGGGTATGCGGCGGCGGGGTGGTGCCCGGTTCGGCGATCCTGCTGGGAGGCGACCCCGGCGTCGGCAAGTCGACGCTGCTGCTGGAAGTCACGGCCAAGGCGGCCCTGCGCGGGGCGCGCGTCGCCTATCTGTCGGGCGAAGAGGCGGTGGAGCAGATCCGCGCCCGGGCCAAGCGGATGGGCGTCGCCGACGCCCCGGTCAGCCTGGCCTCGGCCACCGCGCTGCGCGAAATCCTGACGACGTTGAAGCGCGACAGGTTCGACATCGTCATCATCGATTCCATCCAGACGCTGTGGAGCGACGCGCACGAGGCGGGGCCGGGTTCGGTCACCCAAGTGCGGGCGTGCGCCGCCGAACTGGTTCGCCTGGCCAAGAACGGCGGACCGGCCGTGGTGCTGGTCGGTCACGTCACCAAGGACGGCCAGATCGCCGGGCCGCGCGTGGTCGAACACATGGTGGACGCGGTGCTCAGCTTTGAAGGCGAGCGCGGCTATCCGTTCCGCATCCTGCGCGCGGGCAAGAACCGTTTCGGCGCCACGGACGAGATCGGCGTCTTTGAAATGGGCGACAGCGGCCTGCGCGAGGTGGCCAATCCGTCCGCCCTGTTCCTGGGCGAGGGCAAGGAGCGCGCGCCGGGCGCGGCCGTCTTTGCGGGCATTGAGGGATCACGTCCCGTTCTTGTGGAAATTCAGGCTCTTGTCGCACCATCCGCATACGGTACGCCAAGACGAGCAGTCGTCGGTTGGGACTCCGGACGACTGGCCATGCTGCTGGCGGTGCTGGAGGCGCGGTGCGGACTGGGGTTCGGCGACCGGGACGTCTATCTGAACGTCGCGGGCGGGCTGCGCATCAATGAGCCGGCGGCGGATCTGGCGGCGGCGGCGGCCCTGATCAGCTCGGCCACCGACATGCCCCTGCCCCAGGGCTGCGTCGTGTTCGGCGAGATCGGCCTGTCGGGCGAGGTCCGGGCCGTCGGCCGGGCCGAGGCGCGGCTGCGCGAGGCCCAGAAGCTGGGCTTTGACCACGCCCTGACCCCACCGCTCAACGTCAAGGAATCGGGCGTGCGCATGACCCCCGTCAATCGCGTGACCGAGGCAGTCGATAGAATCTCGCAAAACCGCTACGGTGGCGGCTGACGTCCCTTTCGCCTTGAAGGATCACCCCCGCGTGACCGGCTACGACGCCTTCGCCATTCTGGTCATTCTGGCCTCCGCCGCCGCCGGCTTCGTGCGCGGCGGGGTGCGCGAACTGATCACCCTGTTCAGCTTCATCCTGGCGGCGTTCGTCGCGCTGATCGCGCTGCCGCTGACGGCGCCGTTGGGCCGGTCGCTGATCGATCCGGATTGGGCCGGCACCATCTTCGCGGCGATCCTGAGCTTCCTGCTGATCTATTTCGGCATCCGCATCTTCGGCTCGACCCTGTCGAAGCGGGCTCAGGCGCATCCGCATCTGGGCGGGGTGGACCGGTTCTTCGGGGCTTTCGTCGGCGCCGGGCGCGCGCTGGTGCTGATCGGGGCGGTGCACCTGGTCATCGCGGCGGCCATGCCGGGCGAAAAGACCCCGCGCTGGCTGACCGAAGCGGCCCTGTACAAGGTCAGCGCGGTCTCGGCCCGAACCATCCAGATCGTCCTGCCCGGCATCGGCAAGGGCGCCGACGCCTTGTCACCCGTGGTCGATTCCTCCGTACGGAAAGGGTTTTCGGACGAGGAAGCCTTGCCCCGGACGCAATCCGGGACTACCTCGCCGGGCGCTGCCCCCGAGTAGATTTCAGCCGGTCATCGGAGCCCGCGATGCGCCACCATATCGCCGAACCCGTCATCCACCGCGAACACTGGCGCGAGCCGGAGGACGATCAGCTGCGGCTGGAGTGCGGCGTCTGTGGCGTCTGGGGCGCACCTGAGAACGAGGCCTCGTCCATCGTGGCGCTGGGCCTGCATGCGCTGCAGCACCGGGGTCAGGAAGCCTGCGGCATCGCCAGCGTCAGCGACGACCGTTTCCACACCGAGCGCCACCAGGGCCTGGTGGGCGAAGCGTTCGGCAACGCCGAGCTGACCACGCGCCTGCCCGGCGGCGCCGCTGTCGGCCACACCCGCTATTCCACAGCCGGCGGCAGCTTCCTGCGCAACATCCAGCCGATGTTCGCCGACCTGGATCAGGGCGGTATCGCCATCGCCCACAACGGCAACCTGACCAATTTCAAATACCTGCACGCGCAACTTGTCTCGGAAGGCGCGATTTTCCAGTCTACCTCGGACTCCGAGGCCATCCTTCACCTGATCGCCCGCAGCCGTAAGGCCAAGATCATCGATCGGTTCATTGACGCCCTGGGCCGGATCGAGGGCGGCTACGCCCTGGTCGCCCAGACCCGCTTCAAGATGATCGGCGCCCGCGATCCGCTGGGCATCCGCCCGCTGGTGCTGGGCAAGGTCGGCGAGGCGTGGGTGCTGGCGTCGGAAACCTGTGCGCTGGACACCATCGGCGCCACCTTCATTCGCGATGTCGAACACGGCGAGGTCGTGGTGATCGACGAGGAAGGCCTGACCTCGCTCAAGCCCTTCCCGCAGAAGGCCGCCCGCCCCTGTCTGTTCGAATACGTCTATTTCGCCCGCCCCGACAGTGTGGTGAACGGCCGCTCGGTCTACAACGTCCGCAAGGAAATGGGTCGCCATCTGGCGCGCGAACACGCGGTCGAGGCCGATGTCGTCGTGCCGGTGCCCGATTCCGGCGTGCCGGCGGCGCTGGGTTACGCCCAGGAAAGCGGCATCCCCTACGAAATGGGCATCATCCGCAGCCACTATCTGGGCCGCACCTTCATCCAGCCCAGCCAGGGCGCCCGGCAAAAAGGCGTGCGCATGAAGCACAGCCCCAACCGCGCCGCGCTGGAGGGCAAGCGTGTGGTGCTGATCGACGATTCCATCGTGCGCGGCACCACCTCGCTGAAGCTGGTCCGCGCCGTGCGCGCGGCGGGCGCGAAAGAGGTTCACCTGCGCTCGGCCAGCCCGCAGATCCTGTTCCCCGACTTCTACGGCATCGATATGCCGGAGCGGACGCAGCTGATGGCCGCCACCCACACGATGGACGAGATGCGCGCCATCCTGGAAGTCGATTCGCTAGGCTTCCTGTCGATCGACGGCCTGTATGACGCCATGGGCGTGGGCCCGCGCGACACGGCCAATCCGCAGTTCACGGACCACTATTTCACCGGGGACTATCCGACCCGGCTGCTGGACCGCGAAATCGAGGAAGGCGGCCGTGACGCCAAGGGTCGGCAACTTTCCTTGCTGGTGAGCGCTTAGGGCTTGATGATCCAGCTCGGCTATTTCACCCTCGACACCCCCGACATAGAGAAGGCGCGCGCCTTCTATTCGGCCCTGTTCGGTTGGCGCTTTGACGACGCGTCCTCGCATCCGACCTATGCCCATGTCGCCGACAGCGCGCCGGCGTTCGGCATCTGCAAGGGCGAGCGCGTCGATTTTCCGCACCTGTATTTCCGCGTGCCGGACATCCACGACGCGTGCCGGCGCGTGACCGAGCTGGGCGGCAAGGCCGCCATCCCCGCCGAAAGCGCATCGGGTCTGAGCGCCGTCGTCAGCGACGATCAGGGCGTCAGCTTCAGCCTGTGGCAACCCGCGCAGGGTCTCTGACCGCGTCAGCCTTTCGCCGATGATGAGGGCGCGCTATCAGGCGCCATGTCCGACACCTCCCTCCCCCTCAAGGATCGTATCGCCCTGGTCGTAGGGGCGTCGCGCGGCATTGGTTACGAAAGCGCGCTGGCGCTGGCCAAGGCCGGCGCCCACGTCGTCGCCACCGCTCGCACGCAGGGCGGGCTGGAGGAACTGGACGACGCCATATTCGCCGCCACCGGCCAGCACGCGACCCTGGTCCCGTTCGATCTGGTGGACGGTGGCGCTATCGACCGACTGGGCGGCGCCATCTTCGAGCGCTTCGGCAAGCTGGACATCTGGGTGCAGGCGGCCGCCACCATGGGGCCGTCGGGCCTGACGCCGGTCGCCCATGCCGAACCGCGCGAGTTCGCCAAGGTCGAGAAGGTCAATTTCACCGGCGTCTATCGCCTGATCCGCTCGCTGGAGCCGCTGCTGCGGGCCTCGGACGCGGGCCGGGCCATCCATCTGACCAGCAGCGTCGCCACGGCGCCCCGCGCCTTCTGGGGCATGTATGCGGCGACCAAGGCGGGCGCCGAGGCGCTGGTCAAATGCTGGGCGGACGAGATCGAGTCGACGCCGATCCGTGCGACTGTGGTCAACCCCGGCCGAATGCGCACCCAGATGCGGGCCCAGGCCTTCCCGGGCGAAGACCCGATGGATGTGCCCCACCCGTCCGAAATCGGCCCGCTGATCGTCGAATTGGCGCGCCCTGACCTGACTCCGCCGCTGACGATCAACTTCAAGGACTGGAAGCACGGGCCGTCGGCCAGCGCCCTGATCTGATCGCACACTGATCGCAGCCGCGGAATGACGACTTGCGCCGCCGCTTCCACCGCGCGACGCAGGGACGAACGCTCATACAGGCAGGCGCGCATGGCCCCGGACACCGTCATCATCCCCATCAGCGACGATCTGGTCGCCCATGCCGACTGGCTGGCGGCCAGCGAACAACTGCATCGGCAGCTACGGCCCGATCTGCCTTCGGCCTATGCCGACTACATGCGCCAGATGTTCGCCGAGGGCGCGGAGATGGCCGTGGCGGCGGAGGGCGACAAGGTGCGCGCGGTCGCCGTCTATCACGCGCGATTGACGACGTTCCACGGGCGGCGCTTCTACATCGACGATCTGGTCGCGGACGAGGCCGAGCGGTCGCGTGGGTTCGGCGGACAACTGCTGGACTGGTGCGAGGTACGAGCGCGTGAGCGCGGCTGTGCTGCGCTGGACCTGGAATCCGGCGTGCAACGCCAGCGCGCGCACCGCTTCTATTTCCGACGCAACCTGGTGATCCACACCTTGGGCTTCACCAAGGACCTGACCATCTAGGGCGCTGCGATCGGTTCCGGCAGGATCGGCGGGGTGGAATCGGCGAAGGTCAGGTAGTCGGTCCAGATGTCGTGGGTGCGTTGTCGTGTGAGCTCGATGCGGCAACCCAGACCCATCACGGTGCGGATCGTGCCGCCCTTCCACCGGTCATACACGCCCCGGCAGCGGATATCGGCATAGGCGGCCCAGGCGCTCTGGCTCGCGTCCAGCCAGGCGGGGCCGAAACCGGGTTCGCCAGTGGTCCCTGCCATATCTTCGTCCAGACGCGCGTGCGCCGCCGCCAGATAGCGGTCCATCCGCGCCTCTTCCCGCGCCAGGTCCCGAGCGGCGCAGGCGTTGATTTCCTGCGTGTTCGCGGCGCGATCACAATCGACGTCGGCCGCGACCGGGGTCTGGAGGACCAGGGCGATGAACAGCGTGGCGATCATGATGCGTCCTCGCAGGAAGACTTAGCGCTTGGGACCGCTCTTCTGGCCCGTGCGGATGCGGCCGGAACGCGAAACCTGACGGGCCCCGCCCCGCGCGCCCTTCTGGATCGCGACGCTGGACCCGGCCTTTTTCGACGCGCTGGCCTTCAGGCCGCCCAAGGGTTTGATCTTGGGTTTGAAGCCGGACTTCGTCTTCTGCTCCAGCGCCTTACCCGGCAGATTCGACAGCTTTTCGGCCGCCTTCTCCGCCTTTTGCACGCGGCGCGGCGCGGTCTTGGCAGCCCCTTGGAAGCGTTCGGGGCCCGACTTGGCGCCGCCCTCGACATAGGGGTTGGCCGAGCCCGCCTTGACCGTCAGCCGGATCGGCGTGCCAGGCAGGTCGAAGCTCTCGCGCAGCGAGTTGATCAGATAGCGCTTGTAATGCTCGGGCATGTCCCCCGCGCGGCTGGCCATCAGCACGAAGGTAGGCGGGCGGGCCTTGGTCTGGGCCATGTATTTCGGCTTCACCCGCTTGCCGTCGACGGCGGGCGGCGGGTGCCGCTGGGTCGCCATGGACAGCCAGGTGTTCAGATCCTTGGTCTTCACCTTCACGGACCAGGTGTCATAGGCCTTGATGATCGCCGGCATCAGGCGATCGACGCCGCGTCCGTTGTGCGAGGACAGGGCGACGAAGGGCGAGCCCTTCAACTGCGGCAGCTTGTTCTCGGCCAGGGATTTCAGCTCGGCCATGCGAGCCTGGGGCTCGTCCTCAAGGTCCCATTTGGACGCGACATAGACCAGGGCTCGGCCTTCCCGCTCGACCAGGTCGGCCAGCTGCAGGTCCTGGGTGTCGAAGGCGTCGTCCTTGTCCATCACCAGGACGACGATCTCGGCGAAGGTGATGGCACGGATGGTGTCGGCAACCGACAGCTTTTCCAGCTTCTCGTTGACGCGGGCCTTGCGACGCATGCCGGCGGTGTCGACGAAGCGGATGGCGCGACCTTCGTATTCCCAGTCGACGGAGATGGAGTCGCGGGTGATGCCGGCTTCGGGGCCGGTCAGCAGGCGATCCTCGCCCAGCAGACGGTTCACCAGCGTCGACTTGCCCGCATTGGGGCGGCCGATGATGGCGATGCGGATGGGTTTGTCCGGCTCGTCGATTTCCTCGACGAAGATGTCAGCAGAGGCGGCGACCAGGGCCGCGTACAAATCCGCCATGCCCTCGCCGTGCTCGGCCGAGATGGCGACCGGCTCGCCGAAGCCCAGGGCATGGGCCTCGCCCACGCCGCCGCCGCTTTCGCGGCTTTCGGACTTGTTGGCCAGCAGGATGATCGGCTTGTGCACCTTGCGCAGGCGCTCGGCGAAGATGCGGTCCAGCGAGGTCACGCCCTCGCGGGCGTCCATCATGAACATGACCACTTCGGCGTCATCCAGCGCGGCCTCGGTCTGTTCGCGCATGCGGGATTCAAGGCTGTCGTCGGTGACGTCCTCGTAGCCCGCGGTGTCGATCAGCGTCAGGTCCATGTCGCCGATATTGCCGTCGGCATAGCGACGGTCACGGGTCACGCCCGGGCGATCATCGACCAGCGCAAGACGCTTGCCGACAAGGCGGTTGAACAGAGTCGACTTGCCCACATTGGGGCGGCCGACGATGGCGACCTTCAAAGCCATGGCGTCAGCCTTTTACTCGGGTCAGCGAATGCTGACGAGCTCCCCGTTATCGGTCAGGACGTACAGCGCGCCGTTGTAGGCGGCCGGGGCGATATAGGCGGGCGCGCCCAGCTTGATCGTCGACTGGGCGGCGCCCGTCTTGGGATCGAAGGCGACGGCTTCGCCGTACGAGTTGACCAGGATCAGGCGGTTGGACGCCAGGATCGGGCCGGACCAGATCGGCGTGACCTCGCGGTCGAAGAAGCCCAGGAAGCCGCCTTCCTTGCGCGCACGCCCTTCGTTCAGATCGCGGGTCCAGTAGACCTGGCCGTTGTCACGGCTGACCGTGGTCAGCTCGCCGTTCTTGGACACGACATACACCACGTCACCGGCCGGCAGCGGTGCATTGACGCCGGCGATGGGCAGTTGCCACTTGGGCTGACCCGAGCGCACTTCCAGTGCGGACATGACGCCCGAGTGGCTGATGGCGTAGACGAAACCGCGGCTGACGACCGGACGCCCGGCGATGTCGCGGATTTCCGACAGGGCGCTGGTGCGGCTGGTGCGGGACAGGACCTGCTGCCAGACGGCCTGGCCATTGGTCGCGCGCAGGGCGACGACCTCACCCGACGAGAATGGCGCGATCACCGTGTCGCCGGTCACCGCAGGGCTGGAGGCCCGCAGCACGCGCGCGGTTTCCGGCAGGCCGCGATAGGACCAGGCCTGCTGGCCGTTGGCGGTGTTGAAGGCGATCATCTGGTTGTCGACGTCGATGGCGTAGACGCGCCCGGCCTGAACCGTCGGCGCGCCGTGCAACGGCACGTCCACGGCCTGGGACCAGACCACGGCGCCGGTGGCGGCGTCCAGCGCGGTCATGACGCGATAGCCCGAGGTGACGAAGACCTTGCCCTCGCCCACGGCCACGCCGCCGCCGAAACCGGCGCGCTCGCGCCCCTCGGGACGGACATTGACCTGCCACAGGATCTGGCCGGTGCCGGCGTCGACCGCCGAAACGGTGGATTCACCGTCCAGCACGAAGACCCGATTGTCGGCGGCCACCACCGGAGACGTGACCTGACGGGTGCGGGCCGAGCCCTCGCCGATCTTGCGCGTCCAGGCGACATTGAACGCAGGGGCCGCGATGACGTGTTCGATCGCGTTTTCGGCGTTACCGCCGGGTTGCGGCCAGGCCGTGACCGACTGAGGCCCCGGCAGGAAGAAGTCGCGGCCCGACAGGGCGGCCGAAGGGGCCAACTGCTGTTCGAACTCCAGCACCGAGATGCGTTGGCCGGCGCTGGCGGTCGCCTGGGCGTCGTCGCTGCGGCCCAGGCCGAACGGCAGGGCCCGGCGCACGGTGCCGCATGAGGCGACGGTCATCGCCAGCCCGCAGGCCAAGGCGACTTTGAGCACTTTGTTCATCGAGGAATTCCTGGCGACGATCGTCACGGGCGGGCTCCGGCGGCGGGCGCGGCGGCCGGGGCTGCGGTGCGGGCCGGCGCGGCAGGCAGGGCCGCCTGGGCCTTGAGGATGGCCGGCAGGGCTGCGGCGGTGCCCGAGTCGATCGCCTCGATCGCGGCCTGGGCGCGCTGACGCACCTGATCCGGCACGTCCTGACCCAGTTGCAGTTGCACCAGCACCGAACGCGCCTCGGCGGTCTTGCCGTGCTGCAGACGGGCCATGGCCTGGGCTTCCTGGGCGAAGGCGCGCAGCGGGCGCTTTTCGCCGACCAGCGGCTCAAGGCGCTTTTCGATATCCGGCAGGGTCGCGGTGTCCATCAGCAGATAGACGGCCTTGAGCGCGGCGGGGTCGGACAGGATCGGATCGCGCGACGCCTTGGCGGCTTCGTCGAACAGGGCGACCGCCTCGGTGACCTTGTTCTGATCGACCGCCAGACCGGCGCGCTGCATCAGCGCCAGGGCCTTATAGGCGCCGCCGCCCTTTTCGGCGGCCTCGGCGAAGGCGGCCTCGGCGCCGGCGGCGTTGTTTGATTCGAGCGCTTCCAGCCCGCGATCATAGGCGACCGACGCCTGATCGGCGCGGCTGGTCTGCCACGACTGCCAGCCCCACCAGGCCAGGGCGGCGACCAGCGCAACCGCCAGAACGCCCGCCACGACGGGAAGCCAGGTACGGGCCAGGCGCCGGTATCGGTCGGAGCGAAGCTCCTCCTCGACCTGTTCGAAGACATCAACCACGGAAACGTCGCCCCAAAAGCTCTGACAGCAAACCGGCGCGAACCCTAGAGGGTCGGCACGACGCCCGCAACGCGGCCGTTACGGCGAAACCGGCTTTTTGGAGAAGTAGGTCTCGACTTCGGCAGGAAAACGGCGGGCGCGCACATCTTCGGCATAGGTTGAGACGGCCCGATCGATCTCGCCGCGCAGATCGGCGTATTTGCGGACGAATTTCGGCGTCCAGTCGAACAGGCCCAGCATGTCCGACACGACCAGTATCTGGCCGTCACAGGCTGCCGAGGCGCCGATGCCGATGGTAGGCTTGTCCACCGCTTGGGTGATTTCGCGCGCCAGACCCTCGGCCACGCCTTCGATAACGATGCAGAAGGCGCCGGCGTCGGCGGTGGCCCGGGCCTCGGCCAGGACGCGCTCGCGCTCGGCGTCGGTGCGGCCCTTGGCCTTGAACCCGCCCTCGACCAGGCTGGCCTGGGGCCGTAGGCCGATGTGGCCCATGACCGGGATGCCGCGCTGGACCAGATATTCGACGGTGGGCGCCAGCACGGCGCTGGTTTCCAGCTTCAACGCCTGGGCGCCGGTTTCCTGCATCACGCGAACGCAGTTGTCATAGGCGGCCTCGCGCCCGCCTTCATAAGAGCCGAAGGGCATGTCGACGACGACCATAGCGCGTTTGGCGCCGCGCATGACCGCCTGTCCGTGCAGGATCATCATGTCCAGCGTCACGCCGACGGTGTTGGGCAGGCCGTGGACCGCCATGCCCACGCTGTCGCCGACCAGCAGCAGGTCGCAGTGGGCGTCCATGATCGCGGCGGTCGGGGCGTCATAGGCCGTAAGGCAGACGATCGGCTCCTGACCTTTCCGCGCCACGATATCGGGCACGGAGATTCGACGGACCGTCTCCTGCTTCTGGCTGGACACTCAGACCTCCTGGGACAACCTCACCGCTCCGGCCGCCAGCAGGGCCAACAGGGCCCCTGCGGTGATCCAGAACAATTGCATCCCGCCCATGGAGCCCAGGTCCACCTGGGTCAAGCCGATCCGGTCCGCCACGCCCTGGGCCGAGACCTGGGCCGCCGCGACCGAGGCGGTGAATCCCTGGCCCAACTGGGCGGACGAAGCGCCGGCGTCCGACGACAGGTTCAGGTTCAGATCGACAGCACCGCTGACCGCAACCACACCTCCGACCAGCCCCGCCGCAGTGAGCGCCAGCGTCCGGATGCGCGAGGCCGAGGTCAGGCGCGTCTCGACGTCGGCGGCGAACAGGCCCGCGTCCTGCAAGACCGGCGTGCGCGCATACAGGCGCTCGATAAAGGGATCGAAATCATCAGCCGACATTGGCCGACCTCCCGGAAAGAGCCGGCCCCGGCTGGAGCCGTGCGCGGAGTTTATCCAGACCACGTTTGACATGGCTTTTCACCGTTCCAAGCGGCAGATTCATGGCGGAGGCGATCTCCGGATGAGACATGCCCGCTCCGTGACACAGGGAGACGCAAAGCCGTTCGGCCGGCGTCAGGGTTTTCAACGCCTCGTCCAGATCAACCAGACCGGCGTGATCCTGGATCGGCGCCGCCTCTTCGCTTTCAAGTTCAGCGACATAGCGGGCGTCCTTTGCCCGACGTTTGATATACAGGCGCGCCGCGATCCGCTTGACCCAGGCCGCGAAGGTGCCTTCGCCCCTGAACTCGCTGCACCGCTGGAAGGCCTGAAGAAAGGCGTCCTGGGCGATATCGTCGGCCAGCGACGGCTCGGCCCCCATCCGGCGCAGCAGGGCGCGCACGGCCGAACCGTGACGGCGCACCAGTTCCCCGAACTCGCGCCGTCCACCCGCCGCCGCCTGGGCGGCGAGTTCGACGTCGTGGAGGTCCATAAGGCCTCTGCTCATGGCGGTGTCCCCTGCCCCGGCCCGACCTCAGTCCCTGTTCTTGTTGATGGCGCCCAGCACCAGGAAGGCCAGACCGATAGTCAGCGGGATGGCGGCGATGCCGACCAGACCGTCGAAGTCGTTGTCCCAGCCGCCGTTGAAGTCGTTGATCAGGCCGAACGCCGCCAGACCGATACCGATCGCCAGCCAGATCACGCCCCGGCGGATGTCGCGGCTGCGCGAGGGCAGTTTCTGGATCACGTCCTGGCTCAACGCATCGACCAGTTCGGGCGGCAGGGGCTGTCCCTTGTCCAGGGCGGCGCGGACGGTGACCTGCATCTCCTGACGCTCGCGGCTTTTCAGCCAGGTCGGGCCGACGATGATGGCGGTGATGGTGCCGAAGACCGCGAAGATCGCGAAGATCGGGATGAAGTCTTCCATGATGATACCCTGTGATGCTGTGGGGCGGAGCCTGATGCGCCCGCCTTCTGATAACAAGAGGCGACGCAGCGTCCGTATGGATGCGAATGCGCATGTGAAATGTTCGTAAGGATCGCCCCGCGCAGGCAGTCCAGTTTCGCCCAATGCGCTGAAACCGGTTACAAGACAGCAACAGAGATGGAGGATTCGCCATGTCCACCCGCCGCACCGTGCTGGCCGGTCTGGCCGCCCTGCCGCTGACCGCCCTGACCCTGAACGCCTGTGTCACGCCGCAGAAAGCTCCCCCCGCGCCGGATCTGAAACTGGTGACGTTCAACATCTGGCACAATCAGGGCGACTGGGCCGCCCGCCTGCCGCTGCTGGTCTCGGCGCTGCGGGATGCGGACGCCGACGTGATCGCCCTGCAGGAAGTGCTGGAGGACGCGGCGGTCGGCCTGCCCAATCAGGCGCAGACACTGGCGGACGCGCTGGGCGGCTACAGCGTGCATTTCGTCTCGACCGACGCCGAGGGGGCGCCGCGCCGCTATGGCAACGCGATCCTGAGCCGTCTGCCCGTGGCGCAGGCGGACTGGCGCAAGCTGGCGCCGCTGGACGACTATCGCACGGCCCAGCGCCTGCGCCTGCGCCACGGCGGGCGGCTGATCGACATCGTGAACACCCATCTGCACTGGACGGTCGAGGGTGGGGCCATCCGCGCCGAACAGGTGGCGGACCTGCTGGCCTGGCTGCCCCGGGACGGAACGCCGCTGGCGATCCTGGGCGACCTGAACGCGCCGCTGCCCAATCCGGAGTTGTCAGGCCTGCGCGCACCGCGCTTCGTCGAGGCGTTCGCCGCCCTGCACCCCAACCAGATCGACCGCACGACCCTGAACCCCGCCAAGGGGCACAAGGGGGCGCATATCGACCAGATCATTATGGAGGCGGCGCATTTCACGCCGGTTCAGGCGGCCATCATCGGCGACCGGCCCACGAACGGCGAATATCCGTCCGATCACTTCGGGGTAGAAGCGGCCGTCAGGCTGCGCTGACGCGCCGCGCGGTCCACAGGGCGGTCGCCGCCACCAGCGCGCAAAGCGCCAGCGCCGTCGCCGAGGGGGCCAGCGCGGGCCCCAGCGTCGTCAGGACGGGTTGCAGCCCCCACAGGGCCGCCGTCCCGGCGATGACCACCGGCGCGGTCGTGACGACCTGCGACACGGCGCGGCGACGGGCGATCCGTTCGGCCACGGCGGCGCGGAACGCCAGATCCCGCACGGGCGGCGTCTGGACCGAAAACAGGGCGTGCAGTTTTTCCTCAGGCGTCATCGGACCCTCCGAGCGCCACAAGCAACCGCACCCGTCCACGCGCAACATGGGACTTCACCGTGCCCAACGGCAAGCCCAGCGCCATCGACGCCTCGCCGTGCGACCAGCCGTCGGCCAGGCACAGGGCGACACAGGCCCGCACGTCGGGCGTCAGTTCCGCCATGGCGGCGGCCAGCGCCAGCCGGTCCTCGTTCGACACCCCGGCGGGCGTTTCGACGCTGTCCAGCCATTGCCTGTCGCGCGCCGCGCCCCGACGGGCCCCGCGCATCCGGTCCTGCGCCTTGCGCCAGGCGATGCCCAGCAGCCATGACCGGACCGCGCCCGGTTCCTTCAACCGGTCCAGGGTGCGCCAGGCCGTGACAAACGCGTCCTGCGCCAGATCGTCCGCCTCGGCCCAGCCGCCGCCCAGGGTGCGGCGCAGGAAACCCCGCACCACCGCCTGATGCCGCTCGACCAGCGTCGAGAAGGCGGCGTCCGAACCGGCCAGCGCGCGGCTGACCAGTTCGGCGTCTGTCGGCAATCCCCCCACCAACCTGTTCCTGTCCGACCATCAGCCCCCGGTCCGGGCCCGACCGCGCTTGCGCAGGGCCGACACCAGGCTGGCCAGCGACAATGCGGCCAGCACGACCGTGACGATCAGGAAGGCGTCGCCGGCGCCATACATGTCCCGCGAGGCGGCATAGGCGAAACCGCCGGCCATGATCCCGAAGAAGACGACGCAGAACCAGTTGCCGTCGTTACTGTTCGAGTTGGAGGACCAGGCCTCGGTCTCGGAATCGATGGGCTTGTCCAGCACCTTCAACAGGGCCTCCGGCGGTTCCTGCCCGCGCTCGGCATAGGTCTGGATCAGCTTCAGCGTATCCTTCTGGCGGCGATAGTTCAGGAAGCTGGAAAAGCCCCCGAAGAAGAACCAGGCCATCGGGAACAGCAGCCACCAGTAGGATCGGAACAGGTCTTCCATCGTCTTCAACCCCGTCTTGCGCCGCGATCATCGCGCGCTTTCGTCAGGTAGTCGCCGCCGGGCGCGCCGCTGGATGCGGGCGTCGTGGAATTTTTCAGCCGATGGCCGCCGCATACTGGTCCGGCTTGAACCCCACCAGCGTCCGCCCGCCCAGGTCCAGCACCGGCCGTTTGATCATCGACGGCTGGGCCAGCATCAGGGCGATGGCCTTGTCGCGGTTGATGTCCTGGCGGTCGGCGTCGGGCAGTTTGCGGAAAGTCGTGCCGGCGCGGTTCAGCACCACCTCCCAGCCGTGTTCGTCCACCCAGCGCTCGACATCCGCGCGGTGGGCGCCGGCGATCTTGTAGTCATGGAAGGCGTAGTCGACGCCGTGCTGGTCCAGCCAGGTGCGGGCCTTCTTCATCGTGTCACAGGCCTTGATGCCGTACAGGGTCAGGCCCATGCGCGATCTCCCTTCGATTAGCGAAGGTCAGCCTTAGATCGACTCGATCCCGGTCGGAAGTCGCGGCTCAGCCCCCGGCGAAGCCGGGTCGACCACGACCGATGCGCAATGACCTTGAAAAGGATGAGGGCGAACGGGTGCGCGCATCCGATGCTTACATCAGAATGCGAGCGGGCCGGTTTGCCAAACGATGCTTACGGCCGCGACCACGGCGCCGGTCAGGCCGACACGCCGCTCCCATCCTTCTGGTTCCGAGAGATTTGTCCTCTGACGTCCCAGCCACAAAACGACGCCGATCGTGGCCATCAGGCAGAGCACGCTGAACACGGCGCCCGCCAGCCGCCATGGCCACGCATCAGGTGCGCCCCACACGTCCGCCGCGCTGGCGATCGCATACAGCCCCATGAAATGCAGGGCCCAGATCACCAGCCCGCCGGTCATCGTCACCCAACGCATGGTCACAACGCTCCGGGGAACAATCGCGTCAGCAGAACGATCCCCGCGCCCTGCGCCGCGGTAAAGGCGACGAACAGCCCGACCAGATCCACGGTCGACGGGCGCTCGGGCGCGATCAGGCCGAACAGGCGTCTCAGCACGACATAGGCGCCCATCAGGCCGCTGATCGCCGCGAACGTCGCGCCCCACGCCCACAGCGCATAGACGGTGGCCCCCTGGCTGTTCGCGTCCGGCCGCAAGCCGGTCGCCCACCAGGCCTGCCCGTCCACCAGGCTGGCCGCCAGGACTGCGCCTGCCGCCAGCGCCAGAAGAGCCGTCGCGCCTGTCGCCGCGCGCGCGCCGCCGCGTCGCAAGATCCGCGGCGCGACCACCGCGCCCGCTCCGGCGACCGCCAGCAACCCCAGCACCACCGCCAGTGACCCGATGTCGGGCGGCGCCTGCCACAGGTCCGGGCGTCGGCTCCACAGGAAGACATAGGAGAAGCCGGCCAGCAGGCACACCATGCCGCCGACGATCAGCAAGATCACCATGGCCCACCAGCCATGACTGGTAGGGCCAGCGACATAGTTGGGCGCCCGAATCCCACCCCCGATGTCCGTCGTCTTTCGCTTGGTCGGGCGATCCAGGAACCAGCACCAGCGCAGGATGCAATAGATCGCCAGCAGGCCGCTTATGACCGCCACGGCATAGGCCTGGACCGTCAGGATAAGGAAGAAGCCGGCCGTGAATACGGCGCCGAAGACATGCCAGCCGGACGGGCGCGGAATACGCAGCAGATACTGCGGCTCGGCGTTCAGCGGGCTGGTGACGATAGTCTGGCGCTCACCCGTCGGGGCGCCGGGCAGAAAGTAACGCCCCGCCTCGACATCGCGTGACAGGCCAGGCTGTTCCCACAGCGGATACAGGCTTTTGACCACCGGGATCGACCGCACCGAGTACGAGCCGCTGGGCAGCCACTCCAGGCCGGGACCATCGTGGATATTGCCCGCGTCGCGTGGCCCGAACGGGCGGAAATTGCAGATCATGTCGATGACCCACAACAGCACCGCCAGCCCGAACATGAAGGCGCCGATCGTGGAGATGAAGTTGGGCAGGTCCCAGCCGCGTCCCGGCAGATAGGTATAGACCCGCCGCGGCATTCCCATCAGTCCCGTCAGATGCATGGGCAGGAAGGCGATGTTGTGCCCGGCGAACATCAGCCAGAACACCCATTTGCCCATTCGCTCGCTCAGTGGCCGGGCGCTGGACATCGGCAGCCAGTAATAGATGGCGGCGAATAGCGGAAACACCATCCCGCCGATCAGGACGTAGTGCAGATGGGCCACGATGAAATAGCTATCGTGCGCCTGCCAGTCGAACGGGACCATGGCCACCATGACGCCGGTCAGCCCGCCCATGACGAAGATGATCAGCCCCCCGACCGCGAACAGGCCGGGCGTCGAGAACCGCATCTTGCCCGCCGCGATGGTCGCGATCCAGGCGAAGACCTGAACCCCGGCGGGCACGCTGACCGCCATCGAGGCGGCGCTGAAGTAGTTGATGCTGATCTGCGGCATGCCGGTCGTGAACATGTGGTGCGCCCACACGCCGAAACTGATGAAGCCGGTCGCCAGCATGGCCATGACCACCAGCGAATGACCGACCAGTTTCGTGCGCGCCATGGCCGGGATGATGGTCGACATGGCCCCCGCCGCCGGCAGGAAGATGATGTAGACCTCGGGGTGGCCAAAGAACCAGAACAGGTGCTGCCACAGGACCGGGTCCCCGCCCTTCAGCGGATCGAAGAAGGGCCAGCCCAACGCCCGTTCCAGCTCCAGCAGCAGCGTCGCCAGGATGATGGACGGGAAGGCGATGATGATCATGCAGGCGAAGATCAGCATGGCCCATGCGAAGACCGGCAGCTTGTCCAGCGTCATGCCGGGGGCCCGGGTTTTCAGCACGCCGACGATGATCTCGATCGCGCCGGCGATGGCCGAAATCTCGATGAAGCCGATGCCCAGAAGCCAGAAGTCCGCGTTGATCCCCGGCGAATAGGTCATGCTGGTCAGCGGCGGATACATGAACCAGCCGCCGTTCGGCGCCAGGCCGAAAAACAGTGAGCAGAAGAAGGCCAGACCGCCCACCAGATAGGCCCAGAAGGCATAGGCCCCCAGCCGGGGAAACGGCAGGTCGCGCGCGCCCAGCATCTGCGGCAGCAGCAGCACGCCCAACGCCTCGACCGCCGGCACGGCGAACAGGAACATCATCACCGTGCCGTGCATGGTGAAGATCTGGTTGTAGGTCTCTTGCGGCAGGAAGCCGGTCATCGGCAGCGCCAGTTGCGTGCGCATCAACAGCGCCAGCACTCCGGCCAGCACGAAGAACAGCATGGCTGCGCCGACGTAATAGACGCCGATGATGTTGTTGTTGGTCGCCGTGATCCATTCCCACGGCGAACGCGGGCCGCACCAGGCGTCCTGAAGTTGCTCCAGCTCACCCTCGGGGCGCGGTTCCTGCGTCGGGAAGCGGTCGTATTTTGCGGTGTCGAAGCCCGTCTCCGAACTCATTTCAGGCTGTCCAGATAGGCGGCGACGTCGCGCAGTTCCTGGCCCGTCAGGACGGGATAAGACGGCATGCGGTTGCCGGGCTTGATGCCCTGGCTGTCAGCGATCCAGCCCGCCATCGTGCCCTGGTTGTTCGGCAGGATGCCGGCCCCCAGGGTCTGTCGTGATCCGACATGCGTCAGGTCCGGCCCCGCCAGCCCGTTGGCCTGCGTTCCCCGGACGGTGTGGCAGGCGCCGCAGCCCGAGGCGGTGAAGACCCCCGCCCCGGCCGGAACAGTCGTCGCGACGGCGGGTCCCGCCTGTTTCGCGCGCCAGGCGGCGAAGGCTTCCGGCCGGTGCGCCACGACGACCAGCCCCATCAGGGCGTGCGGCCCACCGCAATATTCGGCGCACTGACCCGCATAGACGCCCGGCCGGTCGGCCTGGATGCGCATGAAGTTGCGGCGGCCGGGGATCATGTCCGTCTTGCCGCCCAGACGCGGAATCCAGACACTGTGGATGACGTCGGCGCTTTCCAGCTCCAGCACCACAGGGCGTCCGATTGGGATGTGCACCTCATTGGCGTCCTGGAGCGCCTCGGCGCCGCGCGGATCCAGATAGGCGACGCGCCACCACCACATCTCGCCGGTCACGCGCACCCGCATCTCGCCGGCCCTTGGCGCGTCCGAGACCCGTGCAGTGACCGACAGGCCATAGATCAGCAGGCCCGTCAGCACGACGACCGGAAACGCCAATCCGCCGATCCAGACCAGCCGCTCGCCCGCCACCCGCCGCTTCCACTTACGGGGACCGAACAGCGCGACGCCCAGGGTGATCAGCACCACGGTCAGCACCACGGCGCCCATGACGAACAGCACCCAGGCGACCACCGTCACCGGCCCGGCGAAAGGCCCTGCGGGGTCCAGCACCGGAGGCGGCCAGCCGTTCAGCACATTCAGCGTCTCAGTCGTCATCAAGCGTATACAGATAGGCCGCGACGTCGCGGGCTTCGGTTTCGGTCAGGGGCATCGGCGGCATGGCCGTATCGGGCAGCAACGACGGCGCGTCCCGGACAAAGGCGATCATCGTGTCCGGCTGGTTCGGCAATCGCCCCGCGATAAGCGGCCGCGCACCGACCCCCGCCAACGATCCGCCTGTCCGCCCCTGCGGCCAGCGGATCCCGGGCACGGCGTGACAGGCGGCGCAACCGACGCGCTCGATAACCTTCAGTCCCTCGGCCGGATCGCCCCGGGCGATCTGACGGGGCAGATCCGCCTTGTCGACGCATCCCGTCGCGACGAGAGCCAGCGCCATCGTCATGCCTCGAACAATACTGGCCCTGCCGCCTTGCCACATGCGCCCCTCGAAAGCTTCACGGGGTGCAATCCGCCCCGGCTCCTGCGGTTCCCGAGCAAATGCCGGAACCTGAGCCGTCAGCCCGTGTTCGTTCCGGGTGCGCGCCCTGCCCCTCCTTGCCGTATTCCTGCCGCTGGCTGCGTGCGACGCCGCACCGGGCCGAACGGATCGTGCGTTCACAGCGTCAGGCCAGATCATCGCCATGGGCGGTGGCGCGGGCGGTGCGGCCAACGCCTGCTTTACCTGTCACGGTTTGCAGGGCCAGGGCGACGGCGTCGGAACGCCGCGCCTGGCGGGGCTGGACCAGGGCTATCTGCAAAAACAGATGGAGGATTACGCCGCCGGCCTACGCCCCGACGACATCATGACGCAGGTGTCGAAAAATCTGGATCACGACGGACGCCGCGCGGTCGCGGCTTACTACGCCGCCATGCCAGCCCCCGACGGCGATGCGGCCCTAACTGGCCCGCCTCCCGCCCTGTGGCTGGTCGGCGACCAGGCGCGCGGCATAGTCGCCTGCGGCAGTTGTCATGGCGCCCAGGGCCAGGGCGGGGGCGGCGGCAATCCCGCCGTCTCGGGCCAGCCGGCTCCCTATACGCTGGAACAGATCGATCGCTGGAAATCGGGCAAGCGTCGCAACGATCCGCGCGGCGTCATGGCGGCGGCCGTGCAGCATCTGACGGACGCAGAAGCCCGCGCCATAGCCGGCTGGCTGTCCGCGCAACCCGCTGCTCCAGCGCCCGATAGCGCCGCTGCCAGCGTGTCCGCCTCGGTCGCAGCTGCGGCACGACCGGCAGCATCGCGTGAAACACGTCGTCCCGATCGATCAGATGGTGCTTGAGCGCCGCCCCCGCGTGGACAGGGATCATCAGGATCAGGGCCGCGACCATGCCCCAATGCATCCATTCCGCCGCCGCCTCGATCATCCATAGCTGGGTGTTCGACAGGCCTTGCATCGGCAGCAGCGGCCACGGAATGAACCCGGCCGCCAACAGCGTCGTGTCCCGCGCCGTCGCCGAAATCATGGCCCACCCCGTCAGCGGCAGGCCGAACAGGCAGGTGTAGAAGACATAGTGGGTGATGTGGGCTGCGGTGCTTTCCCACCCCGGCTTGTCGGCGTCATTGATCAGATTGGGAGCCATCAGCCGCCACGACAACCGCCCGATCACCAGCAGCAGCATCAGCACCCCGACCGCGAAATGCACGTCATAGGCGGCGACCTTGGCGCCCCCGACGGGCAACCGGCCCATCCACCAGCCCCAACCCAGCTGGAACAGGACCAGCCCCGCCATGGCCCAGTGAAACCAGATGGCGACCGGCGAATATCGCCCCTCGTCATGGTGCCCCGCCGCCCATTCCAGCGCTTGTGCGATCAGTTTATCGATCATCCGACCGACGCCTGATCCGGCCCTCGCAGCAGGCTGTTCAGTCGCCACAGGGCGACCGCCAGATAGGCTGCCGCGGCGGGCGCCCACATGATCAAGCCCGCCGCCTGCTGATCCTCAAGCGGGGTCATGCCCCAGGCCAGGGTCGTGCCGAAATGGGGGGCGTACAGTGGCTGGCCGGCGAACACGATGATTGCGCCCAGCAGTCCCATCAGCAGCATCGCCGCCAGCAGCCCGGCCACCGCGCCCGGCGCCGACGTCGCCCGGATGGCGGCCCAGAACCAGACGGCGCTGCCCAGCAGGGTCGCCTGCATGATCCAATAGACGCCGTCATGGCTCAGTGCGGCGGCATAGAGCCCGGGCGCATGCCAGACCCAGAACACTACCGCCTGCACGGCCACCGCCGCCAGAAGGTGGACCCGTCTGGGACACGGCAAGGCCAGAGCCAGCAAGGGCGCCGCCGCCAGCACCAGCAGAAGGTGATGCAGGGTTCGCCCCGTGAACAGCGCCGAACCCAGGGCGCACAGCGGCGATATGAAGATCACGGCCAGCACGGCCAAGGCGGCGAACAGCGTAGGCCCCACTTGCCCCCGCCGCATGAACACCCACCCGGCCACCGCGCCGACCACCAGCGCCCCAAGCACCAGCGGATCCAGATTCCAGCGCCCGAGCCACTCCGCAGGGTCGGGCGCCGGACCGCAATAGGGCGTCCAGGGTCTGTCGATCATCCGACGCTAACGACGGACTGCCGTGACGGTTCAATCGGCGCCGTTTGCGTCGCGATCAGCCCGCCGAGTAACTGGTTTTCGTCTGGGTATAGAAGTCGGCAGCGGCGAAGCCTTGCTCGCGCGGACCAAAGCTGGACTTCTTCGTGCCGCCGAACGGCACATGATAGTCGACCCCGGCGGTCGGCAGGTTGACCATCGTCATGCCCGCCTTCGCCCGGCGCTGGAAATCGCGCGCGTGCTTCAGCGACGAGGTGACGATACCGGCGGACAGGCCGAACTCGACCCCGTTGGCGATGGCCAGGCCCTGCTCATAATCCTTGACCCGGATGGTGGAGGCGACCGGGCCAAACACCTCTTCGGTGTTGATCCGCGCGTCCGGCAGGGTGTCGGCGATCAGGGTCGGCTGGACGTACCAGCCGGGCTTGTCCAGGCTCAGCCGCTCGCCCCCCGCCACGATCCGGCCGCCGCCGTCGCGGGCGATGTCGATATAGCGATATGAGGTCTCGCGCTGGGCCTCGGTGACCGCCGGGCCCATCTGGGTGTTCGGGTCCAGGGCGTCGCCGACGCGCAGGGCGGCGACCTTTTCGGCCAGGGCGACGACAAAGCGGTCGTGGATCCCGTCCTGAACGATCAGGCGGCTTGAGGCCGTGCAGCGCTGCCCCGTGGCGAAGAAGCTGCCGTCCAGGGCGATGGCCACCGCGCGGTCCAGGTCGGCGTCGTCCAGCACGATCAGCGGGTTCTTGCCGCCCATTTCCAGTTGCACCCGCGCCTGACGCCGGGCCGCGCCCTCGGCGACCGAGGCGCCGACACCCTGTGAGCCGGTGAAGCTGAGGCCGTCGATATCCGGATGGCCGACGATGGCCCGGCCCACGTCGCCGTCGCCGATGACCATATTGACCACGCCGGCCGGCAGGCCCGCCTCATGCAGGATCGCCACCAGCGCCTCCGCCGTGGCCGGCGTCGGGCCGGCGGCCTTCAGCACCACAGTGTTTCCAAAGGCGATGGCCGGGGCGATTTTCCACGCCGGGATGGCGATGGGGAAGTTCCACGGCGTGATCAGGCCAAACACGCCGACCGGCTGACGATAGGTCTGGATCTCGACGCCGGGCCGGGTAGACGCCAGATTCTGACCGTGCAGGCGCAGAGCCTCGCCCGCGAAATATTTCAGGATACGCCCGGCTCGCACTGTCTCGCCGATCCCCTCAGCCAGCGTCTTGCCTTCTTCGCGCGACAGCAGCCGGCCGATCTGCTCGCGCCGCTCCACGATCAGCGATCCGGCACGGTCCAGCACGTCGAACCGCACCTCGGGCGAGGCAGAGGCCCAGCCCTCGAAGGCGTCGCGCGCAGCGTTGACCGCCTGGTCCACTTCGGCCGCGCCACCCTTGGGCGTGCGCGCCACCACCTCGCGCGTGTCTGATGGATTCAGGCTTTCGCCCAGGCGATCACCCCCCACCTTCTCGCCACCAATCCAGTGCGAGAGTTCCAGCGTGTCCGACATGGGTAAGCCTTTCGCGGCAACGATCTACAGACGGACGCCGACCTTGATAGAGCAGGCAGGATCATCCACTCGATCAGCCCATACCGTCAGACGATTGCATTCGCGACGAAAAACGAGAGCCACTGGGTGGCGCGGTGATCGCATTAGCTTCGTCGCCAAAAACAGAAACAGTTTCATTTTCGTCTTGCGGGAATAGCGACGGTATGAAAATCTCATGTCGGGCAAATATTCAGAGCGTTCCGGAGGGGGAGAGATAATGAAGATGCGCACGTGGCTGCCGATCGCGATGGTGCTGGTTCTGGGCGCTTGCGGGTCCAAACCGGATCAGAAGGGCACCGACCTCTCCAAAGCGAACACGACCTATCAGACCGAGCTGATGGAGAAGCTGATCGACGCCAAGCCCGGCACGGTGATCGAAATCCCGGCCGGCCTCTTCACCATCGACACCAGCCTGAGCCTGGCCGTCGACGGCGTGACCATTCGCGGTCAGGGCATGGACAAGACGATCCTGAACTTCCGCAATCAGGCGGCGGGGGCCCAGGGCCTGCTGGTCACCGCCAGCAACTTCACCATTGAGAATCTGGCGATCGAGGACACCAAGGGTGACGCCCTGAAGATCAACGAGGGCGAGAACATCGTCGTGCGCAAGGTCCGCACGGAATGGACGCAAGGACCCAAGACGGAGAACGGCGCCTATGGAATCTACCCCGTCCAGACGCGCAACGTCCTGATCGAGGACAGCGTGGCGATCGGCGCATCCGACGCGGGCATCTATGTCGGCCAGTCCAGAAACGTCGTGGTTCGCCGCAACCGGGCTGAATACAATGTCGCCGGGATCGAGATCGAGAACTGCATCGACGCCGACGTCTATGAAAACCTGGCCACTAACAACACCGGCGGCATTCTGGTCTTCAACATGCCCCAGCTGCAGCAGGCGGGATACCGGACGCGCGTGTTCAACAATCGCGCCGTCTCTAACAACACGCGCAATTTCGGCCATGCCGGCACCCCGGTCGCCAGCGTTCCGGCGGGCACGGGCGTGATCGTCAACTCCAACGATCAGGTCGAGATTTTCGACAACGAGATCGCTGACAACAAGACCGGAAACATCATCATCTCCAGTCTGTTCTCGGCCGGCTATTCGGACAGCGCCATGAGCGCCGATTTCGACCCCTATCCGGAAGCCATCCTGATCAAGGACAACCGTTTCAGCGGCGGCGGCAACTCGCCGGACGGCGTCGATCTGCAGGCGCTGCGCGTGGCCAAATTCGGACCCACCGGCCGCTTCCCGGACATCATCTGGGACGGCTACGTCAATCCCAAGCGTCTGGTGAACGGACAACTGCCCGCCGCCCTGCGAATCTGTATCGACAATGGCGAGGCGGGCGTTCTGAACGTTGACGGCCCGAACAAATACGCCAAGCCCAACACCGACATCGCGCCGCACCGGTGCACCCTGCCCCGTCTCTCGCCCGTCACCCTGCCGGGAGCCTGACGCGGCCTCATGACCCGGTTTCGCCTGCTTACACTTTGCCTCCTGCTTGTCGCCGGGGTGGCGGCCTGCACCCGGTCGCCGCCACCGGAGCCCCTGGTCGATCCGACCTATTTCGCGACCGACAACCCCAGGTCTCTCAAGGACTGGGGCATGGTCCAGGTGTCCGGCGGCGCCCTGGTTCTAGGCGAACGCGTCACGCCCTATGACCTGACGACGCCGCTGTTCACCGACTATGCGCAGAAGCTGCGGACCATCTGGATGCCGGCGGGCGTCCCGGCGGACTACAGGCCGGACGACGTGCTGTCCTTCCCCGTCGGAACGGTCATCACCAAGACCTTCTTCTACCAGACCGGCCCGGGTGGTCGGGTGCTGCAGCAGGCCGATCAGGCGCTGATCCACGACGGCGAAGGGCTGAACCTGAAGAAGGTTCGCATGGTCGAGACGCGGCTGCTGATCCATCGGCCCGACGGCTGGGCCGCCCTGACCTATCTGTGGAACGAGGCCCAGACCGAGGCCGTGCTGCACCGCATCGGCGCGGTGGTCCCCCTGACCCTGGCGCGCCAGGACGGCAAGGACGAGCGCTTCTCCTACATCGTGCCGAACGTGACCCAGTGCTCGGCCTGTCACGCGACGGATGTCGCCACGCGCGTCATTCATCCCATCGGTCCCAAGGCGCGCCTGCTGAATCGCGACTTCGCCTATTCGGACGGAACCGAGAACCAGCTGACCCACCTGACCAGGCTGGGTTATCTGCGCGGCCTGGCCGATCCGAAGGACGCGCCGGCGGACGTCGCATGGACGGACAAGGGCGCATCGCTGGATGCGCGGGCGCGGGCCTATCTCGACGTCAACTGCGGCCACTGTCACAACCCGGACGGCCCGGCCGACACCTCGGGTCTGTATCTGGACGCCGCCACACCGATTTCGAGGGCGTCGGGCGTGTGCAAACTGCCGGTCGCCGCGGGTCCCGGCACAGGCAACCTTCGCTTCGACATCGTGCCAGGGGACGCCAGGGCGTCGATCATTCCCTATCGCATGGCGTCGACGAACCCTGCCGTGATGATGCCCGAGATAGGCCGTTCGACCGCCCACGCCGAGGGCACAGCCCTGGTTCGCTTCTGGATCGACTCGATGGAGGGATCATGTCGGTAGCCACTGTTCAGCCCCCTGCCCCTGATGTCGCTGCGGTCATCGCGCCCCTGCGCGCCGCCTTCGACAGCGGCGTGACACGTGATCTGGCCTGGCGCCAGGATCAGCTGGCCGCGTTGGAGCGGATGATGGTCGAGAACGAGGCCGCCATCGCCGAGGCCCTGAAGGCGGACCTGGGCAAGCCGTTCGGTGAGGCCAGCACTGCCGAGATCGACTTCGTTCGCAAGGAGGCGGCGCACGCGCGCAAGCATCTGCGCGGCTGGAGCCGGCCGCAACGGACCCCGACGCCCATCGCGATCCAGCCGGGCAAAAGCTTCATCGAGGCCGCGCCCTACGGCGTGACCCTGATCATCGGGGCGTGGAACTATCCCTTCCAGCTGGTGCTGGCGCCGCTGGTGGGGGCTATTGCGGCGGGCAACTGCGCCGTCATCAAGCCCTCTGAACTGGCGGTCCGGTCATCGGCTCTGCTGCAGCAACTGGTCGAACGCTACCTGGACCCCCGCGCCTTCGCCGTGGTCCCCGGCGACGCTGACGTCTCCACCGCCCTGCTGGCCCAGCCATTCGACCTGATCTTCTACACCGGCGGCGAACGGGTGGGCCGAGTGGTGATGGCGGCGGCGGCGAAACATCTGACGCCGGTCGTGCTGGAACTGGGTGGCCAGAACCCCTGTATCGTCGATGAAACCGCCGATCTGGCGGTGGCGGCCCGGCGTATCGTCTGGGGTCGTTTCCTGAACGCCGGTCAGGTCTGCGTGGCGCCCGATCACGTCTATGTCGCCGCCTCGGTCGAGGCCCGGCTGCTGGAAGAGCTGAAGCGCGCGGTGACGGCGATGTTCGGCCGCGACCCGAAACAGAGTCCGGACTTCGGCCGCATCATCAACCGGCGTCATGCCGAGCGCCTGCAGGCCCTGCTGGCCGACGGGCGCGCCGTCACGGGCGGTCAGGCCGATATCGACGCCTGCTATGTCGCGCCCACGATCCTGACTGACGTCGCCGCGGACGCGCCGGTGATGGCCGAGGAAATCTTTGGCCCCATCCTGCCGGTCCTGCCTTACCAGACGCTGGACGCGCCGCTGGCGGCTATCAACGCCCGGTCGCCGGCTCTGGCGCTGTATGCCTTCACCAGGGATACGGCGACGGCCGAACGGATCATCGCCTCAACGCGATCAGGCTCGGCCACGATCAACGACACCGTGGTCTTCATGGCCAACCCAAACCTGCCGTTCGGCGGGGTCGGGGCCAGCGGCATGGGCGCCTATCACGGGCGGTACAGTTTCGAGACCTTCAGTCACAAGCGCGCCGTGCTGAAGCGGGGCTTCGCCCTGGACGCCAGCATCCGCTATCCGCCCTTCAACAAGGCCAAGCTGGCGCTTCTGCGACGCATGGCCTGAGACCGCGTCGCGCGGGTCGGTCTAGTCCGCCAGATAGGCCGACAGATACCGCTCCAGCGCCACGGTGGCCTCGGCGAACAGGCGGTCAGTCCACTCCGACTGGGCCTCGCCGCTGGTCAGGGTTTCGAACGAGGTGAAAATCTCGGTGGCCATCCGCGCGACGGCCAGGGCGGAGCCGCCGTGGAAGCCGTCCAGCCCCCGCTCCCACCGCGCCGCCAGATAGGCCGCGATCTGCGCATTGGCCTGTTCCTTGACGATGCGCAGTTCGCGCGTGGTCAGCATCAGATGAAACAGCGGCCGATAGGCCGGGTCCTCGTTCAGCGTCTTTCGCAGGACCAGCATCACCGCCAGATGGCGCTCACGCCAGGTGGTGAACTGCGGATTCTCCAGGATGTCGGCGATGCGGGTGTGAAGCTGCGCCACCAGCGTTTCGAACAGTTCCTTGTAGATGGCGAAGACGTTCGGGAAATAGCGGTAGATCGAGCTGACCGGCACATTGGCCTCGGCGGCGATCGTGCTGGTGGTGATCGTATCGACGGACGTGGTGGCCAGAAGAGATTCGGTCGCCGCCAGAACACGGTCGATCCGGTCGCGCGCACGCTGCTGCATCGGCGCCGTGCGCCGTTCCAGTGTCGGGGTCTCTTGCGGCGCGCGCGGGCCCACTACGTCGTCCTTTTTGTCCAATTCCGCAGGGCGTCTATCACGACCTGATGGCCCTGTAAGCCACATAGGCGCACAGCCCCTTGTCAAACGGAATAATATTCTGTTTCGTGAAGTCTGGGGAATAGGGAGGGGCTGTTATGATAACGATAAAATTCTGCATGAAGGCCACGCTTGCGGCCGGTGTTGCGCTGGGCGCCTTGACGGCGCCGGAACTGGCCAGGGCGCAGGACGCGACGTCTCTGGATGACGTCATCGTCACCGCGCAACGGCGGGAACAAAGCCTGCAGGACGTGCCGATCACGATCAGCGTTGTCTCGGCCGAGACGTTACAGGCGCTGGCCGCCGACGATATCGGCGACATCTCCGCCTTCGTGCCCGGCCTGTCGGTTTCGAACAGCAGCCCGACACAGGCCCGCTACAATATTCGCGGGGTCTCGACCTCGGACTTCGGCGTCGGCACCGACCCGGCGGTCGGCGTCTATGTCGATGGCGTGTATGCGGCCCGGTCGGGCGCGGGCCTTCTGGCGTTCAGCGACGTCGCGCGGATCGAGGTGCTGAAGGGCCCCCAAGGCACCCTGTTCGGCCGTAACAGCGCCGCCGGCGCCGTATCCATCACGACCAACAAGCCCAGCGACGAATTCGAAGCCCGGCTGGGCATCCGGTTGGGCGAATATGACAAGCGCCGCCTTGAGGGTCTGATCAACCTGCCGATCAACGACGACATGGCCCTGCGGGTCAATGCGCTGGTGAACCGACGCGACGGCTGGCTGACCGACGCCGCCACCGGCGAGGATTATGACCGCGAAGACAACTGGGCGGCGCGGGCGGCCCTGCGCTGGGACATCGCGCCCCGGACCCGAATGATCCTGAGCTGGACTCATGACGAAATCGACCAGGATGCGCGCCCGGCGATCGGCGTGGTGGCCATCCCGGCCGCGCCCGGCCTGCCCACATATCCGGCCGATCCGGCGGACTACACCAACCCGTTCGATCTACGCGTCCTGAACGACGCCATCGACAACCACGAGACGCGCCGCCTGGACGAAGGGGTGCTGACCATCACCCATGCCTTCGGCGACATCGATTTCACCTCCCTGACCTCGGCCCGGTCTTTCGCTACCGAGAACCGCGAGGACGAGGACGGCACCAACCGCCCGGACCTGTATTTCGACACCAACAACCGGGAAAAGAACCGGTCCTGGTATCAGGAATTCCGTTTCGCGGGCGAAAGCGGTGCGTTCAACTGGATCGCCGGCGCCAGCTACTATTCGGAACACGCCGAACAGCGCAGCGACACCTACGCCACCACCGACAGCATCAACACCATCCTGACCAATGCGGCGGGCGCCCCGCTGTTCAGCCTGGCCGACATGATCCTGGCCGGGGCCTCTATCCCCGCCAGCACACTGGGTCACAGCTGGCAGGAGGACATGATCAACGAGGGTGATTTCGACGCGACCGCCGTCTTCGCCGATGTGATCTGGGCCGCCAATGATCGTCTGAACCTGACTTTCGGCCTGCGCTATACGCGAGACAACAAGACGTTCCAGTGGCTGAACGGTCCGCGCGTTGCGCCTGAGCTGGACGCCATACTCAACGACCCCACGATCAATTTCGTGCTGAGCACCTTTATGGGTCCGGCCCTCGACTATCTGTATGCCGACTATGTCTTCGACCTGTCCGGCCTGGCCGGCGTGCCGTGCGACAACGGCGTCACGGTCCAGGAAGGCGTGACCTGCGAGCGGTCGGATTCGTGGGAAGACCTGAGCCCGCGTTTCGTCGCCGACTACCAACTGACCGACAGCGCGATGATCTTCTTCTCCTACGCCAAGGGCTACAAGGCCGGCGGCTTCAACAGCGTCGAGGTCGCCTCGCGGTTCGACAACGAGGATGTCCAGAATTTCGAGATCGGACTGAAGAGCGATCTGGGCGCCAACGCCCGCGTCAACGTTTCGGCGTTCCGGTATGACTATGACGGCAAGCAATCGATCCGCCTGGTTACGCCAGGCGGTGGCGGCGTGCCGCAGTATCTGATCGAGACCAGCGACGACGAGGCCTGGGGCGTCGACATGCAGCTGGAGCTGGAACCGCTCGAGGGCCTACGCCTGTTCGCCAACGCCCAGTACATCGACGCGACCTACAAGCGGAAGGTGACCACCAGCGGCGATCTGGCCGGTCAGCCCACGGGCGAGCCGCTGTGGTCGGCGTCGGCCGGCGTCTCGTATCGCCACGACCTGGCCGAGATGGGCTCGCTGGATATGCAACTGATCCACGCCTATCGCGGCGAGGGCCGATGCAACACCACCTCCACGGGCCAGGGGTCGTGCGTGAAGACCCCCTGGTTCGATCCGTCAGAGGCCCAGAACCGAACAGACGCGCGCCTTTACTGGCGCACCCCGAGCGAGCGCTATCAGGTCGGCGTCT
Source organism: Brevundimonas sp. (assembly GCF_004210735.1). Taxonomy (GTDB): domain Bacteria; phylum Pseudomonadota; class Alphaproteobacteria; order Caulobacterales; family Caulobacteraceae; genus Brevundimonas. The sequence continues at coordinate 38,502 of NZ_SDZL01000021.1, forward strand.
ACGTCAACAACCTGTTCGACAACCAGTATGTGACGGGCGTCAACAACATCACCGCCTCGACCCTGGGCACGCCGTTCGTGAACATCACCGAACCCAGAATGTGGGGCGTGGACCTGACCTACACCTACTGAGGGCGGCTGCAGGACAAGGCGCTGTGGGCACGGAGAGGCTCTCCGTCGCCCACAGCGTGTGATGACGGGCGCATTCAGGCGCGGGTCAGCGCCATCTGGATCACATCGGTCCGGCCGGAGCGGAAACCAGCCTCGCAATAGGCGAGGTAGAAACGCCACAGGCGGCGGAAGCGATCATCGAAGGTCGCGTTGTCCCGAGCGATCCTGTCCCACGCATTTTCAAATCGTCGGGCCCATTCCGCGAGGGTGTCAGCATAGTCGCCGCCGAAACGCTCGACGCCTGCCGGGCTCAAGCCCGCGCCTGTCGCAACCGGCGCCATTCGCGCCTCAGACGGCAAACTGCCGCCGGGGAAGACGTACTTCTGGATGAAGTCGGTGCGGGCGTCGTATTCGTCGAACAAATCGTCCTGAATGGTGATGATCTGAAAACCGGCGCGACCGCCGGGCTGCAGCGCGTCGTGGACTTTCTGGAAGTAGGTGGGCCAGTATTCGCGGCCCACCGCCTCGAACATCTCGATCGAGGCGACGCGGTCGAACCGGCCTTCCACGTCGCGATAGTCAATCAGGCGGATGTCGGCGCGGTCGGACAGCCCGGCCTCGAACAGGCGACGGCGGGCGTAGTCATGCTGTTCGCGCGAGATTGTAACGCCCGTGACGATGGCCCCGACCTCACGCGCCGCGAACTCGGCGAAACCGCCCCAGCCGCAGCCGATCTCCAGCACGCTATGCCCTGACTGCAGGCCCATGATACGGGCCAGGGCGGCGTATTTGGCATGCTGGGCCTCTTGCAGCGATTGACCCGACCGTTCGAAGCGCGCCGACGAATAGGTCATCGAGGGGTCCAGCCAGGCTCCGTAGAAAGCGTTGCCCAGGTCGTAGTGGGCGTGGATGTTGCGGCGTGACCCGCGACGGCTGTTGCGATTCAACCGGTGCCCGATCCAGTTGACCACATTCATCAATGGGTTGCCGTCGAACAGGCGCCGGATGTGATCGTAGTTGTTGACCAGCGTCTCCAGCAGAACCGCCAGATCGGGCGTGTCCCACTCGCCCGCCATATACCCTTCTGCAAAGCCGATATCCCCGCTCTTCAGCACGCGGGCGGCGACGCGCGGATCGCGGATGATCAGGACGGCGGCGTGGCCGGGGGTCGCGCCGGTCAGCTGATGGCGCACGCCGTTCGGCAAGACGAGGGTCAGCCGACCCCAGCTCCAGTTGGCCGACAGAAGGCGCAGAAACAGTCCCAGGACGGGTGACGTCATCGACCCGTCGTTTCGCTCGCCGCAGGCGGTGATGGTCATGAGCTCAGGCGACCTTGTGTTCGAGACGGCGCATGGTCAACGCGCGAGACGGCTGTCGCGGGCCCGCCGCTGGATGGTGACAGGTTCCGGGGCCGGTGGCGGCTGGCGGGTCAGACGGACGCCCTTGATCCAGAGTTTCAGCGCCTCCCAGTGGATGGCAGCCATGACCTTCAGCGTCATCAGAGGCAGGGTCAGCGCTGCGGCTCCCAACGCCCGGTCGTCAAGAGGCTGACGCCGACCGGACATGGCGGCGGTGATCAGAAGCCCTTGGGCGTCCAGGCCGTCGATCGTCAGATTCAGACGCTGGCCGGGCACGTGGCCGCGAAAGGCGTAATCCATCTCCATCCCCATGAAGGGCGAGACATACAGGGCCTTGGCAGCGCCCTGCCGGATCAGGCCCGCCGCCTGATCCTCCGCCGGCGCCGGAATGACATAGGCATGGCGCACGCCGAAGGTGCTGGTCACCTCATAGACCATGGCCGCCAGTCGACCGTCGGTGTGATGGCAGTAGTAGAGGCTGATCGGGTTGAAGACATAGCCGAGCACGCGCGGCATGGTCAGCAGGCGCACCGCCCCGTCACCAATGTCGATACCCGCGCGACCGAGGAAGGCCTCGATCTGGGGCCGCAGCGCCGCCCCGGAGCGATCGCCATGGTCCCGGTCATGAAAGGACAGCAGGTTGAACCGGTTGCGCGAAAACAGGCGCAGTCGCCGATCCAGCCCGTCAATCTCCGCCAGGTCCAGCAGCAGCCAGAAGACGCGATAGTTCAGCCGGTGCGCCCGGGGCCGCAACCGCCGGTGCGTGACGCCGCCGCGATACAGGGCTGATGCCTGGATCACGCGGCCCTCTCCATGGCCTTCGCCGGCGACAGATGGATACGCCCGCTTTCGTTCTCGACCGACCAGGGGCGCCGCACGCCGCCCAGTTGCTCGGCCACGGCCAGGCCAGATTGCAGGCCGTCCTCGTGGAATCCCGCACCGAAGTGGGCGCCGCAGAACCAGACGCCACCCTGCCCTTGCAGGCTCCAGAGCTGCTTCTGGGCCTGGATGGCGGCGGGGTTGAAGACGGGATGCTCGTAAATCTCGCTCCGCAGCAGGGTGTCGGGGCGCGGCGGGCGCGGGGGGTTCAGGGTGACGAACAGGTCCTGACCCGGCAGACCCTGAAGCTTGTTCATCCAGTAGGTGACGCACAGACCGTCGTCTGCGCCGATGTAATTCCAGCTGGCCCAGGCGCGGCGGCGTTGCGGCATCAGCCCGGCATCCGTGTGCAAGATGGTCAGGTTGCGGCTGTAACGGAAGGCCCCCAGCACCTCCCTTTCCCGATCCGTCGGCTCGCCCAGCATGGCCAGAGCCTGATCGGCATGGGCGCCGATGACGACATGGTCGAACCGCCGGGCGTCGCCCTGGCTGTCATGGACGACGACCCCGTTCTCGACCCGGCGCACGGCTGTCACGCCGTGGTCCAACCGCACGTCGTCGATGGCCCGCGCCATCCGCTCGACATAGACCCGGCTGCCGCCCTCGACCGTGCGCCATAGCGGGCGCCCGACCAGTTTGAGCAGGCCGTGGTTGCCGCAGAACCTGATGAAGGCCTCGGCCGGGTAATCCATCAGGGTATGGGCGGGCGAGGACCAGATCGCCGCCGCCATCGGCAGCAGGTGATCGTCGCGAAACGCCTCGCTGAAACCTTCGCGCTTCAGATAATCGCCCAGTGTCAGGTCGGGGTCGGTCAGACCGCCCAGAGCGATCGGCGCCTCGCGATAGAAGCGCATGATCTCACCCAGCATGGACCAGAAACGCGGTCGCACCAGGTTGCGGCGCTGGGCGAACAGACCGGGCGCGGCGTATTCGAACCGGCCGTCATCCAGCGACACGGCGAAGGACATGTCGGTCGCGCGCGCCTGGACGCCCAGATGCGCGAACAGGGCGATCAGGTTGGGATAGGTCGCGTCGTTGAAGCAGATGAAGCCGGTGTCCACGGCCACATCCCCGGTCGCCACCCCGGCCGTCACAGTATTGGAATGGCCGCCCAGACGATCCGCCTTCTCATACAGCGTCACCCGGTGGCGCTGCGACAAAAGCCAGGCGGAAGACAGGGCCGCAACGCCCGATCCGACCACCGCGATCTGCAGCGGGCCGTCGGAAGAACGGACGGGCGAATGCGACATGACGGCTCCGAAACACGCCCGCAGAAAGACGCTGCGAGCTTCATCGGATTACGCAGTCACGTGGCGATCGGATTGCGAATGATCCAGACTTTTTCCTGAAGCGTATTAGGCTGCATGGATGCCGAGGTCGCCGCTGTCACATCGTTCGCCAGGACCTCGCGCCGCATGAGCGCCGACGGCGATGCGCCCGACGTCTTTGCGCATGACCGCCTGATCGAGGCGGTGGCCCTGCGCCGTGACCGCGAGGCCTTCTCCGAACTGTTCGCCTATTTCGCGCCGCGCCTGAAGGCCTGGCTGATCAAGTCAGGCGCCACTGCGGCGGCGGCCGAGGACTTCGCCCAGGACGCCATGCTGACGGTCTGGCGCAAGGCTGATCTGTTCGATGCCCGCAAGGCGCGCGCCGCGACGTGGATCTTCACCATCGCCCGTAACCGACGCCTCGACATGCTGCGTCGCGACGCCCGCCCGCTGCCCACGCCCGAAATCGATCTGGCCGACGCCGGGCCGCCGCGACCGGACGATATTCTGGCCACGTCGCAGGACGCGGAACGCGTGCGCGACGCGCTGTCCCGTCTCAAGCCCGATCAGGTCGAGGTCCTGCGCCTCGCCTTCTTCATGGACAGCCCACATTCCGAAATCGCCCGGCGGCTGGACCTGCCGCTGGGCACCGTGAAATCCCGTATTCGTAACGCCATGATCAAGCTCCGCCTTATTCTTGAAGCCTCGCCCCAGGCGCCCCGATGAACCCAAACCGCAACCCGTCCGAAGATCGGCTGCTGGCCTATGCCGCCGGAACCCTCAGCCCGCCCGAGGCCGTGGTCGTCGCCGCCCACCTGGCGCTGCGCCCGGCCAACGACGCCTGGGTGCGCGAACTTCAGGCCGTGGGCGGAGAGCTCTTGAACGAGACCACGCCGACATCCCTGTCCGACGACGCCCTGGCGCACGCTCTGGCGCGGATCGAGGTCGACGCCGGCGAGGCGGTTGTTCCGCCGCCGCTCAACGACATGCCGGAATTGCCTGAACCGCTGCGGCGCTATGCGCTGGGGCCCTGGCGCTGGATCGGCCCCGGTATCCGGGCGCGCGACGTTCACGCCCCGCGCGATGGCGCCTGCCGGGTCATCCTGCTGAGGATCGATCCTGGCCGCGAGACGCCGCGTCACACCCACGGCGGGGTTGAGCTGACCTGCGTCCTGTCAGGCGCCTACGCCACCGAAACCGAACGCTTCGACGTCGGCGATCTGGAGGAAGCGGACCATGACGTGCTGCACCAGCCGCGTGTCATGTCTGATGAACCTTGTCTCTGCGTCGTCGCCCTTGACGGCCAGATCCACCTCGACGGCTGGTTGGGGCGTCTGATGCAGCCCTTCGTGCGGTTGTGATCCGTCTGCTGCCCTTGTGGGGTACGGCGGCGCTCTTTCTCGTCGTGGTCATGAGTGCGGCCTGGCTGGTCCAGCGTCGGACGGGTCAGGGCGGCTGGGCCGACGCCTTCTGGTCCTTGGGTCTGGGTCTGGCGGGGGTCGGCGTCGCCCTGATCCCGCTAGATGGGGCCACCCCCACCGCCAGGCAGTGGCTGACCGCCGCGCTGATCGGCCTGTGGGGTCTGCGGCTGGGCCTGCACATCGCGCACCGCGCCGCCGGCGAGGCCGAAGACGCCCGCTATGCCCGACTGCGCACGGAATGGGGCGCGCGCTTTCAGGTCAGGATGTTCGGCTTCCTGATGCTACAGGCCGGCGCCGCCGCCTTCCTGGCGCTCAGCGTCCTGCTGGCGGCGCGCAATCCGACCGCCGGCCTGACGCTGCAAGACGGCCTCGCGACGCTGCTGTTCGTCGCCGCCCTGCTGGGCGAAGGCCTGGCCGACCGCCAACTGGCCGCCTTCAAGGCTGAACCCGCCAATCGGGGGCGCGTCTGCGACACCGGCCTGTGGGCGTGGTCCCGGCATCCCAACTACTTCTTTGAATGGCTGGGCTGGTGCGCCTGGCCGGTGTTCGCCGTCAACCTGGGCGGCGGCTGGCCGTGGGGCTGGCTGGCGCTGACCGGGCCGGCCTACATCTATTGGCTGCTGACGAAAGTGTCGGGCGTTCCCTTGCTCGAGGCCCATATGCGCCGGTCGCGGCCCGACGCCTTCGCCGCCTACGCCGCGCGCACCAGCCGCTTCTTCCCTCGCCCACCCAGGCGTTAGATTGCGCGCAGCACGCGCATGGCGATGGCGCAGGCGATCGCGGATGAACCGGCGCTGACGCAGACGCCCCAGGCCATGTCGATCAGCGACAGCTTCAAACTCCAGGTCTTCAGCGTGGCCAGGTTGGTCAGGTCATAGGTCCCGTAGGCGAACAGACCGAACAGCCCACCCCAAAGCAGCGCCTTCTTCCACCCGCCCTCCGCAAGGCCCGGTAGAACGGCGAAGATCGTCAGGCCTGCAGCGTAGAGGGCGTAAAAGGCGACGGCGGGCGCCAACCGGAATTTCTCCGCCAGCATGGACCCGATCAGCGGGCGATAAAGCCGGTCCCCCATGCTTCCCAGCCAGACCGTATCGATCACGGCGAAGACCGCCAGGGTCAGGGTGTAGGCGATGGCTATGTTCATGGCGCAGTTCCGTCAGCATTCCGGCCAATACGCGCGGAAGGCCTCCATGGATCACAGCCCCTCACTCCCACTCGATGGTGCCGGGGGGCTTGGAGGTCACGTCATAGACGACGCGGTTGACGCCGCGGACTTCGTTGATGATCCGCGTGGCCGTTTTCGCCAGAACATCCCAGGGGAACTGGTAGAAGTCGGCGGTCATGCCGTCGGTCGAGGTGACGGCGCGCAGGGCCAGCACCTTTTCATACGTCCGGGCGTCGCCCATCACGCCGACCGTTTTGACCGGCAGCAGCACGGCGAACGCCTGCCAGATGTCGTCGTACAGACCGGCCTTGCGAATCTCTTCCAGATAGATGGCGTCGGCGTCTTGAAGTGTGGCGACGGCCTCGGGCGTGATTTCGCCGGGGATGCGGATGGCCAGGCCGGGTCCGGGGAACGGGTGGCGTCCCACGAAGGCGTCGGTCAGGCCCAGTTCGCGGCCCAGGGCGCGGACCTCGTCCTTGAACAGTTCGCGCAGCGGCTCGACCAGCTTCAGCTTCATATAGTCTGGCAGGCCGCCGACATTGTGGTGGCTCTTGATCACCGCCGACGGACCGCCCGAGGCCGAGACGCTTTCGATCACGTCGGGATACAGCGTGCCCTGGGCCAGGAACTCGGCCCCCTCGATCTTGGCGGATTCACGGTCGAACACCTCGATGAACAGGCGACCGATGGTCTTGCGCTTGGTCTCGGGGTCCGAAACCCCCGCCAGTGCGCCCAGGAAATCCTGTGACGCATCAACGTGCACCAGCGGAATGTTATAGTGCTCGCGGAACAGCGTCGTGACTTGGGTCGCCTCGTCCTTGCGCAGCAGGCCGGTGTCCACGAAGACGCAGGTCAGCTGGTCGCCAATGGCCTCGTGGATCAGCACCGCGGCGACCGAGCTGTCGACACCGCCCGACAGGCCGCAGATCACCTTGGCGTCGCCGACCTGTTCGCGGATCTGGGCGATCTTCTCGTCGCGATAGGCGGCCATGGTCCAGTCGCCCTTCAGCCCGGCCACGCCGAACAGGAAGTTGCGATAGATTTCGGCCGATCTCGGCGCGGCCGAACTCGCGGTGATGGCCGCCCTCGACCTTGCCGCCCAGCACGTCGCACAGCAGCTGCTGGCCGTAGCAGATGGCCAGCATCGGCAGGCCCAGATCGAACAGCTTCTTGCCGATGCGCGGGCTGTCCGCCTCCAGCACGCTGGCTGGTCCGCCCGACAGGATGATGGCCCTGGGCTTCAGCACGTCGGCCGCAGCCTCGGCCTTGTCGAACGGATGAATCTCGCAATAGACGTTCGCCTCGCGCAGGCGCCGGGCGATCAGCTGGGTCACCTGGCTGCCGAAATCGACGATCAGGACGGCTTCGTGGGCCAAGGCGGGAATGTGCGGCGCGGTCATCAGGTCTCGGAGTCCGAAGCGGGCGTGGAGGGTGTCGGTTCTTGGCTGTCAAAGACAGCGGGATCAAGCCGCAGGGCGGGCACACAGGCCAGGGCGCTCAGCCCCTCACGGCCCATCACCTCGGTCAGCTTGTCCCAGGCCAGGGCCAGGTTGCGATCGACCTGACCCAGGGTCGCGGTCCAGTCGTCCAGGGCGGTCAGATCGGTCCGGCCGTCGCTGACGCCGCGCAGGGCGACCAGCGGCACGCCGAAGGTCTGGGCCACGCGCAGCAGGGCATAGGTCTCCATGTCCACCATGTCGGCGGCGATGGCGTCATAGGCGGCGCCGGAGATGATGTCCCCCCCGGTCGATAGCCGCGCGGTCGGAATCCCCGGCACGGGGCACGGCAGCGCCAGCACCGACGGCAGGTCCAGATACGGCGTCACCCCCTTGGCGAAGCCCAGCGGGCTGGCGTCCATGTCGCGATAGCCGACCTGCGACACCTGATAAACGGCCGCGTGCTCCAGATCGCGCGACCCGCACGAGCCCAGCGACACGATCAGGTCCGGCATGGAATCCCCCGCCTCCAGCCGCGACAGGGTGGCGGTCAGGGCGATGGCCGCCTCGACCGGGCCGATGCCGGTGATCAGGGGCGAGATACGCTCTCGCAGGGCCGGGCCGTACTCCTGCTCGGCCGCCATGACGGGCAGGACGGCGATTTCGCCGACGCCATCCCGGGGGCCGGCGCCCGTCATGCCGCCCGCTCGTACAGGGCGACGAAGAAGCCGTCGGTCCCGGCGGTGAGCGGCGACAGCCGCAGCCGATGCCCCTGCGCCAGTTCGCCCAGTCGTGCGCGGGCGGCGTCGGTCAGACCGGGCGCCGTCAGAGCGTCGGCGATCGGAACAGGCCGGAAGTCATCGTGCGCGGCCTCGAACGCATCGGCCGTGGCCTCGTTCTCGCGGCTCAGCATCGAACAGGTGACGAAGACCAGCCGCCCGCCCGGCCGCACCAGCTGCGCCGCCTGGCCCAGGATACGCACCTGCAACGCATGCAGGCGCTCGACCTCGTCCGGGGTCAGACGCCAGGCGTCCTCCGGATGACGGCGCCAGGTGCCCGAGCCCGAGCACGGCGCATCGACGAAGACCAGGTCGGCCTGATTGTTCAGATCCTCGATCCCGCCGCCGTTCTGACCCAGCAGGCGCAGGTCCGCCTCGATCCCGGCGCGCTCCAGCCGGGGCCGGATGTTGTTCAGTCGCTTCTGCACGACATCGCCGGCGACCAGAGTCCCCTGCCCGGCCATGGCCTGGGCCAGGCCCAGCGTCTTGCCGCCGCCACCCGCGCAATAGTCGACCACCGTCGTGCCGGGCTGCGCGGCCGCCAGCCAGCAGGCCAGCTGACTGCCCTCGTCCTGAATCTCGAACCGGCCGGCCTTGAAGCCGTCCAGCGCCTGGATGTTCGGCGGCGGCTCGGACGTCAGGCGCAGCCCCCATTCGGACCACGGCGTGCGCTCGGGCGTTAGGCCCGCCGCGCGCAACTCGGCCTCGACCTCTTCCACCGTGGCCACGGCGCCGTTGACCCGCAGGTCGATGGGCGCGCGCGGGACCATCAGCTCGTGCGCCTCCTCGGCCCAGCGGTCGCCGAAGGTCGCCTTGAAATCCTCGACCACGAACTCGGGCAGGCCCGCCGCGACCCAGCCGGGCAGCTCGCCCGCCGGGGCGGTGATGCGCGACCGCTCCTGTTTCGACAGCGGGCGGGGACCATAACCCTCGCCCGAGTGCAGGGCTTCGATCTCTTCCAGAGACAGCCCGTCGATCAGCGACAGCGAGCCGATGACCAGAGCCCGGCCATCCTCGCGGCCGCCCATGGCCCAGACCAGCCGGCCGCGGGCGCGCAGCACGCGGTACACCCGGTCGGCGACGGCGCGACGATCCTTGGACCCCGCATAACGGTTCTGCTGGCCCCAGGCTTTCAGCACGGCCTCGGCCGGCTGACGGCTCTGGGTAATGCTGTCCAGGACGGAGGCGGCGGCGGCGAGGCGGGCGGAAGGGGTCAATACAGGCTTTCAGATAAAGAGGGCGGTCAGGATCATGAGCAGGCCCGCGAACGAAACCATCCAGACCATTGACCGGACATAGGGGATGCCCAGGGCGTATATGGGCACGAAGAGCACGCGACCCCAGAAATAAAGGGCGGCGCCCCAGGCGGTCAGGGCGCCGTTCCGGTCCGCCAGATGGGCGATCAGCACGGCGCCGATGAACAGCGGCAGGGTCTCATACAGATTGGCCTGCGCCCGTTCGAAGCGGCCGGTCAGCGGCCGCGTCGAGGCGGGCGTGTCATCCCGCGCCCCCGCGTTCCATTTGGCGCCGAACTCGGCCGTTCGGGCGCCGGCAGGCAGGAAGATCTGCACCAGAGCCAGGATCAGTGTCAGCGCCAGCCAGGTAAGCTCGATCGTCATGGATCAGCCCTGCCTGTAGTTCGGCGCCTCGCGCGTGATCATCACGTCGTGGACATGGCTTTCGCGCAGGCCCGCATTGGTGATGCGCACGAAGCGGGCGCGATCCTGGAAGTCCTTGATGGTCGCGGCGCCGACATAGCCCATGGAGGCGCGCAGGCCGCCCACCAGCTGATGCAGGACCGGGCTGATCGGACCCTTGTAGGCGGTCTGACCCTCGATCCCCTCGGGCACCAGCTTCTCGGTCGAGACTTCCTTCTGGAAATAGCGATCCGCCGAACCGGCGCCCATGGCCCCGACCGAGCCCATGCCGCGATACGACTTGTAAGACCGGCCCTGGTACAGGAAGACCTCGCCGGGGCTCTCATCCGTGCCGGCGAACATCGAGCCCATCATGGCGACCGAGGCGCCCGCCGCGATGGCCTTGGCCAGATCGCCCGAATATTTGATGCCGCCATCAGCAATGACCGGCGAACCGCTGTCACGGGCCGCGCGGGCGGCGTCCATCACGGCGGTCAGCTGCGGCACGCCCACGCCCGCGACGATGCGTGTGGTGCAGATGCTGCCGGGGCCGATGCCAACCTTCACCGCGTCGGCGCCCGCGTCGATCAGGGCGCGGGTGGCGTCATAGGTGGCGACATTGCCGGCGATGATCTGCAGACGGTTATTCTCGCGCTTGATGCGCTCGACCACCTGGGCGACCGAGGCCGAGTGGCCATGGGCGGTGTCGATCACCACGACGTCACAGCCCGCCTCGGCCAGCGCCATGGCCCGCTCATAGCCCGCGTCGCCAACCGTCGAGGCCGCGCCGACCAGCAGGCGGCCCTGCTCGTCCTTGGCGGCGCTGGGGAAGGCCTGGGCCTTCTGGATGTCCTTCATGGTGATCAGGCCGACGGCCCGATAATCCTCGTCGACCACGATGACGCGTTCGATCTTGCGGGTGCGCAGCAGGTTCTGCGCCTCTTCGCGGCCGGCGCCTTCGCGCACGGTGATCAGGTCGCCCGTGGTCATCAGGGTCGCGGCCTTGATCGACGGGTCGTTCTCGAACCGCATGTCGCGGTTGGTCAGCATGCCCACCAGCCGGCCCGTCTTGGGGTCCACCACGGGGAAGCCGCTGATCTTCTTGCGCTCGACGATCTGGCGAACCTCGCCCAGAGTCGTGTCCGGCGTCACCGTCACCGGGTTGATAACCATGCCGCTTTCATAACGCTTCACGGCGCGGACCTGATCGGCCTGCTCCTCGATCGTCATGTTGCGGTGAAGCACACCCAGACCGCCGGCCTGCGCCATGGCGATCGCCAGCCGGCTTTCGGTCACCGTGTCCATGGCCGACGACAGCAGCGGGATGTTCAGCTTGATGTCGCGCGTCAGCCGGGTCGAGACGTCCGCCATCGCGGGCATGATCTCGGAAGGGCCGGGTTCGAGCAAAACATCGTCGAAGGTGAGGCCTTCGCGTATCTCCATGAGGAGTCTCCGTTTTGCGGGCCGCGTATAACGCCCGATTGGGCGGAACCGCAACCCCGCGTCGGACCTATCGTAACGATAAGAGAAATTGGCTTGAAAGGCGGGCTTCACAGCCACATGTTCTGATAATGGTTCGCATATTGATCAGCACGGCCCGGCGGATGGCGCTCAAGATCGCCAGCTACGGCGTCATGCACCTGATCGTCGCGATCCTGGTGGCCTATGCCCTGACGCGCGACTGGCGTATCGCCCTGGCCGTCGGCGTGGTCGAGCCCTTCTTCCAGACCATCGCCTATTCCATCCACGACCGCGTCTGGCACCGGGTCGAGCGGCGGCGGATGCTGTCCGGAGTCGAAGAGACGGCCGAGGCCTTCACCGCCCGTCTGGAGTTGATGGACGCGCACGAACAGAACCGCGCCCATGGCCACCACGGCCACAGCCACGCCCTGCCCCGCAATCTGAAACAGATCGCGGTCAAGACGGTCACCTATGGCGTCATGCATTTCGCGGTGGCGGTGCTGGTCGCCTACGCCCTGACGCGCGACATCCGCCTGGCCCTGGCCATCGGCACGGTCGAGCCTTTGGTCCAGACCCTGTTCTTCACCCTGCACGACCGCATCTGGACCCGGATCGAGGCCCGCAAGGCGCGTCGGGCCACGGAAGCGGCGACCGCCTAGATCGACGTGCGCCGGAAGGCGTCATAGACGTGCGTCGAATCCGGAAACGCCACCCGCGAGGGCTGCCCCGCAAAATCCGTCCTGGCATATAGTTCATCGGTAAGACCCGCCGCGACCGGATCGTCGATCCTGTCCGTATTCCATCCCAGCAGCATCAGGCCGCCCGGACGCAGTATCTTCGCCAGCGCCGTTAGCGCGCGTTGCTGATCCTCCGGCGCATCTACGCCAAAACCCAGAACCCCGTTGAAGATGATGGTGTCGAAGATCATGTCGCTGAACAGGCGGTCGATCTCGCAGACATCACCCGTGCGATGCCGCCCCGACTGGCCCCAGCGCGCGGCTTGGGGATCGACGTCGGTGGTCCAGACCTCCCCGCCGCCGGACGCCAGAACAGCGTAGTTCTCGGCGGTATAAGGACGGGTGCCGACCCACAGAATGCGCCCGCCCGCCTCGGCCACGGCCGGCAGATAGGCATTCGCCAGCATCCGTCGATCCGGCAAATGGGCGATGTCCCGCGTCTCCTCGCGCGCACGGGCGCGATCGGCGCGCGCCGGTCCAAGGATCACTCGACTGAGTAGATAAGCCCCTCGCATCCGTCCCGAATAGCAAGGGTTCAAGAACAAACCCTCACCACTGCCCGGATGAGGCGATCTGCCGCTAGCGCTTGTTCAGCGCGACCAGAAAGACCTCGGCGCTGCCCTTGCGGCTGGATTCCGGCTTGACGTATTTCACCGTCTCGAACTCCTCGCGCAGGCGCGCCAGCACCCCGCCGGCGTCGCCGCCCTGGAAATTCTTGGACACGAAATTCCCGCCCGGTTTCAGCGTGCGGATGGCGAAGTCGGCCGCGATCTCGATCAGGGCGATGATCTTCAGGTGATCGGTCTGGCGATGGCCGACGGTGTTGTGCGCCATGTCCGACAGCACAAGGTCCGGCCGTCCGCCGATGGCGTCGATCATCTGCTGGTCCACGCCGGGATGGGTGAAATCCGCCTGAATCAGGGTCGCGCCGGGGATCGGTTCGATCATCAGCAGGTCGACGCCGGCCACCGCCGTGGCGCCGCGATCCAGCGCCACCTGGATCCAGCCACCCGGCGCCGCGCCCAGATCGATGACCCGTGAGCCGCGCTTTATCAGGCTGAACCGGTCGTCGATCTCAATCAGCTTGAAAGCCGCGCGGCTGCGCCAGCCCTCGGCGCGGGCGCGCTCGGACCATTTGTCGGCCAGCTGGCGCTTGATCCATTGCTGGCTGGACATCGACTTGGTGTCGGCGGTCTTGATCTTCTGGCCCATGCCGCGCCCGGCGGCCGTGCCGCCCGTGGGCGGCCGCACCATTCGGCGGCGTTCGGCAGGCTTTTCGTCTTCGCTCATGCTTCCCACATAGCGGCGACAGCGTTCAGCGGCTATGACCCGCGCATAATTCTGGCCCGCACATTCACAAGGAGCGCCCCATGGCCGACCAAACCCTGACCTTCACCCTGGACACCGGCGACGGCGCCGAGCGCGACGTGGTGATCAAGCTGCGCGACGATCTGGCCCCCGGCCACGTCGCCCGCATCACCGAGCTGGCCTCGGAAGGTTTCTATGACGGCGTCGTCTTCCACCGCGTCATCCCCGGCTTCATGGCCCAGGGCGGCGATCCGACCGGCACCGGCACCTCGGGTTCGAAAAAGCCGAACCTGAAGGCCGAGTTCTCGAAAGAGCCGCACGTTCGCGGCGTTTGCTCGATGGCCCGCACCTCGGACCCCAACAGCGCCAACTCGCAATTCTTCATCTGCTTCGACGACGCCCGCTTCCTGGACGGCCAGTACACCGTCTGGGGCGAAGTGATCGAAGGCATGGACCACGTCGACGCCCTGCCCAAGGGCGAACCGCCCCGCGCGCCGGGCAAGATCGTCAAGGCGACCGTCGCCTGATCTGATGGTGGCGGGGGCTCAGTCCCCCGCCCACCACTTCATCTGCACACCGTCGAAGGTCCGGTTTCCGACCTTCAGCGTTCCCGACACGACCCGGCCCTCGTCGCCCAGATTGCGACGCGCCGTGGCCAGGGCGTCCTGATCCAGTCGCCCGTCGAACGACACCTCGCCCAGATCAGCCGACCGCCCGCTGAATCGCACCCGCCCGTCGGTGACCTCATAGGTCGAAGGCAGCACGCGCGAGCGCGGCAGGCTTTCGCCCAGCTCGCTCTGCACCGGCGTTCCGGCGGTGTTCTCGAACTCGATCATCACCGGCGCGAACGGCCCCGACCGGCCACCGCTCTCCCACGCGGTGAAATCCGCCGGCTGGCCCAGGAACAAGTGATGCAGCCGCCACTCGCCCACCGTGATGGGCCACAGCGGAATGAAATACCCCGACACATCTCCGCTCAGCGTATGGGCGAAGGCGGGCTGCGTAACCTTCGTCTCGGACGAGGCTGAACCGGGCACGGGCGAGTCGCACGCCGCCAGCGCTAGGATGGTGCCCGCCAATACGAGGGAAAGACGCTTCATCGGCTCAGCGATCCAGCGCCGCGTCCAGCGCCCGGAAGCCGGCGATGGCCAGTTCGGTCGCCGACTGGAACACCGACGGCGTGACCTTGTCGAAGTCGTCGCTGGGGCGGTGATAGTCATCGTGATAATTCACCCCGAAATACAGGAACGGCAGGCCCGCCTTGTAGAAGGCGCCGTGGTCGGACGCCTCGACCCAGTTGTCGGCGCCCTTGTCTTCCGGCGTGTCCTTGCCGAACGCCAGGGCGATCGCGCCGTTGGCCGGGATCGGCGACAGGATGGGGCGCAGGTTCGGGTGCTGATAGGTGCCCGTGACCCACAGTTTGCCGTCGCTCTCGGCGCGGGCGGTCATGTCATAGTTGACGTTCAGCACGATGGACGACAGCGGCACCGGCGGCGCCTCGACGAAATGCTTGGCCCCCAGCAGGCCGCGCTCCTCGCCGTCGAAGGCGACGATCAGAACGCTGTGCTCGGGCGGCGCGGCCTTCAGACGGGCGGCCAGCTCCAGCATGGTGGCGACGCCCGAGGCGTTGTCGTCGGCGCCGTTGAAGATCTGGCCGCCGTTCAGTCCGACGTGGTCATAGTGGGCGGTGACGACGATGTATTTGTCGGTCACCCGCGTGCCGGGGATGACGCCCAGGATGTTGGTCCCGTTGAAGGTTTTCGGCCCCTCGCGGGTGCGGCCCTGCGCCTCGAACGGTTGCAGGCGGCCCATGGCGGGGGCCGCGATGCCCAGCGCTTCCAGCCGCGAGACGATATAGGCGCGAGCCCGCTCGCCGCCGGGCGCGCCGGTGTCGCGCCCCTCCATGTCGTCCGCCGACAGGATGCGCAGGTCGGCCATCAGCTGGTCGTAGTTCGCCGCCGCGACCGGCGGCGCGCCGGGCGGCGGCGGCGCGGGCGTGGTGCAGCCGGCCAGCGTCAGGGCGACGGCGACCGAGGTCAGGGCGGCGAGTTTGGTGAAGGGACGCATGACGGCTCCGGCGAATTTGCCGCGACGCTAGACCCCTATGGCGACCGCGTCAGATTACATTCCTGTCATGCTTCACCGGCGACCCGGGGAACGGTCGAGTGCTAGACTCGCTACCTGACAAGCCGGTCCGCGATTCTCATGCTCGAAAAACCAGTTCACTCTCTCAATCGCGAAGAAGCCAAGGCGGAGTTGGCCTGGCTCTCAGAAGAGTTGGCTCGACACGAGCACCTCTACTACGCTGAGGATGCACCAGAGATTTCGGATGCCGACTATGACGTGCTGAAGCGTAGGTCGCTGGATATCCTCTCAGAATTTCCCACGCTCACATTCTCGAACGCACCATCCCGCCGAGTCGGGGGAGCAATCTCCACCCAGTTCGCAGAAGTCCGCCACGGCGTGCCCATGCTGTCGCTGGACAACGCCTTCGACGAGGGCGAGGTGCGCGACTTCGTCGCCCGCATCGCCCGCTTCCTGAAACTGCCGGGCGACGAACCGATCGCCTTCGTCGCCGAGCCCAAGATCGACGGCCTGTCCGCCAGCCTGCGCTACGAAAAGGGTGTGCTGGTCCGAGGGGCCACCCGCGGCGACGGCAAGACCGGCGAGGACGTGACCGCCAACCTGCGCACCATCGCCGACATTCCGCAGACCCTGACCGGCTCGGGCTGGCCCGACGTGATCGAGATCCGGGGCGAGGTCTATGCGCCCAACGCCGCCTTCGACGCCTTCAACGCGATGGCCGAGGCCGAGGGGAAACGCACCTACGCCAACCCCCGCAATTTCGCTGCCGGTTCCCTGCGCCAGAAAGACCCCACGATCACGGCGCAGAGGCCCCTCACCTTCTTCGCCTACGCCTGGGGCGAGACCTCGGCCCCGTTCGCCGAGACGCAACACGGCGCGCTGGAGGCGTTCCGGTCGTGGGGATTCAAGGTCAACACGCGGTCGGCCCGCGTTGAAGGCGCCGAGGGTCTGATCGACGTCTATCGCGGGCTTGAAACCGACCGCAGCGGCCTCGGCTATGACATCGACGGCGTGGTTTACAAGGTCGACCGGCTGGACTGGCAGCAGCGGCTGGGCTTCATCGCCCGCAGCCCCCGCTGGGCCATCGCCCACAAATTCCCGGCCCAGCAGGCCACGACCATGCTGGAAGGCATCGACATCCAGGTCGGCCGCACCGGCTCCCTGACCCCCGTCGCCCGCCTGCATCCAGTCACCGTCGGCGGCGTCGTGGTGCGCAACGCCACCCTGCACAACGAGGACGAGATCGTCCGCAAGGACGTGCGGATCGGCGACACCGTCGTCCTGCAACGCGCCGGCGACGTGATCCCCCAGATCGTTGGCGTGGTCGAAACCCTGCGCCCTGCGGGGGCCGTTCCGTTCGCCTTCCCCACCACCTGCCCCGTCTGCGGCTCGGAAGCCGTGCGCGAGGGGGACGAGGTGAAACGCCGCTGCACCGGCGGCCTGATCTGCGACGCCCAGATCGTCGAGCGGTTAAAGCATTTTGTCAGCCGCCGCGCCTTCGACATTGAAGGTCTTGGCGAAAAACAGCTGATCGCCTTCCACGCGCGCGGCTGGATCAAGGAGCCGGCGGACATCTTCCGCCTGGCCCGCGACGAGGAAAAACTGGCCCTGCTGCGGGCCGAGGATGGCTATGGCGAGACCAGCGTCCGCAACCTGATCGCCGGGATCGACGCCCGCCGGACCATCAGTCTGGACCGCCTGATCTTCGGCCTGGGCGTGCGCGAGATCGGCGAGCAGACCTCGCTGGTGCTGGCCCGCGCCTTCGGCAGCTGGAGCGCCTTCCAGAGCGCCTGCATGGCCGCCGCTGACGGTCTGGCCAGCGACGACTGGAAGACGCTGGCGGCGACCCACGCCATTTCGCCACGCGTCATGACCCTGATGGCCGAGGCGACGCCGCCCACCGCCGATCCATGGCCGGATGCGCCGCTGGATCAGAAGATCGCCCTCGCCTTCCCCGGCATGGCCGCCCCCGCGCGCCGCTCGCTGGGCGAGCTGGCGGGCGACTGGATCGGCGTAGTCCGCTGGGTCGCCGTAGCGCGCGAACAGGGCCCATCCGATATCCTGAACCAGATCGCGGGCGTGTCCGGCGTCGGCCCCGTCGCCGCCGAGGCGCTGGCTCACTTCTTCCACGAGCCGCACAATCTGACCGTGGTCGACGCCCTTCTGGCCGAACTGGATCGGGTCGAGGACGTGGCGGCCCCCACGGCCGACAGCCCCGTGGCGGGAAAGACCGTGGTCTTCACCGGCTCCCTGGAACGCTTCACTCGCGACGAGGCCAAGGCCCGCGCCGAAAGCCTGGGCGCCAAGGTCAGCGGCTCGGTGTCGAAAAAGACCGACTATGTCGTCGCCGGGCCGGGCGCGGGGTCCAAGCTGAAGGACGCCGAAAAGCACGGCGTCCGGGTGCTGACCGAGGACGAGTGGCTGAACCTGATCGGCGGGACTTCGGCCGCCTGATGCACGCCGTCGCCATCGATTTCGAAACCGCCAACGAGCAGCGCGCCAGCCCCTGCTCTATCGGTCTGGCCTGGATCAATGACGGACGGATCGAGTCTGTCGAGCATCACTACATCCGCCCGCCGGGCATGCGGTTCGCCCGCTTCAATATCGCCTTCCACGGCATCGGCCCGCAACAGGTCGAGGACGCCGAGGAATTCCCCGCCGTGCTGGCCGCCTTCGCGCCGCGCCTCAAGGGCCGGACGGTGCTGGCCCACAACGCCGCCTTCGATGTCAGCGTGATCCGCAACACCTGCGACCATTACGGCATCGCCTATCCCGAGTTCGACTATCTGTGCACCGTCAAGCTGGCCCAGATCACCTGGCCTGATTTCGCCTCGCACAAGCTGAACAACGTCTGCGCCGAACTGGGCATCCGGTTCAAACACCACGACGCCGCCGAAGACGCCTACGCCTGCGCTTCGGTCGCGCTGGAAACCCTGCGGATGCACAGCGCAGTTTGCGCCGCCAGCCTGGCGCAAGCGGCGGGCATCAGCGTCGGCCGGCTGCAGGCGGGCGGCTACAGTCCCTGCTCCTCCGCCCGGCCCAGGAAGGTCTGACACACGGCGGACGCCTTGATTTGGTCTCGCCAACCCTGCGCGGACTGACGATGCTGCCGGGTTTCACCGGCAGCCCGACAGAATGGCGGGGCGGCTCGGTCCATAATCCGGCAGACGGGGGCGTCTATCGCGGAACCATCACTCTGACGAACGACAATACCCTGCGCCTGCGCGGTTGCATCTTCGCGCCGCTGTGCAGGACGCAGGTCTGGACGCGGATTCAGTAGCGCGTCAGGGCCGTTTCAGCGGCGCGGTCTGCGTCTTCAGCCAGGCCAGCGCGGCGTCATCCCGCTGAACCCCGTCGGCCAGCAGCGGTCCGACCTTGGCCAGCACCTCGGCGTGATAGGCGTCGACGTAGGCGCGCTCGTCCGCCGTCAGCATGTCCACCGCGATCAGCCGGCGGTCCAGCGGCGCCAGGGTCAGTTGCTCGAACCCGTGCATCGGCCGCTCGCCGCCCGGGATCGGCGTGGGCTCCGTCACCACCTGCAACGTCTCGATGCGGATGCCCCAGCCGCCCTCGCGATAGTATCCCGGCTCGTTCGACAGGATCATGCCGGTCAGCAGCGGCTGGGTGTTGGCATAGGCGGCGATGCGCTGCGGCCCCTCGTGCACCCCCAGATATGACCCGACACCGTGGCCGGTGCCGTGGTCATAGTCGAAGCCCGTGTTCCACAGCGGCTGGCGCGCCACCGCATCCAGCTGGTGCCCCGTCGTGCCGACCGGGAAGCGGATCACCGCCATGGCGATATGCGCCTTCAGCACCAGGGTGAACATCCGACGCTGATCGTCGGTCCCCTCGCCGATGGCCATGGTGCGGGTCACGTCCGTGGTCCCGTCCAGATACTGGCCGCCGCCATCCACCAGCAGCAGGCTGCCCTTCTCCATCGGCCGGATCTTGGCCCCGACCGGCTTGTAGTGCGGCAGGGCGCCGTTGGGGCCGACCCCGGCGATGGTGTCGAACGACAGGTCCTTCAGCATCCCCGTCGCCTCGCGGAATCCCTCCAGCGCCTCGACCACCGCCCGTTCGTCCGGCAGCGTCGCCTGGGCCACCGTATCGACCCAGTGCAGGAAGCGGGTCAGGGCCGCGCCGTCGCGGATGTGCGCCTGACGGCTGCCCTCGATCTCGACCGCGTTCTTCTGCGCGCGCGGCAGGGCGCAGGGGTCCATGCCGCGAACCACCGTCGCGCCCGCCGCCTCCAGCCGATCGAAATACCAGGCCGAGGATTGCGCCGGATCGATCAGCACCTTCTGGCCCGACAGCGCGTCCAGCGCGTCCGGCAGGCGTTCCGGCGCCTCCAGCGTCACGGCGTCGCCCAGCCAGGCGGGCAGTGCGTTGGTCACCTTGGCCGGATCCAGGAAGACGCTGGCCGACCCATCCGCGCGCACCACCGCCTGCCCCAGCGGCAACGGCGTGCGGATCACGTCCCCCCCGCGAATGTTGAACAGCCAGGCCAGCGACGCGGGCGCGGTCAGCAAGGCCGCGTCGGCGCCCCTGGCGGCGATGGCCTTGCCGATGCGGGCGCGCTTGGACGCGGCGGCCTCACCGGAATAGCGGTCTTCGTGAGGGACCACCGGCGCCTGCGGCTGGGCCGGGCGGGCGGCGCCCCAGGCCAGGTCCAGCGGATTGGCGTCGACAGCCTTCAGGCTCGCCCCCGCCTTCTCGACCGCCGCCCTCAGCGCGGCCAGGGCGTCGGGGCTGTGCAGGCGCGGGTCATAGCCGATGACCGAGCCCGACGGCACGCCCTCCAGCCAGGCGACCTGACCGTTTAACGGCACGCGCTCGAACAGGGCCTCATCCGTCTGGGCCTTGGCCTGCACCGTATAGCGGCCATCGACAAAGACGGCCGCGCGATCCTTCAGCACCACCCCGGCGCCGGCCGAGCCGGTAAAGCCGCTGACCCAGGCCAGCCGCTCATTGGCGTCGGGCAGGTACTCGTTCTGGTGCTCGTCCTCGTGCGGGACCAGAAAGCCGTCCAGGCCCTGCTTCGCCATCTCGGCGCGGAGCAGCGGCAGGTGCTTGGCCCCAAAGGACGGGTCGGTGGTTTCGTCGAAGGTCTGGCGCATGGGGTTCATATACTCCCCCTGAGGACTTTGGGGAGAGGCTGACCCGCCCTTCTCCCTCCCCTTCATGGGGAGGGTGGCTGAGGCCGTCAGGCCGAAGCCGGGTGGGGGCGGCCCGGCTGAGCATCCGCGCGCCCAGCATCACATCGCCCTCCCCACCCGGTCGCTTCGCGACCACCCTCCCCATGAAGGGGAGGGAGAAATTACGCCCTATTTCTTCCGCAGTTGCAGCGCGCTCCACGCATCGTGGTGGATCGTCTGCTCGACCACGAACCCCAGCGGCAGATACGCCTCCAGCACCCGCTCTTCCTGCGTCCGCAGCAGGCCCGACAGGATCGCGACCCCGCCCGCCTTCAGCGCCTGACCGATGTCGGGCGCCAGATGCACCAGCGGCGCGGCCAGGATGTTGGCGAACACCAGGTCATAGGGAGCGTGCTGCGCGATGCGCGGATCGCTCAGGCCGTCGGCGAAATAGAATTCGCATTTGGCGTCGTTGATCTCGGCGTTCTCGTTGGCGATGCGGGCCGAGGGCTCGTCGATGTCGGTGCCGACTGCGACGGGCGATCCCGTCTTCGCCGCCGCGATGGCCAGCACCCCGGTGCCGCAGCCGACGTCCAGCACCTTGTCGAAGGTTTCGGTCTGCAACAGCGTGTCGAACGCCTCCAGACAGCCGACGGTCGTGCCGTGGTGACCCGTGCCGAAGGCGGCGCCCGCGTCGATCTTCAGGTTCACCCGCCCCTCGGGCACCTTGCCCTGGTCGTGCGCGCCATAGACAAAGAACCGCCCCGCCTCGACCGGCGGCAGGCCGGACAGGCTCATGGCCAGCCAGTCGGCGTCGGCCAGCTTCTCGACCACCACCTCAAGCCCGTCATGGGCGCGCAGCGTCGCCTCGATCCCGGCGGCCTCCTCGTCCGTGGTCGGGAAGGCGTCGATGCGCCAGACGCCCCGATCCTCGTCTTCCTCGAGGATGGAATAGGTCGCGCCTTCCAGCAGCACATCGGCGTCGATGGCGGCGGCGGCGGTCTCAGCCACCTCGCGGGGGCCGCGCGCGATAACCTGAACAGCAGACTCGGACATTTCTCAAACCCCGTTATTATGCCGAATCGCAATCGCGGCGGGTGCACTTGGCATTCGCGTATTCCGAGGGGTCGGGGAGTTCATGGCTAAAGCACCGTCTAAGTCGAAACCAGCGTCTGCCGCTTCCAAGCCGAAACCGGCGGCAAAGTCGAGCGTAACCGCCAAACCGGCGACGAAAGCCGCCGCGCCGAAGGCGGCTGTGAAGCCCGCCGCCAAGCCTGTCGCCGCCAAGGCGCCGGTCAAAAAAGCGGCTCCCAAGGCTGCTCCCAAGGTCGCTGCCGCCAAGGCCGCTGCGCCCAAGACCACGGCCCCGAAGGCTGCGCCCAAGGCCGCCGCCAAGCCTGCCGTGAAGGCCGTCGCGCCGAAGAAGGCTGCTGCTCCCAAGCCCGCCGCAAAAGCCGCGCCGAAAGCCGCCGCCAAGCCGGCCGCCAGGACCGCCACGCCCAAGGCTGCCCCTAAGGCGGCTGCGCCCAAGGTTGCGGCGCCCAAGCCGGTCGCCAAGCCCGTCGCCGCTCCGGTCGCTGCGCCCAAGCCGGTGGAAGCGCCCAAGCCTGCTGCCGCCGCCGCGCCCGCCGCTTCGGCCGCCAAGTCGGCGCCCAAGGGCTTCTTCGCCCGCTTCGCCGACGCCATATTCGGCAAACGCTAAGATCGGCGTCATCGCCAAAGAGAAAGGCCGGAGGGTTCGCCCCTCCGGCCTTTTTCTTGTTCGTCTGTCAGTCGGTTCAGGCCGGGGGCAGGTCTTCCGCGAGGATGGCCATTTCGAACATGTAGGAGCCGGCCTCATCCTCGTCCTCGAAGACCACGCCGATGAACTCGTCATCGACATAGACCTCGGCGGAATCGGTCACCTTGCGGGCCTTCACCTGAATGCCCCCGTGGTTGAAGGTGCGCTTCAGGTGCGTCTCGACGCGCTTCAGGTCGGTGTCTTTCACAGGTAGGCCTCGTTTGGTCTGTCGGCGGCGGACCCTAGAGAAGCCGCCCGGCGATTGAAACCCTCAGATGACGAAGTCGTAGACGATGTCGGCCAGCGTATGGTCCATCGTCCGCGCCGGCGCCGCGTCGGTCGGGCAGTTGACCAGCCGCGCGGGCACCCCCGCCACCGTGCATCCCGCCGGCACCGGCTTCAGCACCACCGACCCCGACGCCACCTTGGCGTAGTCGCCGACCGTGATGTTCCCCAGCACCTTGGCGCCGGCGCCCAGCAGCACGCCCTTGCCGATCTTGGGGTGGCGGTCGCCGCGGTCCGCGCCGGTCCCGCCCAGGGTCACGCCGTGCAGCATCGACACCTCGTCCCCGACCACCGCCGTCTCGCCGATCACCACGCCGGTGCCGTGGTCGATGAAGATGCCCGCGCCGAACCGCGCCGCCGGATGGATGTCGACCTGGAACAGCTCGGATATCCGGCTCTGGAAATGGAAGGCCAGGGTGTCGCGCCCCTCGCCCCACAGCCAATGCGCCACGCGCCACCCCTGCAAGGCCTGGAAGCCCTTGAAATACAGGAACGGCTGCAACAGCGACCGGATCGCCGGATCACGCTCCAGCACCGCCTGCAGATCCGCCTCGGCCGCGCGGACGATGCCCGGATCGGCCTCGAACGCCGACAGACACACCTCGCGCACCGTCATGGCGCCCAGTTCGGCGTCGGCCAGCTTGCGCGCGATCTGGAAGCTGAGCGCGCCCGCCAGGTCGTCGTGGGCCAGGATGACGGCGTTCAGCTGCGACGCCAGACGCGGCTCCTCGCGCGCGGCGGCCTCGGCCGAGGCGCGCAGCTGCGTCCACAGATCGGGTTCCGTCGGCACGACTTTCAGCTCGGCCATGGGGCCTCCGTTTTCCGGCGCCATTCTACGCTTCCAGCATCGCCGCCGCCAGCGCGGGCGGCAGCTGCCCTTCCCGCGCCATATGGTAGGCCCGGTACGCCGTCGCCACCGTCAGGCTGTCCCGCACCGCCCCGCGTGCGATCTCGGCCATCAGGTCGCCGAACGGCACGCGCGCCTCGACCAGCACCTCGGTCGGGTCCGGGTCGGTCGGCACCGGCGTCAGGCCCCACGCGATCCAGGTCATCGCCCGCTCGTCGGTGATCGAGTTCGACAGGTCCACGTCCAGCGCGGGCGCCCAGTGCGCGGCCGCCAGCCCCGCCTCTTCGGCCAGTTCGCGGCGCACGGCGTCGAACGGATCCTCGTCCATCGGCGCCCCGCCCTCGGGCATCTCCCACGAATAGCGCATCAGAGCGAACCGGTGCTGGCCGATCAGGGTCACCGTCCCGTCGTCATGGATCGGCAGGACCCCGGTCCCGACGTTCTTCGGCCGCATCACGACATAGTCCGCCGCCATGCCTGTCGGCGCCGTGGCCGGGTGACGGGTGACGGTCATCCAGGGATTTTCGAACACCACGCTGTCGCCATGGCTGGTCCAGCGTGGCGGCTCGGGCAGGTGCTCGGCCCAGCGCGGCGTGATGTCGGCGATCTTGCTCATGTCTCGCCTATGGCGCCGGGCGCGGTGAAATCCTAGCTAGGCGTCATGACTGATTTCGGCGCCGCCCTGCCCCTGCCCCGCCCGTCCGACGAACTGAAGGCGCGACTGGCCCGGCGCCGCTCCGCCCCGGCCCAGAGCCTGATCGCGCCGGGTCCGTCCGAGGTTGAGATCGACGAGATCCTGCTGCTGGGCGCCCGCACGCCGGATCATGGCAAGCTTTTCCCATGGCGGTTCGTCGTTTTGGGCCCGCACAGCCGCGCCGAGATCGCCAAGCGGCTGGCCGCCCTGGCCGAGGCGCAGGACAGGCCGGACAAGGCCCTGGCCGTGCTGGCCAAACTGGCCAATCCGCCGCTGACCATCCTGGTCGTCTCGACCCCCATCCCGGGCCACAAGGTGCCGGTGTGGGAACAGGAGCTGTCGGCCGGCGCCGTCTGCATGAACATCGAGCACGCGGCCAACGCGCTCGGCTATTCCGCCAGCTGGATCACCGACTGGTACGCCTATGATCCGGCCGCCGTTCCCCTGTTCGGCATCCAGCCGGGCGAAAGGATCGCGGGCTTCATCCACATCGGGACCCTGCTGGACGCCCCGCTGGAACGGCCTCGCCCCGACATGGCGACCAAGGTCACGCGACGGCCGTGACTTCTTCTTCCGGCCGGTGCACCAGCGACACCAGCACGATGGAAATGATCATCAGCAGGAACCACGACCCCAGCTTGGCCAGGGACACCATCTCCCACCCGTCCGCCTGCCCCGGATAGACCCAGGCGCGCCCCAGCGTGCCCAGGTTCTCGGCGAACCAGATGAACACCGCCACCAGCCCGAACCCCAGCAGCAGCGGCATCGACCGCCGCCGCCGGTCTGCGGTGAAGTAAAACCACCCCCGCCCGAACAGCAGCGCCGTCGCCGCGAACAGCGCCAGCCGCACGTCCGGCAGCCAGTGGTGCGCAAAGAAGTTCACGTAAATCGCCGCCGCCAGCAGCCACGTCACCCACAGCGGCGGATACCCCCGCACCCGAATGTGAAAGATGCGCTGGACCCGCGCGATATAGCTGCCGACCGCCGCATACATGAAGCCCGAGAACAGCGGCACCGCCCCGATCCTCAGGATGCTGTCCTCGGGATAGATCCACGACCCGTGCGCCGTCTTGAACAACTCCATGATCGTCCCGGCGACATGGAACAGGAAGATGACCCGCGCCTCCTCCCAGCTCTCCAGCCGGAACAGCAGCATCCCCGCCTGGATCACCAGCGCCCCGACCACCAGAAAGTCATAGCGCGACACCCCAACCCCATCCGGCCACCACAAGAAGGTGCCCAGGATCAGCGCCAGCATCAGCCCCCCGAACAGACACGCCCACCCCTGCTTCAACCCGAACCACAGGAACTCATAGGCCCACCGGCGCGGGCGAGAGCGATCCGCCCACGCCTCCGCCCGCGCCATCAAACGGCGACCCCAGGTTTCGAGCGGAAGGCGGGCAGATCCGGTCATGATCCATCACTAGCAGGGCTACGAAGCCGCCAACATTGATGTGAGCTCAGAAACGCTTCAATCGCACGAACCCGGCGCTTCGTCGCAAGCGGCTAGCCAGGAACACAGCGCTGAATGCAGGCGTCGAGTAACCTTGGAGTTCCGCATCATGACCCGCTTATCACTGCTTGCTGCTGGAGCCCTCGTTCTCATCTCGCCCCAGATCGCCTGGGCCGGATGCGAGGCGCGCCTAGCCAAAGCCGCCAACGCTGTGGGGCTCATGCCGGCTGAGGTCGATTATCGTGTGAACGATCAGTTGAACGAATACTATTCCGAAGCTGAGGCCTTGGTCGGCTCGGACGAGGCGGCCTGTCTGGCGCTGGTCGTGCGGATGGAGGACCTGATCCGTCGCAATGGAGGCCGGATCGCCGACGAGGCGCCTCCGAGTGGCCGCGCAAGCGCTGGCGTTGGCGCTCAAGCTGAGCCGTCGCCGGCCGCCGGTGTGATTTCGGTGTCGTCCCCCACCCCGTTTTCCCAGACCCTGCCGTCTCGCCTCGCCTCCGTTCCAGCCCAGCAACGGGCCGAGGTCGCCGCCCTCAGCGACTACATCAACACCGCGCGCGGCCTCGGCATGCGCGTAATTCAGCAGGCGACCACCTCGGCTCCGACTGATGCCAACGTCATCATCAGGGCTGCGAACGAGGCGATCGAGGCTGCCGAGGGCGCCCAACAAGTGCTGATCAACGAGCGCGGTGATCAGCTTCACGCCGAGCTGGAGGACGCCTTCCGCAGCTTCGAGGAAGCCCGGGACAGCCTCCAGAACCGTATCAACCAGTCAGGCTCGGCCACGGCCGCCGAACGGGCCAATCTCCGGCGGGCGACGGGGCAGTTGGCCAGCGTGCGCGCACGTCTCAACCGTTGGCTGCTCGACCGGCTGGGCGAAGGCCGGGCTCCCGGCTACGCCGCCGCGTTCCTCGCACTGGAAGCCCGGCAGCAGCAGGAAGAGCGGACCCTGACCGCGCAATGCGATGCACGGTTCGAAGCCGCCCACGCGCAGCTTGCCCAGAACTATCTGGGTGGTGACCGACACTCGAACGCCCTGGATCAGGCGATCGCCGCCTGTCAGTCCATCAGCATCCCTGTCCGAAAGCGCCACCAGAGCGAGATGGACGAACTGGAGGCCCATTTCGCGATCACCGATGGCGGTCAACCGTCACGTTCAAGACGCCCACGCGCCCAGGCGGAGGAGGACTATCTGGCTCCGCTTGTCCGGAGGGACGAGGACTACATCGCCCCGCTCGTGCGTAACGACAGCGGTTCGGATGACGACTATATCGCGCCCCTGGTGCGCGAGGACGGCCGATCGCCGGAAGACTACATCGCGCCGCTTGTCCGCGACGACGCCCTGCCGCCCGAAGACTATATCGCCCCGCTGGTGCGCCCTGCAGCAGAGGCGGGTGACCCGGGCGCCAGAGCATCATAGAGCGACAAACCGGCATCACCCCGCCGAACAAGCCCGACCTTGCTTCAACCGAACTACAGAACCTCAGCCTCGCGGCGAGGTTGTGACCGCTCCGCCGACGCGCCCGTCAGGTCATCCGGCGGTACGGGGAGCTGTCATTCGGTCCTGAGTCCCCCCTGCGGCATGGCGTCATCCGGGCTCGCATCACATGCCGTGCTAGGATCTCTGGCGATGCTTCGATTCCTGGATAGGATAATCGGCCGACTGGGCCTGGGATGCGCCATTGTCCTGGCGATGACCTTCGCCGCTCCGGCCTTTGCCTCGCACATTTGCGCCGACAGCGTCACCTATTCGCCCAACGCCGTGGACGTCGTCGAAGCGGTCGAAACACCAGTGGACATGGACGACGCCTGCCCGGACTGCGGCCCCGCTTGCGCTGACGGATGCTGCCATGCGCCCCATGCGGCGACCGCTTCTATCCTGGACACGCCGTCCTCGCACACCTCTCTCGTTCGCATTGGGGGCTGGCTGCGGCAGACGGCCCCGCCCATGATCCGGCCCGCTGGCCCCCACCG
>NZ_SDZL01000022.1 GCF_004210735.1 Brevundimonas sp.
GGCCTGGTCTGCCTGCCGCTGTGCGGCGGCCGCCGCACAGCGGCAGGCAGACCAGGCCATGCGCCAAGCAAACGCCGCCGAGCGCGAAGCCCGCAGGGCTGAACGCCAGGCCGCGCTGGCCCAGCGAAGCGCAGAGGCCGCCGGACGAGAGGCGCACCGCGCCGCCGCGGCCGCCCTGCGGGACGAGCATGTCGCACTGGCCCGCGCCCACGCGCGCATCGACACCGACGCCATCCGCAAGGCGGCCGAGGAGGCTCAGCGCGCGGGTGAACGCGCCCGCGTCGAAAGCGAACGCGCCATGGCCCGTGCCCGCATCGACATGACCCGCGGCGCGGAGGACATGCGTCGCGGCGCACGTCAGTTGCGCCAGGAAGCCGTGCGCCTGCGCGATCCGGCCTACCGCGCCGAACAGATCGAGAAGAACCGCGCGCGCGGCCACGTCGTCACGGACGAGGCGCTGATCGAGCTGAGCCGGACCCTGCCGGGCAAGGCGGATGAGATGGATCGCGCCGCCGACAGCATGGTCCGCAAGGCCGCCTGATCAAACTGCACGGATTTCAGACGGCCGCCCGTCAGGGGCGGTCGTCGTGCGCGTCTGACGGATCAACCGCCGCCTCGACCAGGGCGCGCCAGGTCGGATCGGTATCGTCGACCAGATCGACATCATCCAGCAGCGCCACCGCCGACCCGCCATCAGGCAGGATCAGGCCAAGCACCTCCATGGTTTCGCCGTCCGAACTGACGTGGGATTCAGCCTGAACGGCGATGGCGGCCTGCTCGCCGTCATCCTCCCACCAGATCAGCGGCTGTGGCAGATCCATGTCGATGGTTCGCGGATCGTCCGTATCGCCCAGAGCGAACACCGCCCGCCCGGCCTGCACATCGTCCAGCGTCGCCACGGCGCCGATAAAGGGCGTCAGCCGCGCCCAGTCATCGACATCGAACCCGCCGCCGTCCGGGTCGTGATCGTGATCAGAGTCATCGGGGATCATGCGCCGCTCCATGTCAGAAACGCGGTGTGTCAGTTACCGCGCGCCCTGACAATCGCGCGGTCAGTCGGCGAGTATCTGCAGCCGACGCTCGCTTGTCCGGACAAAGCCCCGGGTGGCCGCCGCCAGCGCCGCCTCGTCCACCAGATCAGACTTCAGCGTGACGCACAGCCGTCGCGCGCGATGGACGACGGTCTCGATATTTCCGTGGCCGCCCAGGGCTGCAAGTGCGGCCTGCGACAGGTCTGGCGCGGCTGGCGTCGCGGCGATCGGCGCAGCCGACAGGGCGTCGCGAATCTCCTGCGCCACGGCATCGGCGATGGGCCCCAGAACGACCTGTAGCGAGTCGGGACCGGGCGCGATCATGCCCCGCGCACCCAGCGCCTTGAGCGCGGGCTCGTTCACGGCCGCGCGGTCGCCGATCGTCAGGCGCAAGCGGGTGGTGCAGGCGGCGACAGCCTTCAGATTGGCCGCCCCGCCCAGCGCGTGAACGAACGCCTCGCCCCGGGTCGAGGCGGGGCCTGTGGCGAGGGTCACAGTCTCGACCGGATCATCCTCGCGGCCCGGCGTCTTCAGGTCCAGCACGCGGATGAACAGGCGGAACAGGCCGTAGTAGAGACCGAAATAGACCAGGCCGACCGGCAGCAGCAGCCATGGCCGCGTCGACTTGCCGAAGTTCAGCACATAGTCGAACAGGCCCGCCGAGAAGGTGAAGCCCAGATGCACCCCCAGCAGGTCCATCACCACCATGGCCACGCCGGTCAACACGGCATGGATGGCGTAAAGCACCGGCGCCAGGAACATGAAGGTGAACTCGATCGGCTCGGTCACCCCCGTCAGGAATGCGGTCAGGGCCAGCGAGGCCAGCATGCCGCCGACCGCCTTGCGCCGCTCGGGCCGGGCGGCGTGGTACATGGCCAGACAGGCGGCGGGCAGGCCGAACATCATGACCGGGAAGAAGCCGCTCATGAAGGCGCCCGCGTCGGGATCGCCCGCGAAGAACCGGTTCAGGTCGCCGGTCGCACCGTTGAAATCGCCGACGATGAACCAGGCCACGTTGTTCAGGATGTGATGCAGGCCGGTGATGATCAGCAGGCGGTTCAGCAGGCCATAGATGAACAGGCCGATTTCGCCCGAACCGACGACCCCGCGGCTGAACACGTCGATGAAATGGTCGATGGCGGTGAACGACAGGCCGACTGCCGCCGCCAGCGCCAGCGCCGCCAGACCCGAGGCGATCGGCACGAACCGCCGCCCGCCGAAGAAGGCCAGATATTCCGGCAGCTTCAGGGTCGAGAAGCGGTTGTAGAAATCCCCCGCAATCAGGCCGGAGACGATGCCGATGGGCACCCCCAGCCGCGTCATCGCCTGATCCTTGAACGCCTTGGCCGCCGCGTCGGCGGCGTCGCCGGTCAGGCCGACCAGCGCCTCTGGCGGGACAGTCAGCAGCACCTTGGACGCCTCAAGCGTGATCAGATAGCCGACCACGCCCGCCAGACCGGCCGCGCCGTTGTTGTCGCGCGCCAGGCCGACCGCTACGCCGACCGCGAACAGCAGGCCCAGGTTGGCGAACACCGCCTGACCGGCGGCGGACACGAAGGCGATGTCCAGCAGGTCCGGCTGGCCCAGCCGCAGCAGCAGGCCGGCGACCGGCAGGACCGCGATGGGCAGCATCAGGGCGCGGCCCAGCGGCTGCAGGCTGGACAATCCGATCTTCATGCGATCGCTCCCACGCGGGATTTAAGGGCGGCCAGGCGTTCGGCGGTCAGGGCGCGCACCGCCTCGGGCCCGTCCTGACCCAGAGCCTCGGCGGCCAGACGGCTGCAATCGGCCAGGGTCAGGCTACGGACCACGGCCTTTATCTCGGCCACCATCGACGGCGTGGCCGACAGTTCGCGCACGCCCAGTCCGATCAGGATCGGCGCGGCCAGCGGGTCGGCGGCCAGCCCGCCGCACACGCCGATCCATTTCAGCGGCGCCGCGCCCTCGGCCGCCTGGGCGATCAGGCGCAGGACGGCGGGATGCAGGCTGTCCAACTGGGCCGCCAGCGCCGGGTTCTGGCGATCCATGGCCAGGGCGTATTGGGTCAGGTCGTTGGTGCCGATGGAGATGAAGTCGATGGCGGGCGCCAGACGGTCCACCGTCATGGCGGCGGCGGGCGTCTCGATCATCACGCCCAGCAGGGGCGCGGGACGGCCGGTCTCGGCGGCGGCGGCGTCCAGCAGGGCGCGGACCTGACGCACCTCGGCGACCGCTGCGATCATCGGCAGCATGACCGCGACCGTCCCCCTGGACCGTACGCGGCAGATGGCGCGCAGCTGGGTCAGCAGGATGTCGGGCCGATGCAGGCCCGAGCGCACCCCGCGCAGGCCCAGCGCCGGATTGTCCTCATGCGGCATCGGCAGATAGGGCAAGGGCTTGTCGCCGCCGGCGTCCAGGGTGCGGATGATCAGCGGGCGGCCGTCCAGGGCGTCGGCGATGGCCTGATACTGAACCAGTTGCTCGTCCTCGGTCGGCGCGGTTTCGCGCTCCAGGAACAGGAATTCGGTGCGTAACAGACCGCAGCCTTCGGCCCCGCCCTGAACCGCCGGCGCGGCCTCGGCGGCGTTGCCCAGGTTGGCGAAGACCTCGATCCGCACGCCGTCGGCGGTGTGACAGACGTCCATGGCCTGGGCCCGGGCGTCGGCGCGGCGGCGCGACAGGGCGGCGGCGGCGCTCTGGGCCGCGGCCTGGCGGGCGGCGGACGGATGGGCGACCAGACGGCGGCCATCGGCGTCCAGCACCACCAGCGCCCCGTCCTGAACCCGATCCAGCCCCTGCCCCACGGCGACCAGCGCCGGCACGCCCATGGCGGCGGCCAGGATGGCGACGTGCGAGGTCGGTCCGCCCCGCGCCGTGCACAGACCCGCGACCTTGGCCGCCTCCAGCGCCATCAGTTGCGAGGGCAGAAGATCGTCGGCGACGATGACCGAGCCCGGTCCCAGAGCAGGCGGCGCGGTCGGCGCGTCGCCGGTCAATTCGACCAGCACCTGACGTTCCAGATCCAGCAGGTCGTCGGCGCGTTCGGCCATGCGCGGGTCGCCCATGGTGCGGAACAGGTCGGCGGCGGCGCGCGTGGCCTGGCGCCAGGCGAAGCCCGCACCGCGCCCTTCGGCGATCGCCTGTTCGGCGGCGGCGATCAGCGCCGGGTCGTCGAGGAAGGCCAGATGCGCGGCCATGACGGCGCGGCTCTGGGCCGGTCCGCTGGAGCCGGCGCGAGCAAGGGCGGCGCGCACCATCTCAAGCGCCGCGTGCAGGGACGCCGTCTCGGCCGCCGCACCGTTACCGTCGCGCGGCACGGCGATCTCGGCCTGACGCAGCCGCACGGCCTGCCCCATGACCAAACCGGGCGAGGCGGTGACGCCCGACAGGATCAGTTCGCCGTCCTCGCCCGGTTCGGGGGCCGGGTTCGGCGTCGGCGCGAGGGCGTCGGGCGTGGCGGCGGCGTGGGCCTCTTCCAGACCGCCCGTGATCAGCGCCTCCAACGCGTCCAGCGCCTGAACGGCCTGCGGGCCTGCCGCGACCAGGCGCAGCTCGTCGCCGTCGCCGACGCCCAGCCCCATCATGCCGACCAGGCTGGTCGCGTCCGCCTGACGCGTGCCCAGATACAGGGACACGCGCGCGTCGAACCCCTTGGCGCAGGCGGCGATGCGGGCCGCCGGCCGAGCGTGCAGGCCATGCGGCAAGGGCGCGCGGACCAGCCGGGTCAGGGTCTGCGAAGAGGCCTGCGTTATAGCAGCGGCGGCGACCGCGACGCTCAGGATCGCCTCGCCTGCCGCGACCGTGCGGCCCGGCGACAGGGGGCGGACGGCCGCGCCGCCGCCGACGATGACGACCGGCGTCATCAGGCTTGCGGCGCCGTCGGCGATGAGGTCGAGATCCAGCGTCAGCAGCGGGTCGCCCGCCGCCACGCGCGCGCCCTCGGCCACATGGGCGGTGAAGCCCCGGCCGTTCAGGGCGACCGTCTCAAGCCCCACATGGATCAGCACCTCGACGCCGTCGTCGGACCGGATGGTCACCGCGTGGCGGCTGGCGGGCAGCCCCGCGATCACGCCGTCGAAGGGCGCGCGCACCACGGTGTCGGTCGGGTCGATGGCCACGCCCTCGCCGACCATGGCGCCGGCGAAGGCCTGATCCGGAACCTGGGCCAGCGGCGTCAGCCAGCCGGCCATGGGCGCCAGAACGATACGCTCGCTCACCGGTCGCCTCCGACGCGCACCCAGTCGACGCCCCACATCGGGTCGAGGCCGGGCTGGGCGAAGCGCAGGCACAGGTCATGCGTTCCGGCCCGCGCGGGCAGGTCGCCGCTCAGCACCGTCACGCCATGATCGGCGGCGGCGACCGCCAGCGGCAGCGACAGCACCGGCTCGCCCTCGCACCCGTCGATCCGCACCTGAAGCTCGCCCTCGGGCGTGTGCGGCGTCAGCAGGCGGATGTTGTTGCGGTCGGCGCCGATCTGGAAGTTGAAGGGCACCTGGCCGACCGCGATTTCGATGCGTTGACCGCCCGTCAGGTCGGCTGACTGATAGATCCAGCAGGGGTTCATGATGTCCATCATGAAGGCGGGCCGTTCGCCCTGGATCGGTGCGTCGTCGATCAGCGACAGGACCAGACCCTCGCTGCACATCTTCATCTGATGGTCGAAACGGCGCTGGCCGTCGGCAGGCATGGCGGGCGCGGGTTCCAGTCCGCTGGTCGCATAGTCGATGCCCAGGGTGCGATAGCGCGCCAGTTGCGGCTGCAGCCGGGTCTGGAAGTCGGTCCAGTCCATCCGGTCGTGGCCCGTCCAGGCCACCTCGGCCAGGGCGGAGACGCGCGGGAAGGCCTGATACTCGACCCGGTCCTCGGTGCGCATATGTTCGGTGAAGATATTGGCCTGGACGCCGATCACCCGCTTGGTCTGATCCGGCGTCAGGGCGTCCGGCGTCGGATCGAACCGGTAAACATCCTCAAGCGACGAGACCACGCCGCGCCCCGGCGCGCCGTCGGTCGGGCTCTGGCGATAGTCGAAATACAGGGTCGGCCCCGGTGTCATCACCGCGTCGTGGCCCAGCCGCGCCGCCTCGATGGCGCCGTCCACGCCGCGCCACGACATGACCGTGGCGTTGGGCGCCAGGCCCCCCTCCAGAATCTCGTCCCAGCCGATCAGGCGACGGCCGTTGGCGTTCAGGTGTTTCTCAAGCCGTTCGATGAACCAGCTCTGCAGCTCATGCTCGTCGGCCAGACCCAGTTCGCGCATGCGTTCCTGGGTGCGGGGCGAGGCCTTCCACTGATCCTTGACCGCCTCGTCGCCGCCGATGTGGATGTATTCGCCGGGGAAAAGATCCATCACCTCGTCGAACACCTGTTCGAAGAAGGTCAGGGTGCTGTCCTCGACATTGAACAGGGTCGGATAGACGCCCCAGTCGGCGGGCACGGCCGGAACGACGGCGCCCGGCGCATCGGTCACGCCCAGTTCGGGATAGGCGGCGATAGCCGCGCTGGCGTGGCCGGGCACGTCCACCTCGGGCACCACGACGATGTTGCGCGCGGCCGCATAGGCGACGATGTCGCGCACCGTGTCCTGGGAATAGAAGCCGCCATACAGGCGCGGGCGACCGGTGGCGGGGTCGATGTCCCCCTGGGCCGCCGCGCCCGCGGGCACGCGCCAGGCCCCGACCTCGGTCAGGCGCGGATGGCGCTTGATCTCCAACCGCCAGGCCTGGTCATCGGTCAGATGCCAGTGGAAGACGTTCAGCTTGTGCAGGGCCATCCAGTCGATGAAGCCCTTGATGAACTCGGGCGACTGATAGTGGCGGGCCGAGTCCAGCATCAGGCCGCGCCAGCCGAACCGGGGCGCGTCCTGAATGGCGACGCTGCGGATCGAGGCGGGCCCCTGCCCTTCGGTCGCCGTGGCCAGCTGCCACAGGCTGATCCCGCCATACAGGAAGCCGCCGAAATCGGCCGCCGTCACCACCGCGCCACGCGGCGAGACCGTCAGATCGTAGGCGTCGGCCGCCATGTCGGACGCACGGCGGAAGACGATCGCGCCGGAACCCTGACCGCCCTCACGAACCGTCAGCTCAAGACCACGTGTGCGCCGCATCAGGTCGGCGAAATGCGAGGCCGCCCGCGCCGCCTCGGCGTCGCCGCGCGGGATCAGGATCGTGGTCCCTGTGGTGATCCGGAAATCGCCGGCGGCCGCCGTCACGGACTGGGGTCGGGGGATGACCGGGCCCGCGTCAGCCTGCGCCAGGGCGGACGACGCCCCCGCCAGAGTGAAGATCAGGGCGAACGCCGTCGCCGATCGCGCGATCAGGGTCATCGCAGTCTCGCATCTGGAAAAAAGGCGCGCGGGACGTCAGACGCCCCGCGCCAGTCTGGCCTCAGGAGGAGGCCTTGGCGATAGGCCTTGCGCGAGGACGGCCGACGACCGTCCTCGCAGAACCGGTGCTAGAACTCGACCGCCAGGGTCGCCATCAGCTTGCGACCCGTACGATAGACGCCGCGCGGCAGGGCCACGGTGTTGGCGTACGAATAGTATTCGCTGTCCAGCAGGTTCTGGCCCGACACGGTCAGGCTGACCCGGTCGTTGAAGGCGTAGCCCGCCGTGGCGTCCAGGGTGTCCACTTCGCGCACATACATGGCGTCGCCGCGATCCAGGCCGGTGAAATACTCGGACCGCCAGGTGTAGGTCATGCGGGCCGAGAACGGGCCGTTCTCATAGAAAGGGCTGAGGTTGACCTGGTGCTTGGAATTGAACGGCAGGTCCTGACCGTTGTCCGCCTCGCCGTCGACCAGGGTGTAGTTGGCCAGCAGGCCGAACCCGTAGGCATAGGTCTGCTGATAGGCGACCGACAGCCCCTTCAGAAGGGCCGAACCGGCGTTGGTCGGCCGGCTGATCTGATAGGTGGTGACGGCGTTCTGGGCCTGATTGAAATGCTGCTCGGGCGCGGTCTTTTGCAGGATGTAGTTCGAGATGTCCTTGACGAAGACCTCACCCGACAGGATGGCGTTTTCACCGAAATACCACTCGGCCGCAGCGTTGAAGTTGGTCGACACATAGGGGTCGAGATCGGGGTTGCCGCCGCCGCCGTTCAGGATCTGGTCCGACAGCCAGAAGTAGTTGGACATGTCGGCGTAGTTCGGACGGGCGATGACCCGCGCCGCGGCCAGACGGACGATGACGTCGTCCGACATGTTCAGGGCGATGTTCACGCTGGGCAGGAAGTCGTCATACTCCTTGCTCGTCACGTCCCAGGCCCAGTCGGCCTCGGTCGTGCCGCATCCGCTGGCCGTCTGGTTGACGCAGACGTAGCCGCCGCTGTCCGACTCGGTCCGGACGTAGCGCAGGCCGACGTTGCCGCGGATACGATCGTTCTCGAAATTCGCCTGACCGTAGAAGGCGTTGATCGTCTCCTGGACGTTCCAGTTTTGGGCCGTGAACTCGGCGTTGCCGAACACGGTCGGCGTCGGCGCGGCCTGCCACGGACGCAGGTAACCGCCGCTTTCGATATAGTTCGCCAGGGCGTTTCCATCGATGCGGAAGCGGCCGGTCATCTGGCCGTTTACGCCGTCGAAGCCGTCCAGATAGTTGCCGGGCACCTGGCTGGGATTGAACATGGCGGCGCTGTCCGGATCACCGTAGATCGAAACGGTGACGCCCGACATGCGCTGGTCGGTTTCGTGCTTGCGGTATTTGTAGCCGAACTGCAGCCGGTCGAAGAAGCCGTCGCGATCCAGACCGAAATCGACCTGACCGTAGGTTTCCTTGTCCGTGGTCGGCTTGGAGACGATGTTGCCGCCCCAGCCCGCGTTATAGCCGGTCGGTCCCGTCGAGGGATCGCCGCCGCCCCAGCCGCCGTCGAACGAGAATTTCGCGGGGTTGGACAGGACGTCGTTATTGGCCGGATCGGTATAGGTCAGGACACCGGGCGAGCCGGGCGCGCCGCGGAAATCGACCTCATAGTCGGCCCAGTTCAGGAACTCGCCGAACAGCTGACGCTGGGTGCCGCCATCGGCCTTGCTGTAGCCGATGTCGCCCGACAGATCCCACCCTTCGCCCTGCCACTTGCCGTCCAGGTGATAGGAATCGGTCGTCAGGGCGGCTTCGCGATACTGGACATCCAGCACGCTCAGCGCATTGTTGAAGGCGGCGTATTTGATAACGCCGTCCTCGATCTCGATGTCGGTCAGTGCGCCCAGGCTGTTCCAGGTGTTGCCCTGGAAGGCGAACAGCGACTGGTTGGTGTTGTTGTAGGTCGCCTCGACGTGCAGCCAGTCGAAATTCAGGTCCAGTTGCGCGACCGGGCGCCACTGCAGGGCGACGGTATAGGTGTCGCGCTCGCGGTCCTGCTCGAAGAAGTGGGTGCCGAACGAGTTCAGCCCGCGCGCATTCGGATTGGCCAGCAAGGTCGCGGCGCAGGCGCCGGTGCAGTTGCCGTTCAGGATGGAGTTGCCGCCCGGATTTTCCGGATTGCCGCCGGCGTAATAGCTGGCCGGGATGGTGCCATACGCTTCCAGGCCGTCGCGGCGCAGGCCGTCCTTGGCATGCTGGACTGAAACCAGGGCGCCGAAGGTGCGATCCGCGTTACGCCAGCCGGCCAGGGCCGAAAACTGGGGATCGGCCTCTTCCGAGCGATCATTGTAAAGATAGGTCGCCGCGCCCGACAGGGTCAGGCCGCCGGTCAGATCCAGCGGACGGCGGGTCAGGATATCGACGGTGCCGCCGATGCTGCCCTCGTCGATGCGGGCCTCGGGCGATTTGAACACCTCGACCCGGCCGACGATCTGCGGCGCCAGCAAGGCGTAGTTGAAGGTCCGGCCCGGCTGATCGAGAATGAACCAGTCGGCCGAGGCGACCGTCTGGCCGTTCAGCAGGGTGCGGTTCAGCGCCGGATCGGTGCCCAGGATCGAGACCTTCTCACCCTGGCCGAAGGCCCGGTCGATGGTGACGCCCGGAATGATGGTGATGGCTTCGGCCACGTTGGAGCTGGGGAATTTGCCCACATCCTCGGCCGTGACGACGTCGATGATGGCGTCGGCGTTGCGCTTGGTCTCCAGCGATTGCTGCAGCGACGCGCGAATGCCGGTGACGATCACTTCATCGACGGTGGTGGTGGTTTGCCCCGTGTCCTGGGCGGCGGCGGCGCCGGCGGCCAGCGCCAGGGCGCTGACGGTTCCGGCAAGCAAGACATGACGAAGACTCATGACGCCCGTTCTCCCCTTATTGGACCTGCCCCCGCAGATCCAGAAAAGCCCAATTTAAGACCAATACGGTCCATCTCTCGACGACGAAGGCTTCATTTCGCTGCCGTTGACACGAGACTTTCATCAAACAATCACGTCACGCAAGACCAAAACGTCAATTGGGCCTATTCTTTTATCATATTGGTCCTTGATTGGTCGCATGACTTGCGATCAGATGGGGTGATTAACGGGTTGGTTGATTTGGACGGGGCGGGATGTCGTTTCTGGAAGCCATAGGCCCGCTGGACGCCCAGCGTCCGGCGCCGCTGTATCAACAGCTGCAGCATGCCGTGCGCGAGGCGATCGAGCGTCATGCCCTGAAGCCCGACGAGG
The DNA here is from genome assembly GCF_004210735.1 of Brevundimonas sp. Classification (GTDB taxonomy): domain Bacteria; phylum Pseudomonadota; class Alphaproteobacteria; order Caulobacterales; family Caulobacteraceae; genus Brevundimonas. The sequence continues at coordinate 10,590 of NZ_SDZL01000022.1, forward strand.
CCCTGCCGCCTGAACGCGACCTGGCTTCCGACCTGGCGGTGTCGCGCATCACGGTGCGCAAGGCGTTCGACGGTCTGGTGGCCGAGGGCCTGCTGACGCGCCGTCAGGGCGCCGGCACCTTCGTCGCCGCGCGGGTGGAGAAGAGCTTCTCCAAACTGACGTCCTTTTCCGAAGACATGGCCGCGCGCGGACGCAAGGCGACCAGTTCATGGCTGAACCGCAGCGAAGGCGCCGTGACGCCCGAGGAATCGCTGACCTTAGGCCTCAGCCCCGGCACCCCCGTCTATCGTTTCAGCCGGATTCGCTATGCCGACGGGCTGCCGATGGCGCTGGAGTATTCGACCATTCCAGCCGCCTGCCTGCCCGGTCTGGATGCGGTCGGCGCCTCGCTGTATCGCGCCCTGGCCGACACCGGCTATCGCCCCAATCGCGCGCTGCAACGCCTGCGCGCCGTGTTGTTCAACGCCGAACAGGCCGAACTGCTGGGCACCACGGCCGGGGCGGCCGGCCTGCTGATCGAACGCCGCGCCTTCCATGCCGGACAGGCGGTCGAGGTCACCCAGTCCTATTATCGCGGCGACGCCTATGACTTCGTCGCCGAACTGAACGACGGTCCCGCCTGATGCGCGCCGAAGAGACGAAGATGTTCGCCGAGGCGGCCCAGGCGCCCGCCGTGGTCGCCGCCCAGCTGCGCGACAACGCCGAGGTCGTCGCCCGGGCCGCCGACTATCTTCGAGCCCACACGCCGACCGCCGCCTTGATCTGCGGCCGGGGCAGTTCGGACAATGCGGGTGTTTTCGCCCGCTATCTGATCGAATCGGAGACGGGCGTCCTGACCAGCCCAGCGCCGCTGGCCGTCAGCTCGGTCTATGGCCGCACGCCGCGCATTCCGGGCGGGGTCTGTTTCGCCATATCCCAGTCGGGCAAGAGTCCCGATCTGGTCGCCGCCGCTTCGGCCGCAAAGGCGGGCGGCGCCTATGTCATCGCGATGGTCAATGTCGAGGGTTCACCCCTGTCGGACGTAGCCGATCTGACCATCCCCCTGCGCGCGGGCCCCGAACTGTCGGTCGCGGCGACCAAGAGCTTTATCGCCAGCCTGACCGCCGTCGCCCATCTGGTCGCCGAATGGACCCAGGACGACGCCCTGCGCGCCGGCCTGACCGCCCTGCCCGATCAGCTTGAGGCCGCTTGGCGTCAGGACTGGACCGCCGCCCTGCCCGTGCTGCAGGCGGCGACCAACCTTTATGTCGTCGGGCGCGGGCCCGGTTTCGGCATCGCCCGCGAGGCGGCGTTGAAGCTGAAGGAGACCTGCGGCCTGCACGCCGAGGCGTTCAGCACCGCCGAGGTCCGGCACGGCCCGATGGCGCTGGTGAAGTCCGGCTTCCCCGTTCTGATGCTGGCGCAATCCGACATCACCCGCGACGACGCCCAGGATCTGGCCGCCGCCTTCGCCGCACGCGGGGCGCAGGTGTTCCTGTCGGGGCGGGCAGAGGATGCGCGGGTCGTGTCCCTGCCGTCGACGGCGGGGCATCCGGCGCTGGAGCCGATCCTGCTGATCCAGAGCTTCTATGCCCTGGCGGCGCAGCTGTCGGTGGCGCGCGGGTTCGATCCCGACCATCCGCCCTATCTCAACAAGGTGACCGAGACCGTCTGATGGCCACGACCCTGACCAACGGACGCGTCCTGACGCCCGCCGGACTGCGGGACGACATCGACGTGGTCATCGACGGCGGCAGGATCGCGGCCCTGCCGCCGCGCGGTTCGACGCCTGAAGGCCGGATCGTCGATCTGGACGGCGGCACGCTGGTCCCCGGCTTCATCGACACCCAGGTCAACGGCGGCGGCGGGGTGCTGTTCAACGACGTTCCCAGCGTAGAGGCCATCGCCGCCATCGGCGCCGCGCATCGACGCTTCGGTACGACCGGCTTCCTGCCGACCCTGATCAGCGACGATCTGGAGGTTATCGATCGCGCCATCGATGCGGTCGAGGCCGCCATCAGGTCGGGTGTGCCCGGCGTGCTGGGCATCCATATCGAAGGGCCGTTCCTGAACGTCCGCCGCAAGGGCATTCACAACGCCGACAAATTCCGCGTGCTGGAAGACGCCCAGATCGCGCGCCTGACCCGGCTGAAGCGCGGCCGCACCCTGATCACCCTGGCGCCCGAAAAGACGACGCCCGAGATGATCGGAAAACTGGTCGCCGCTGGCGCCCGTGTCGCGGCCGGCCACACCGACGCCGACTACGCCACCATGCGCGCCGCCTTCGCCGCCGGGATCAGCGGTGTAACCCACCTGTTCAACGCCATGTCGCCTCTTCAGAACAGGGCGCCGGGCGTCGTCGGCGCCGCGCTGGAGAATCAGGACGCCTGGGCCGGCATCATCGTCGACGGCCACCACGTCGATCCGGTCACGCTGAAACTGGCCCTGCGCTGTCGCCCGCTGGACCGCTTCATGCTGGTCACCGACGCCATGCCCAGCGTCGGCGCCGACAGCGACCACTTCATCCTACAAGGGCGCCGCATCACGGTGCGCGACGGCGCCTGCCATGACGAGGTCGGGGTCCTGGCCGGGTCGGATCTGGACATGATCGGGGCCGTCCGCAACGCGATCGATCTGCTGAACCTCGACCTGCCCCGGGCCGTCGCCATGGCCTCATCCAGCCCGGCCGCCTTCCTGAACATGGCGGATCAGCGCGGGGCCATCGCGCCGGGCCTGGCCGCCGATCTGGTGCTGCTGGACCAGGCGCTGGGGGTAACGGCCAGCTGGATCGGCGGCGCGCCGTCGGCCTGATCCGGGCGCGCCGTCAATCGCAGATGTCAGGCCGCTTCGGGCGCGCGATCGGGGTGATTGATCTCGTGCTGGTACTGGGCCGCGCCGGACGCCGGGACAGTCTCGCCCGTGCGATCCGTGATCTGAACCCAACTGGCCTGGATCTGCTCGGCCGCGTCCGGGGCGGCGCCCAGATAGACACCGCGCGTCATGGTCACATGGGCCTGTTCGAACGCGCCTGAACCCGCCAGCAGGACGACCCGCGTCGGCGCGTCCTCGGCCACCAGAGCGACGACGCCGGGGCTGACCAGATCGGACGACAGGCCCTTCAGCGCCTCTTCGGAATACAGGCCCTCGGTCATCCGGGTGGCGGCGCTGGGGGCCAGGCAGTTGACCCGGATGTTTGATTTTTCGCCTTCCAGCGCCAGCGTCTGCATCAGGCCGACCAGGGCCATCTTGGCGGCGGAATAGTTGGACTGGCCGAAATTGCCGTACAGGCCGGACGACGAGGTCGTGAAGACGATCCGGCCATAGTCCTGCTCGCGCATGTGGGGCCAGGCCGCCTTGGTCACATTGACCGACCCCATCAGGTGCACGTCGATGACGGCCGCGAAGTCGTCCAGATCCATCTTGGCGAAGGTGCGGTCCCGCAGGATGCCGGCGTTGTTGACGACGATATCGATCGAGCCCCAGCGCGCGACCGTCTCAGCGATCATCGCCTCCACTGCGGCGCGATCGATGACGCTGCAGACGCTGGCGACCGCTTCGCCTCCGGCCTGACGGATTTCCCCGGCCACGGCCTCTGCGCCCGTCGGCGACATGTCGTTGACGACGACGCGTGCGCCATGGCGCGCCAGCGCCAGCGCATGCGAGCGGCCCAGACCGCCGCCAGCGCCGGTCACGATCGCCGTTCGTCCGGTCAGATTGATCGTCGTCATCGTCGTTTCCCCGTATTGGCGAGCCCGCGCTCGCGGCGGCGAAGTGACGACAAACTGGCCAGAAGGTCAACATTCACTCGCCGGCTAGTGAATGTTGACAGCGACATCGATCGGTGAAAGCGTGGGGTCATGGCGTCGTCAGAACGCCGAGGGAACCGAGGGAGGAATGACCATGGGCGCCAAGCTCTGGATAACGACATCTGCCGCCGTGCTGCTGTGGGCCGGAGCCGCCCAGGCCCAGGAGGCGCCCGCCGACCGGGCGACCCAGGCCAACGAGCCCGCCTCGACCCTGGAAGAGGTCGTCGTGACGGCCGAGCGCCGGACCAGCAACCTGCAGACGACGGCCGTCGCCGCGACGGTCCTGACGGGCGAAAGCCTGTCCGACCGCGGCGTCTTCTCGCTGGAGCAACTGCAGTTCGTGGCCCCGTCCACAACGGTGCAGAACTTTGGTCAGGGCAACTATTTCAACGTCCGTGGCATCGGCAAGTCCGAGCCCACCACCGCCATCGGCGTGGGCGTGACCACCTATCGCGACGGCGTTCCGGTCTTCCCCGGCTATTTCCAGACCGAGCCCTATTATGACATCGGCGGGGTCGAGCTGCTGCGCGGTCCGCAGGGCACCTTCGCCGGCACCAACGCCACGGGCGGCGCGGTCTTCATCAACTCCCGCAACCCCGACTTCTCGGGCGTGAACGGCTATGTGATGGGTCAGGTCGGCAACTACGACAATCTGAAGCTTCAGGGGGCGGTGAACCTGCCGCTGAGCGAGACCCTGGCCGCGCGCTTCGCCGTCAACAGCGAGCAGCGCAGCAGCTTCCACGACATCACCGGCCCGTACAGCGGCAATCCCGGCGACGTGGATATGAAGAGCCTGCGCGCCAGCTTCCTGTGGACCCCGACGCCGGCCCTGCGGGTGCTGCTGAAGGGCGACTACAACGATCTGGATTTCGGCGGCTATCCGGCCGACCCGGCGTTGTCGACGAACGACCCGTTCGAGATCACCGCCAACGGCCCGCACTCGGGTCGGGACGAAACGGCGCGCGTGTCGCTGAACGTCAGCTATGTGCTGGACAACGGCGTCACCCTGCGATCGATCACCGGCTATCAGGACGGGATCAGCGAGTTCTCGACCGATCTGGACGGCACCAGCGCGCTGAACAACACCTTCTATGACCGCGTCGAGGAAGAGGTCTGGTCGCAGGAGTTCAACATCGTCTCGCCGGACAACCAGCGCCTGACCTGGCTGCTGGGCGCCTTCTGGCAGCAGGACGAGGTGGTGTTCCCGGTCACGACCTTCCCCGAGGGGGCCTATCACGTCGGCTTCCCCGAGGGCGTGTTCGACTATTACATCTTTGGCGAGACGCCCAAGAAGACCAAGGCCGTCTTCGGTCAGATCAGCTACGATATTTCCGAGCGGCTGCAGGTGCAGCTGGGCGCGCGCTGGTCGGAAAGCACTTCGACCAACAAGGACGTCTATACGACCTATCCGGCCCTGAACCTGCAACTGGTCCAGAACGACGAGGTCACCGCCGAGAAGACGACCGGCAAGCTGAGCCTGAACTACAAGGTCGACGAGAACAACTTCGTCTATGGCTTCGTCGCCACGGGCTTCAAGATGGGCGGACTGAACGCGCCGAACTTCTATGTGCCGGCCAGCTCGTTCGGGGCCGAAGACGTCATCGACTATGAGCTGGGCTGGAAGTCGACGATGTTCGGCGGCCGCGTGCGCACCCAGCTGGGCGCCTATTACATGGTCTATGAGGGCTTCCAGGTCGTGGTCAGCGATCCGGCGGTGCCGCTGTTCAGCTCGATCGTGAACGTCGCGGGCGACACCACGCTGATGGGCATCGAAGGCTCGGCCCAGGCCCGCCTCGGCGCCTGGACCGTGGATGTCGGCGGCTCGATCTCACAGTCCGAACTGGGCGAGTTCTTCGCCGGCGATCCGCGCCTGCCGCGTATTCCCTGCAACCCCGAAACCGGCCCGGCCGGCGGCAACTGCATCAATCTGAAGGGCAACACCCAGAGCTATGCGCCGGAGATGACCTTCAACATCGGGGTGCAGTACGACTTCACCCTGGGCAACGGCGCCACCCTGTCGCCGCGCATCGACTATGCCCACATCGGCGAGACCTGGACCTCGATCTTCAACAACGAGGCCCTGGGCGACAAGCTGGAGGCCCGCAACCTGGTCAACCTGCTGCTCAGCTACAAGACAGAGACGTGGACGTTGGCGGCCTATGCGCTGAACGCGACCGACCAGACCTATATCGCCGCGATCAACTCGGGCCTGCGCTATGCCGGTCCGCCGCGTCAGTACGGGTTGAACCTGACCAAGACCTTCTGAGCCTGAGCGGGGCGGCGGCCAACGGGTCGCCGCCTTCGCCACCCTGCCGGACCGCCGGCTCCTGTAACAGTCTGGACCCCCGCCAAGGATGATCGGCTCGCCCCCCGGCCCCATGCAAGACTATGCGCTCACCGTGGATCGCTTTCTGGACCACGGCGCGAAATGGCACGGCGCGGCGCGGGTCGTGACCGCAGGCGCCGACGGCGCCGACAGACTGATCGGCTATGAAGATTTGCGCGACCGCGCCAACCGCCTGTCGGGCGCGCTGCTGGACCTGGGTCTGGCGCCGGGTGACCGCATCGCCACCCTGGCCTGGAACACCCAGAACCATGTCGAAGTCTGGTACGCCGCCATGGGCGCCGGCATCGTCTGCCACACCCTGAATCCCCGCCTGACCGTCGCACAGCTGGCGGCCATGATTATCCAGGCGAATGATCGCGTTCTGGCCATCGGCGGCGGCCTGCGCGACATGGCCGAGGCCCTGCTGGCCGCCTGCCCCTGCCTTGAGCGCCTGATCCTGCTGGACGGCGAAACAGCGGACGCGCCGGGCGGCGCCGTCGTCGATATGGAGACCCTGCTGGCGACGCGCGGACGCGCTGTTCCGTGGGGTCGGTTCGAGGAAACGGCGCTGGCGGGTCTGTGCTTCACCTCCGGCACGACGGGCGCGCCCAAGGGCGTGGCCTATACCCACCGCTCGAACTATCTGCACACGATCCGGTCGCTGCAGGCCGACGCCATGGCGCTGACCGCCGACGATGTGGTGCTGGTCGCCGTGCCGATGTTCCACGCCAACGCCTGGGGCCTGCCGTTCGCCGCCCCGGCGGTCGGCGCGGGACTGGTGCTGCCGGGCCGGGTCACGGGTGGGCATGCCCTGGCCGAGCTGATTAACCGGCACGGCGCCACCGTGGCGGTGGGCGTGCCGACGGTGTGGCTGGGCCTGCTGGATCATCTGGACGAGACGGGCGGTGACGTTCCATCGCTTCAGCGTGTCATCATCGGCGGATCAAGCTGCCCCGACGCCCTGTTGCAGCGGATGGAGGGCCGGCTGGGCGTCACCGTCCAGACCAGCTGGGGCATGACCGAACTGTCGCCGCTGGGCGCCATTTCGCCGCGCACCGATCAACCGGGCGCGGCCCGGGGCGCGGGACGTCCGCCCATGGGGCTGGACCTGCTGCTGACCGACGCTGGGGGCGCCCCCCTGCCCGATCAGCGTAATACGGTCGGCCATCTGAAGGTGCGCGGCCACAGCGTGGTCGAGCGCTATCTGGATGCGGAGCAATCGGCGCTGGACGCCGACGGCTGGTTCGACACCGGCGATCTGGCGATCATCGACGAGGCGGGCAATCTGACGCTGGCGGGGCGATCCAAGGATCTGATCAAGTCGGGCGGCGAATGGATCAATCCGGTGGAGATCGAGGAGATCGTCGGCGCCCTGCCCTCGGTCAGCCTGGTCGCGGTGATCGGCCGGTCGGACCCGAAATGGGGCGAGCGCCCGCTGATGGTCATCGAACCCGCCCAGGGCAGTCCGATCGACGACACCGAACTGAAGGCGACACTGAAGAATCGGGTTGCGGACTGGTGGATTCCCGACCGGATCGTTCTGGTCGACCAGATGCCGCTGGCCGCCACCGGAAAGATCAACAAGACGCAGCTTCGCGCGACCTACGGGGGCGCATAGGATGACCGCTGTTCCCGTCATCGAGTCGGCGCGTTACCCGGTCGCGCCCGGCCGTTCTGAGGTCCAGCGCATGCCCGCCACCCCCGCTCGCAAACCCCGCCGCAAGGCCGAACAACGCGCCGAAAGCCTGGAGCAGTTGCTGGACGCGGCCGAGGATCTGTTCTCGCAACACGGCCTGCACGGGGTCACGATCAAGGACATCGCCGACAAGGTCGGGGTGCACAAATCCCTGGTCCACTACTATTTCACTGACAAGCAGGAGGTGTTCGACAAGGTCATGGCGCGGCGCGCCCCGATCACCGTCGGGCGCCGGATGCAGGCGCTGGACGCCTATGAGGCGTCGGTGAACGGAAAGCCGACGGTCGAGGGCGCCCTGCGCGCCTTCCTGGACACCGACCTGGACACCTATTCGACCGGGGGCGAGGGCTGGCGTCACTTCGGCGCGCTGAGCGCCCAGATCAACAACACCCCCACCTGGGGCGCCGAGGTTATGGACCGGCTGTATGACCCCGTGGTTCTGCGCCTGATCGGCCTGCTGAAACAGGCCCTGCCCGACTGCGCCGAGGAGGACATCTTCTGGGGCTATCATTTCGTCACCGGCGCCCTGACCCTGACCCTGGCGCGCACGGGGCGGATCGACCACCTGTCCGGCGGCCTGTGCCAGTCCGATGATTTCGAGGCGATCAAGGCCCGCATGGCCGTCTTCATGGCCCACGGCTTCCACGGCGTCTGCCAGAGCCGGGCGGCCGAGCGGCGAAAGACAGCCGGCGATGACTGACCTCGGCGGCCTTCCCTTCGCCCCCGCCCCCGAGGCGCTGGGCTTCGACGCGGAAGGCCTCCGTCTGCTGGACGCCTGGACGGCGGACATGGTCCACAGCGGCCACGTCGCCGGCGCCTCCACCCTGCTGATGCGCCACGGTCAGGTCGCCGCCTTCAACACCCACGGCGCGCTGCGGCTGGGGGCGCCCGAGCCGCTGTCCCGCGACGCGCTGTTCCGCATCTATTCGATGACCAAGCCGGTCACCGGCGTGGCGATGATGATCCTGTTCGAGGAGGGGCGCTGGACCCTGGACGACCCGATCACGAAATTCCTGCCCGAGTTCGTCGACCTGAAGGTCTACAACGGCCTGAACGCCGCCGGTGAAATGGTGGTCGCGGACGCCGAACGCGCGCCCACGATGCGCGAGCTGATGAGCCACACCGCCGGCTTCGGCTACGGCTTGTTCGACTTGCATCCGGTCGAGTGGGCGTATCGCGACCACGCGGTCCTGTCGGCTGAGAGCGGAGACGATCTGGTCGCCCGCGCCGCCCGGATTCCGCTGATGTTTCAGCCGGGGACCGAGTGGTTCTATTCCATCGCCACGGACCTGCAGGCCGTGATCGTCGAGCGGCTGACCGGCCAGAGGTTCGGCGATGTCCTGCAGTCCCGCATCCTTGACCCGCTGCGGATGGTCGACACCGGCTTCCAGACCCGACCGGACAATGAGCACCGGCTGACGGCCATCTATTCCGACGACGGTCAGGGCGGACTGCGGGAGGCGACGCACGTCTTTGACATGCCCATCCATGACTATACCCGGCCGCCCCGGATCCAGGGCGGCGGCGGGGGCCTGCTGTCCACGGCGGCGGATTACGCCCGGTTCTGCCAGATGATCCTGAACGGGGGCGAGCTGGACGGGGCGCGCATCCTGAGGCCCGAAACCGTCGCCCTGATGGGGGTGAACGTCGTGCCGGACGCGGTGCTGGCGACGTCCAACCCGCTGCGGCTTCTGCCGTTCAACCCGGCGTTCGGCTTTGGCCTGGACTTCGCCGTGGTGCTGGACCCCCAGGCGCTGGGCGCGCGCGAGGGGCGCGGCACACTCAGCTGGGGCGGCGGGGGCGGCACCTGGTTCTGGATCGACCCCCAGAACGACCTGATCTTCATCGGCCTGATCCAGCGGATGGCCGACCCCGTCAGCGCCGAGTTTCGCGGGCGCGCCCGCACCCTTGTCTATCAGGCTCTTACCCATCCCGAAAAATAGACGGCCCCCAAGGGCCGCTTCACCGAGGAAACCATCATGAGCGATACAGCGGTCGCGGACGCCGCCAGGTCCAGCAAGCCCGGCACGGGCGCCTGGGTCACACTGGGCGCCCTGTGGTTCATCTATGTGCTGAACTTCCTGGACCGGCAGCTGCTGTCGATCCTGGCCAAGCCGATCCAGGATACACTGCACATCAGCGACGGCCAGCTGGGCCTGCTGGGCGGGCTGTATTTCGCCTTCTTCTATTGCTTCATCGCCATTCCGGTCGGCTGGCTGGCGGACCGGACCAATCGTGTCGCCGTGGTCGCGGTCGCCTGCGGAATCTGGAGCGCGGCGACCGTCGCCTGCGGCCTGGCGCGCAACTACGGTGAGTTGGCCGTCGCCCGCATGACGGTCGGCTTTGGCGAGGCGGGGGGCGTGCCGCCCTCATACGCCATCATCACCGATTCCTTTCCGCCCGGCCGCCGGGGGATGGCGCTGGGCATCTATAATCTGGGGCCGCCCATCGGGGCCGCGATCGGCATCGCCTTCGGCGCCTCGGTCGCCGCCGCCTTCAGCTGGCGCACCGCCTTCATCGTGATCGGCATCGTCGGCGTGATCGCGGCGCTGGTCCTGATGCTGATTGTCCGGGAGCCGAAGCGCGGCGGGCTGGATCCCGTCACCTCCGAGGTCGTCCCCAAGGCCAGCTTCTGGTCCACGGTGCGGATGTTCTTCTCGCGTCCCGCGCTGGTGCTGGCCTCGCTGGGCAGCGGTGTGACACAGATCATCACCTACGGCCTGGGAAATTTCGCGACCCTGTTCCTGATGCGGGAAAAGGGCATGACCCTGCAGGACGTCGCCCTGTGGTACGCCTTGGTCGTCGGCATCGGCATGAGCGCGGGCATCTTCGCGTCCGGCTGGCTGATCGACCGGTTCACGCGCGGGTCAAAGCGGGCCTACGCCATGCTGCCCGCCATCTCGCTGACGCTGGCCATCCCCTTCTATCTGGCCTTCGTCTGGGCTCCCGGCTGGCCGCTGGCGCTGGCCTTCCTGACCCTGCCCACGTTCCTGAACTATTTCTACCTGTCGTCGTCGGTGGCCCTGGTCCAGGCCGAAGTCCGACCAAACCAGCGGGTGATGTCGGGCGCGCTTCTGCTGCTGGTGATGAATTTCATCGGCATGGGCGCCGGCCCCACCTTCGTCGGCATGGCCAGCGACTTCTTCCGCGCCGCCCATCCCGAGAACTCGCTGCAGATCGCCCTGTATGCGCTGACGCCCGTCTACGTCGTCGCGATCGGTCTGTTCCTGCTGCTGGCGCGCGTCCTGAGCCGCAGCGACAAAGCGGCGGAGATGGCCCGATGAAACGCGCGACTTCCGTCCTCGGCCTGTGCGCCGCCCTGTCGGGCCTGCTGGCCGTCGCCCCGGCCCAGGCGCGCGATCAAGCCGCCGCCGCCTCTCCCGTCGTCACCAGCCCGGCCGGCGCGGTGCGCGGCCGGGTCGAAGCGGGCATGCAGGTGTTTCGGGGCATTCCCTACGCGGCCCCGCCGGTCGGCCAGAACCGCTGGCGACCGCCCCTGCCCGCGGCCTCATGGACCGGCGTGCGCGACGCGACCCGTTTCGGCGCGGCCTGTGTGCAGCCCACGCCCCATGCCGTGACCATCTATTCCCAGGACATCGGCGCGACGAGCGAGGATTGCCTGACCCTGAATATCTGGACGCCATCGAGCACAGCCGAAGCCCCCGCGCCCGTGATCGTCTGGATCCACGGCGGCGCCCTCGTCACCGGCTCCAGCAAGGAACAGCTCTATGACGGCGCGGCGCTGGCGGCCGAGGGGACGGTGGTCGTCTCGATCAACTACCGGCTGGGCGTGCTGGGCTATCTGGCCCACCCGGAACTGAGCGCGGAATCGCCGCTGGGCATCTCGGGCAACTATGGCCTGCTGGATCAGGTCGCTGCGCTGCAATGGGTCCGCGCCAATATCGCGGCCTTTGGCGGTGATCCGAACAACGTCACCATCGCGGGCGAATCCGCCGGTGGTCTCAGCGTCCTGTATCTGATGGCCTCGCCTCTCGCCAAAGGGCTGTTCCACAAGGCGATCGCCCAGAGCGCCTATATGATCTCCACCCCCGAACTGAAGGCCGCCCGCTATGGCGCCCCCGCCGCCGAACAGGCCGGTGTCGCCCTGCAACGCCCGCTGCAGGCGCCCGGGCTGCGCGCTTTGCGGACGATGGACGCCCAGGCGCTGACGGACGGCGCGGCCATGGCCGGATTCGCCGCCTTCGGCGCGGTGGATGGCGTCGTCCTGCCCGCGCAATTGGTCGATGTCTTCGACCGGGGACAGCAGGCGGACGTGCCCGTGCTGGCCGGGTTCAACAGCGGTGAGATCCGCTCACTGCGCATGCTGGCGCCGCCCGTCCCCGCCGGCGCCGCCGACTATGAGCGCGTGATCCGCGAACGGTACGGCGACCTGGCCGACGACTTCCTGGCGCTGTATCCCGCCTCGGACATGGGGGAGAGCATTCTGGCGAACACGCGGGACGCGCTTTACGGCTGGACATCGGAACGGCTGGTGCGATCCCAGACCGCGCGTGGGCAGGCGTCCTTCCTCTACGTCTTCGACCATGGCTATCCCGCCGCCGACGACGCCGGGCTGCACGCCTTCCACGCGGCCGAACTGCCCTTCATGTTCGGCAACCTGGACCGCACCCCGCCGCGCTGGCCAAGGATCCCCGACACCGCCGATCAGGCGCGCCTGTCCGCCGCCATGCGCGGCTACTGGACCAGCTTCGCCCGTACCGGCGCCCCCACCGCCGACGGCGCACCGTCCTGGCCAGTCTACGACGCCACCGGATCACATATCGTGTTCGATGGCGCCCCCCGTATCGCCGCCGGCCTGACCGGCATGTTCCAGCTTCACGAACGCGCCGTCTGCGGACGCAAGGCCGGCGGCTCGGGCTGGAACTGGAACACGGGCCTGACGTCCCCGGTCCTGGCGGAGGCCGGCGTGAACAATCCGGAATGCTGATCGTGACCGCCCCCCCGGGCGAGTGGCCATGGTCAAGGAGCCGCGATCAGCCTCCGGGTTGGTCCCCGCCCATGGGCACCGGTTTTTCCTGAGGCTCTGATTGCTCCGTCCGGTCCCGGAACAACGCAGCGCGGGCAAGCAGGATCAGGGTGACAGGAGTGGTCACGGTCAGAAAGACCGCGATCAGTAATTCGCGAGGCAGCCAGCGGCCGTGCGCCGTGCCGAAATACAGCCATGACGCCACCAGGATCAGCGCCATGCCCAGCGTGGCGCCCAGCGTCGGGGCATGAACGCGATCGTAGAACGAGCTCAGCCGCACCAGGCCCACCGCGCCCAGCAGGGAAAGACCAGCGCCACCCACGGCGAGGACGGCGATCACAGTGGCCGCCCATTCGGGCATGGACGCAACACTCATTCAATCACCTCGCCGCGCATCAGGAATTTGGCCAGGGCGACCGTCGCGGCGAAGCCCAACATGCCGATGACCAGAGCGGCTTCAAAATACAGGTCGCTGCCGCTGCGAATGCCGAACACGACGGCGATCAGCATGCCGTTCAGATACAGGGTGTCCATACCCAAGATCCGGTCCTGGGCGCGCGGGCCCCGGATGATACGGAACGCCGCGCAGACCAGCGCCAGTCCCAGCAGGACGAGCGCCGTCGTCAGCCCCACCTCGAGGATGCGCGCGCTCATTCGAAGATCTCCATTAGCAGGCGCTCGTAGCGATCCTTCACGATCCGCACCCAGGTCTCTTCGCCAACCAGATCCAGCACGTGCATCAGCAGCCGGCCGCGGGCGCGGTCATACTCGACCCACAGAGTGCCGGGGGTGCTGGTGATGATGATGGCCAGCACCGCCAGGCCATAGCGCGCCTTCAGGTCCAGCGGGATATGGATGAAGCCCGACACTCGATCTGCGCGGCGCCCAGCCAGGATCTGGGCGACCGCCAGGTTGGAGCGCAAGATATCCACCGCCACCCGACCGGCCAGAGTGATGATCGCCAGCGGCGCCCGGACGCTGACCGGCTCGATGCGCATGGCCCGCATGACCTGCGGCGCCGCCAGGGCCATCACCACGCCCAACACCAGCGAAGGCGGCGCCAGGCTGTCGCTCAACAGCACCGAAGCGACGAACAGCCCCATGGAAAGCAACGGGTGTGGCAACACGGCCCTCATCGTCCCTCTCCCGTCAGAACCGCACCGACATAGGCGGACGGCTCCGCCAGCCAGGATGCGGTGTGCTGGGCATAGGCCAGGACCGTCTCGCCGAAGATCGACATCAGGACACAGGCCCCCAGCAGGCCGGCGATGCCGACAAACTCTCCGGCTCCGACCACGAGATTGGGCGCGGTCTCGTCCCGCGTCCACACGGCGCCGACGCCGAGACGCGTCAGGCTGATCACGGCGGCCAGGCTCGATACCGCCAGCATGCCCACGATCATCCAGCCCGCGACGCTGTCAGCCGAGACCAGAGCGCCCATCATGGCCACCTTGCCGATGAAGCCCGCCAGAGGCGGCAGGCCGGCGATCATCAAGGTGCAAAGAACAACCGCCCCGCCGAGGGCCGCCACGGCCGCAGGGATCACCAGACCCGGATCGTTGCGCTCGGTGTCCTCGAACGGATCGCGGTATTCATCCTCGAACACCGCCTTGCCCGCGTCGCCGCCCGGATCCCGGCCGCGCTCGAGGATCTCCGCCACCAGGAACAGGGCCGCACAGGCCAGGGTCGAGCCGACGAGATAGTAAAGCGCCGCGCCAAGACTGGCGATCCCGCCCCCGCCGATGACGGCCAGCAAGGTGCCGGACGAGACCATCACGGCGAAGGCCGCGGCGCGCATCAGATCGCGCGTCGCCAGCATGCCCAGCACGCCGAACAGCATGGTGGCCAGTCCGGCCGCCAGCAGCCATTCCAGGCCGAAGCCAGCCGACGCCCCGGCTTCGGCCGAGAAAATCAGGGCATTGAGCCGCAGGATGACATAGACGCCGACCTTGGAAAGGATGGCCAGCATGGCCGCCGCCGGCGCGCTGGCGGCCGAATAGGTGGGCGCCAGCCAGAAGCCCAGAGGCCAGGACGCGGACTTGATCAGGAAGGCGACCGCAAGCACCGCCGCCCCGATATGAACCATGCCACGATCCTCGGCGGCGATGTCCGGGATCCTGGTCGCCAGGTCCGCCATGTTCAGCGTCCCCGTCAGACCATAGATCAGCGAAACCCCGATCAGGAACAGCAGGGACGCCGTCAGATTGACCGCTATATACGCCAGCCCTGCCCGGATGCGCGTCTCGCCCGAGCCGTGAAGGACGAGCCCATACGAGGCCGCCAGCATAATCTCGAAGAAGACGAACAGATTGAACAGGTCGCCGGTTAGCAACGCCCCGTTTACGCCCATGACCAGAAGCAGGAACAGGATATGGAAGCGGGGCCCCGCGCGATCCCACCGGGCCAACGAAAACACCAGGGCGCAGATGCCCAGCACACCCGTCAGCGCCACCATCAGGGTGGAAAGCCGGTCCGCCACCAGAACGATGCCATACGGCGCGGCCCAGTCGCCCAGCCGATAGACCCGCGCCACGTCGCCGCCGTCAACGGCCCCCGTCGTGCTTTCGTGGATCAACAGAAGCGCCATGACCAGGATCACGGCCATGGCGGCGAGGCTCAGCACGCCCTTCACGATACGCCGCCGCTCGTCGATCAGCAGCATCCCCGCCGCGACTATCAGCGGCAGAACGATCGGCCCGATGATCAGGTGTTCAAGCCAGTCGGTCATCCCCGGGGCTCCTCACCGTCGACATGGTCGCTGCCGGTCGCGCCGCGAGCGGCCAGCACCACCACCAGGAACAGGGCTGTCAGAGCGAAGCTGATGACGATGGCCGTCAGGACCAGGGCCTGCGGCGTGGGATCGGCATAGAGGGCGGGCGTCTCCAGTCCCGACGCGGTGACGGGCGGGGCGTCGACGCGCAGGCGGCCCATGGCGAAGATGAAGATGTTCACCGCATAGGACAGCAGGCACAGGCCAATGATCACCTGAAAGGTGCGCGGCCGCAGCAGAAGCCAGACGCCGGACGCGCCCAGCACACCGATGGCTAGGGCTAGGACGATCTCAATCATGTCCGGTCCTCCGGCGCATCCGCGCTCGCCGCCTGTCGGGCCTTGCGCAACGACTGGTGGGCCAGGGCGACCAGCATCATCACCGTGGCGCCCAGCACCAGCACGACCACGCCGAGGTCGAACACCACGGCGCTGGCGATCGGGACCCGCCCCAGCAACGGCAGGTCGGCGTACTGGAAGGCCGAGGTCAGGAACGGATGGCCAAACACCCAGGCCCCCACGCCGGCCAGAGTGGCGATCAGCAGACCCAGCCCGATCCACGCCGCGGGCCGGATTTCCAGCCTTTCTTCGACCCATTGCGCGCCCGAGGCCATGTATTGCAGCACGAAGGCCACCGACAGGGCGACCCCCGCCGCGAAGCCGCCACCGGGCAGATCATGCCCGCGCAGGAACAGGTGCATGGCGAAAAGGATGATGAAGGGGAACATCCAGCGCATCACCACCTGGGGGACCAGCATCGCCTCCTTCAAGGTATCGCCTTCGGACCGATCCTCGCGCCGGCGATCCGACGCGGCCTGGACCCGCTTTTGCGTCGGCTCCGGCAGGCTGTCGCCGTAAGGACGGAAGCGCCTCAGCAGGACGAAGACCGTCAGGCCTACGATGCCCAGCACCGTGATCTCGCCGAAGGTGTCGAAGGCGCGGAAATCGACCAGGATCACATTGACCAGATTGCGCCCTCCGGCCAGGACATAGGCCTGCTCGACGTAGAATTGCGACACGCCATTGGTGATCGCCGGCCGCATCATGACCGCATAGGCCCCGACCGAAAGCGCCAGGCCGGTCACGGCGGCGATGATCAGATCGACCCGGCGGCGTATCCGCGACCGCCGCTGAAGATGATCCGGCACGACGATCGACTCCAGCCGCTTGGGTAACCAACGCAGGCCCAGCAGCAGCAGCACCGTCGTCACGATCTCGACCAGCAACTGGGTGATGGCCAGATCGGGCGCGGACAGCCACAGGAAGGACAGGCAACTGGCCAGGCCTGCTCCGCCCATCAGCACCACGGCCGCCAGCCGGTGGTATTTCGCCTGCCATGCCGCCGTGATCGCACAGGCCCCGCCGACCAGCCACATCAGCGCGAAGGCCGTGTCCATCAACGACGGCGCCGCGAGGACCGGCGCCGCAAGACCCAGTCCGTCAGCGCCCAGCCCCGCGATGATGGCGACCCCGACCGCGACCAGGATGATCACGCGCAATTGCTGCTGCACGCCCCGCGCGCCCAACATCGTCATGCCTAATTCCGCCCCGCGGAACAGGCCGGTCATCGTCTTTTCGAACAGATAGCCGCCGTTGAGCCAGCGCACCGCCAGCGGCCCGCCCGTCCCGTTGGCGTTTATGCGCCGCCCGAACAGCAGATACAGGCCTACGCCTCCCGCCAACGCGATGACACTCAGCAACAGCGGCAGGTTGAAGCCGTGCCAGATCGCCAGGCTGTAATAGGGCAGGTCGACGCCGAGGATCGACACGGCCGCGCTACGCAGGAAGGGTGCGACCGTCAGGGCCGGGAACATGCCGACCAGCAAGCACAGCAGCACCAGAATCTCCACCGGTCGGCGCATCCACACCGGCGGCTCGTGCGGTGTGCGATCCAGCGCGGTGGGCGGCGGTCCAAAGAAGGTCGCGTGGATGAACCGCAGCGAATAAAGCACGCTGAAGGCGCTCGCCAGGGTCGCGAGTATGGGCAGAGCCGTCGCCAGCGGATGGCGCCCGGCGCCGGCCACCGCCTCGGCCAGAAACATCTCCTTGGACAGGAAGCCGTTCAGCAGCGGCACCCCGGCCATGGCCGCAGCCGCCACGATGGCCAACGCCGCCGTCACCGGCATGAACCGGAACAGGCCGCTGAGCTTGCGCATGTCGCGCGATCCGGCCTCGTGATCGATGATGCCGGCGGCCATGAACAGCGACGCCTTGAAGGTCGCGTGGTTGACCACGTGGAAGATGGCCGCGATCGCGCCCAACTCGGTGCCGAGGCCCAGCAAGAGGACGATCAAACCCAGATGGCTGATCGTCGAATAGGCCAGCAGACCCTTCAGATCGTGCTGGAAGATGGCGGTCCATGCGCCGACGAGCAGTGTCACCATGCCGGCGCCGCCGACCACCGCCAGCCACATGGGCGTCTCAGCGAAGACCGGCCAGAACCGGATCAGAATGAAGATGCCCGCTTTCACCAGCGTCGCCGAATGCAGGTAGGCGCTGACGGGGGTCGGCGCCGCCATGGCGCGCGGCAGCCAGAAATGGAACGGGAACTGGGCGCTCTTCGTCATCGCGCCCACCAGGATGAAGCCCAGGGCCACCGTGTGCCGGGGATCCGCCAGGATCAGGTCCCGCGAATCCAGCACCGTCTGAAGATCATAGCCGCCCGCGATCTGCCCCAGCAGCACCATGCCGACCAGCAGCGCCAGACCGCCCAGCGCCGTGATCGTCAGAGCCATGCGCGCGCCCTCCCGCGCAAGCGGGTTCTGGTTCCAGTAGCCGATCAGCAGGAAGGAGAAGAGGCTGGTCAGCTCCCAGAACACGACCATCTGAATCAGGTTGCCCGACAGCACCAGGCCCTGCATCGCCCCCATGAAGGCCAGCAAGAACGAGAAGAACCGCGGCACCGGATCCTTCGGCGACATGTAGTAACGGGCGTACAGGACGACCAGCGCGCCAATGCCCAGCACCAGGGCGCTGAACAGCCACGACAGGCCATCCAGCCTCAGCATCAGGTTCATGCCCAGCGACGGGATCCACGGAATGTCGAGTTGCAGGACCTCTCCGTCCTGGAACCGGGGCCACAGCAACGCCAGGCACACCACGCAGATAAAGGCCACCACCCAGGACAGGACAGCGGCGGCGGTCCGGGCATGCCGCGGCAATCCCGCCGCCACGACAGCGCCGATGAACGGTAAGGCGACAAGAAGAACCAGCAGCAGGCCTATCGTCATGCGTTGTCCGCGAATCCTCAACCATTGACGATTGCATTGATGGTAAAGCACCGATCGCCGCGACACATCGGGCAAATGGCCGCGTCGATCCGTCTCGCGACATTCCTTCGGCGCTCGGCTCCAATGGAGGATCGACGAAGGAGCGCACCATGCCGAGAGTCACGATCGATTTTTACGACAGCCGCCAGGACGCCATATCGGCGCTGGTCTCGCTGCGCGAAGTCGGCTTGAGCACCGAAGACATCGCGTCGGCCTGGCTAGCGCCCCGCGAGGGCGAATATATGGGCGATGACGCCCAACCGCCGGCAAGCCTGTATGAGGCCGGCATCGACGGTGTCGGCCGCGTTCAGTTCACTGGCTGGCTCGGCGAAGTCGCCTTGGCGTCACTCGGCGCAGACAGCATCATCGACCTGGCCAAAGCCATGGGCAGCGAGGAACCCGACACCGACCGCATTCACCGAACCCTGGCGTCCGGCGGCGGGCTCATCGCCGTCCGCGCCCGCGACACCTACAGTCCACAGGACGACTGATGCAGAAGGCGGGCGGGCGAAGAATTAGACAGAAACTTCGATCCCTAGCCCGTGGCGGACAGAGAGGGATTCGAACCCTCGGTACGCTTTCACGTACACACGCTTTCCAAGCGTGCGCGATCGACCACTCCGCCACCTGTCCGTTCCACGTCTGGCGTGAACGCGCCGGAGGTCCGTCCGGCGAGGGGCGCTGATTAGAACAGTCAGACCCCCTCGGCAAGCGCTCTGCGATAACCCATATGAGGGGACGACGATTTCAAGGAGTGCGCCATGCTGTTCGAGAAGGCCAAGGACCTGCCCACCGCCGAGACCGCCCTGCCCGGCCGCGACCAGCCGGTGCGGACGGACGAGGTGCATTTCGTCAACGGACGCCCGCTGAAGGGGCCGCATCCGGAGGGGTTCCAGACGGCGATCTTCGGCATGGGCTGTTTCTGGGGCGTGGAGCGGGTGTTCTGGCAGGCGCCGGGCGTCTGGGTCACCTCGGTCGGCTATGCGGGCGGGATCACGCCCAATCCGTCGTACGAGGAGGTCTGCTCGGGCCGCACCGGCCATACCGAAGCCGTGCAGGTCGTCTTCAATCCCGCCGAAATCACCTATGGCGATCTGTTGAAGGCCTTCTGGGAGAACCACGACCCGACCCAGGGCATGCGCCAGGGCAATGACGTGGGCACCCAGTACCGCTCGGCGATCTATTATCTGAACGACGACCAGAAGGCCGAGGCCGAAGCGTCACGTGACGCCTATCAGGCGGCGCTGTCGGCGGCCGGGCGCGGGATCGTCACGACCGAGATCCTGCCCGCGGGGCCGTATTATTTCGCCGAGGATTATCACCAGGGCTATCTGGCCAAGAATCCCGGCGGCTATTGCGGCATCAGCGGCACGGGCGTGACCTGTCCCGTGGGCGTCGGCGTCAGCGCCGATCCGGCGGCCTGATCGTGGACCGCGAGGGCGTCGGCAAGGTTTGCCTGGCTCTGCCGGGCGCGACACTGGACCATCCGTTCGGCGACGACCACGACGCCTATCGCATCGGCGGCAAGATGTTCGTCATGGTCGGGGCGACGGGCGGGGTGTCGTTCAAGGTGTCGGACATCGCCTATGAGGTGCTGACCGGGAGCGGGCACGCCCGGCCAGCGCCCTATATGGCGCGGGCGAAATGGGTGAACCTGCCGCGCATCGACGACTGGGCGGACGACGAACTGGCGGACCATATCCGGTCCGCCCATGCGCTGATCGTAGCGAAACTGACGAAGAAGGCGCGGGCCGAGCTTGGCCTGACGGCCTAGCCGCAGAAGGCCAGGAAGCGGCGCACCCGCTCGTCCGCGCCGGGGTGGCCCGCCATCATCTGGCGCTGGTCGCCACGCCACAGCGCCATCCAGCCCAGCTGACCGAAACGCTTGAACACCGGGTGCTGGGTCCCAGCGGCAGCGCTGAGAAACAGGCCGTCGTCCAGCTGAGACGGTTCGGCCACGGCGCTGAACCGCTCGGTCTCGCCGCCCGCCTCCAGATGGATTTCGGCCTTGGCGCCCTTGGGGGCCATGGCGCTGAGCGCCAGCTGACCGGCGCCGCGCGCGCAGTCCAGACCCAGCTTCAGGTCGTCGCTTTCCTCCAGCCCGAAGGTCAGCCGGGCCGCATCGCCGTCTTCATGCAAAAACCAGTCATAGCCGGGCATGGGCGCGGGCGCCGCCGTCGTTCCATGCCCCAGCGTGGCCGGCTGAATCGTGCCGCAGGCCGCCGCGCCCAGCGCCAAGGCCGCAAGGGCGACCGTCATACCGATGCGCATGTCTTCTCCCCCCTTATCCGCCGCACAGTTCGGCGAAACGCCTCAGCTTGGTGAGATGGGCGCGCGGCACGGTCAAGGGGCGCTGCTGATCCGCGATCGCGACGTTCAGATCGCCACTGGCGGCGAAGGCGACGAAGACCGGATGGTCCACGCGCAGCGCCAGCCGGGTCGCATCGCGCACCTGACTGGCCTCGGTCGTTGCCGAGGCGGGGCCGGATTTCACCGTGGCGATACCCGTCAGGGCCGGACCATACAGGGACAGACGCGCCACGCCCGAGCCGGGATCGCACTCCAGCGTCGTCCGCAGATGGCGAGTGTCGGGAACCTCATTGGCCAGCACCAGTGGCCCCTGCCCCTCATACAGGGTCCAGGTCCAGGCGGCGTCCGATGGCTCGGCGGCCTGTAACGTCAGCGCTGCGACGGCGCCGATCCATGCGTTCATGATCCAGCCCCCGCTGAAGCGTCCTGATTGTCTATGTGATCAGACGTGGGCCGAACCGCAATAGGCGAGGAAGCCCTGGATCATCCGCTGTTCGGCGCGGGTGGTCGGCAGATCGAACGCACCGGCATCGCCCTCAACCGCCAGGCCACGCCCCTCGGACAGCCGCACCAAGCTCGGATCGCCCAGGCCAATACGTGTCTCGACCGCATCGCCGCCGCTCAGGGGGTCGATCTCGACCGGGCCCAGGCTGGCGCGCTGGAGATTGGCCGAACGCGGCTGGACCTCGCCATAGACGACGGCCGTGCGGTCGCCGGGGGCGCAGGTCATCATCAGGGCCAGCTGGTCCGAATTCTCGATGCCATAGGCCAGCTTCGCCATGTCGCCCTCATGTGACAGGTGCCACGCCATGGCGGCGGGCGAATCGGCCACGCCCTGTGACCGGGTCTGGGCGCCGAAGGCGATCAGCCCGAGGGCGGCGGCGGCGGGAAGAAGGGCCTTGAACATGGATTATCACTCGCGTCTGAGTGGGCAAACGCGGGTAGACGTTAACGGTTCACGGCTCCGCTTGGCGCTTTTTGACCTCAGAACGGGCTGAACCGCTCGACCAGCGACTGGGCCGCGGGCGTCGATTGCATGCGGCTGATGTCGCCGCGCCCGCCATAGCTGATCCGCGCCTCGGCGATCTGGGTGTGGTTGATCGTATTGGCGCTGGAGATATCTTCCGGCCGCACGATTCCGGCGACGGTCAGTTCGCGCACTTCGCGGTTGGTGCGCACTTCTTGCCGACCCTGGATCACCAGATTGCCGTTCGACAGCACGTCGGTGACGACGGCGGCGATGGTCAGCGACACCTTCTCGGACCGGTTCACCGAGCCGGAGCCCGAGGCGGTGGATTCGCCGGCCAGTCCGACCATGTTCTGGGGATTGAACCCGCCGGGGAAGGCGCGGCCCAGGCTGTTCTCCAGCCCGAAGAAGTTGGTGACGCCGCCAGAGCTTTCGTTGGCGCGCGCGCGCTGGGTCGAGTTCTGGGTCTGGGCGCGGTCATCGATGTCGATGTTGACCGTCAGGATGTCGCCGATGACCCGGGCGCGCTGGTCGCCGAAGAAGGACCGGGCGCCCGCGCGCCACAGGCTGTTCGAGCTGGCCGGGCGGGATTCCGGCGACGGCAGATAGGCCTGCTGCACCGGCACCAGGGCGGCCGGATAGCCGATCGGCGCCAATTGCGGTCCGCGCACCGTCTCGATGGCGGTGGAGCAGGCGCCCAGCGACAGGGCCGAAACAGTCAGGGCGGCGAGGATCAGGGAACGCATGGAGTGTTTCCTCAGCGGGCGGCGAACTGGGTGGGATGGGCGCGGGCGGCGACGGCGGCGGGGCCGGCGACGGCGCGGCCGGGGCCGACAGCGACGGCGTCGATGGTGCGGCCGGACTGGACGTTCAGAATCGGCGTCGCCTCGCCCAGGGCGGCGTTGCGTGTGGCCCGGCCGGTGACGGTCAGATTGACGCCAGCCACAGCGAACTCGACCTGGACCATGTCATTGCGGGCGATGACCTGGGGCGACGCCAGGTCGCGCGAGGCGACGGGCGCGCCGGCGCGCAGGGCGCGGCGGGCGGACAGGCCGATGACCTGATCGGCGTCCTGGGGCGCGCCGGCCGGGGCCATGTGGGACTGGACGGTGGACCAGATCACATCCTCGGGCTGGACCACATCGCCGGCGGCCAGGCTGCGGGCGTAGGTCAGCACCTCGGCTGTGGCGCCGGGGCGGGCCGCGACCGAGGCGGCGGGGCGGCCCAGGCTGTCGGCGGCGACGGCGCCCTCGCGCACCATAATGCGGCGCAGGCCGGACGGATTGCTCCACTGCAGGCCGGACTGGCGGGCCAGGGCCTGAAGCTGGCCGGCCTCCAGCACGGCGGTCGGGCCGCTGCGGCGGGCGACGACGACATCGGCGGCGGCGCCCGCCCCCTCGAACAGTTCGCCCAGGGTGATGCGGCCGTCGTCGTCGACCGGATTGTCGCGCAGGGTGACTACACCGGCGAAGGCCGGCCCGGCCGTCAGGGCGATCAGCGCAGGGACCAGGGCGAGGGAGCGGATCAGGCGCATGGCTTAGCTCTTCACCTGGGCGCTGACGGACAGCATTTCGTCGGCGGTGCTGATGACCTTGGAGTTCATCTCGTAGGCGCGCTGGGCCACGATCAGGGCCGAGATTTCGCTGACCGCGTCGACGTTCGAGGACTCGGTGTAACCCTGCAGCAGCTGGCCGAAACCGGGGTCGCCCGGCGCGCCGATGTTGGCCGGGCCAGATGCGGCGGTCTCCAGCACCAGATTGTCGCCGATGGCTTCCAGCCCCGCCTCGTTGAAGAAGCTGGCCAGCTCCAGCTGACCGACGACCTGCGGCTCGGTCTGGCCGTCGGTGATGACCTGGACCTGACCGGACTTGGAGATGGCGACGTCCACCGCGTCCTGCGGAATGGTGATCGCGGGCTCGACCCGATAGCCGTCGTCGGTGACCAGTTCGCCTTGGCCGTTGATCGCGAAATTGCCGGCTCGCGTATAGGCCAGCTCGCCCGACGGCAGGGTGATCTGGAAATAGCCACGGCCGTCGATGGCCAGGTCATAGGCGTTCTTGGTCTGGGTCGGCGTGCCCTGGTCGGTGATGCGATAGACGCTGCCCGCCTTCACGCCGGCGCCGATCTGGATGCCGGTGGGGACGACCGTTCCCTGGCTGGACGACTGCGCGCCCATCCGTTCGATGTTCTGGTACAGCAGGTCCTGGAACTCGGCGCGCTGACGCTTGAAGCCCACCGTGTTCATGTTGGCGATGTTGTTGGAGATGACCTCCACGTTCAGCTGCTGGGCGGCCATGCCCGAGGCGGCGGTTCTGAGCGCGCGCATGTGTCAGTGCTCCCTTACGACACCCGACCCAGCCGCTCGACCGAGCGGCGGGACAGGTCGTTGTTGTTCTCGATCAGCTTGGAGATGCGCTCGTACGAGCGGCTGATCTCGATGAGATTGGTGATTTCCAGCAGTGGATTGACGTTCGAGCCCTCCAGCATGGACTGGCGGATCTGGACGTCGGTCGCCTCGACCGGCCGGGTGTTGGAGGCGTTGCGGTACAGGCCGTCACCGCCCTTTTGCAGGACCGACAGGCTGTCGAAACGCACGACCGCCAGACGCCCGACCAGTTCGCCGTCCTGGCTGATCGTGCCGTCCTCGGCCACGGCGACCTGGCCGCGCGCGGGATCCAGAATGATCTCGCCGCCGTCGCCCAGAACCGCGTCGCCCGCCTGGGTCGTCAGCCGGCCTTCCGGGTCGATGGTGAAGGCGCCGTCGCGGGTATAGGCCTCGCCCTGTCCGTCCTGAACCTTGAAGAAGGCGCCCTCGCCCTCGATCGCGAAGTCCAGTGTCCGTCCGGTCTGTTTCAGCGCGCCCTGGCCGAAGTCGCGGCCGACGCCCTTGTCCAGCACGAAGCTGGCCGAGGGGCGCACCGCATGGTTCCGCGCCCGCTCGCCGACCTCGGTCCCGACCAGCAGCTGTTCGACCTTGAAGCCGGTCGTGTCCGCATTGGCGATATTGTTGGCCACGATGTCGAGTTCGCGGCGCAGCGTCATCTGGCGGGACAGTCCGATGTAGGCGGCGTTTTCCACGGTGAGCAAGCTCCTTCGCCCATCCTCCACGCAACGACCGTGCCAACGTGGTTAATCCCGGAAAATCAGGCTTTGGCCGGTTTCAGGGCGCGATCCGCCCGGCAGGATTTGCCGATTGTAAACGCCTCGTTAACCAAACCGCCCGCATCACGGACAAGGGATTATCCGGGGCGCCGTGCGCATGCTGAAGCTTGGCAAGAAAAAGGGCGACAAGGGCGGCGACGCCAACCTGCCCGCCGTGGCCGAAGGCGAAACCGCCGAGGGCGAGGCCCCGGCCAAGAAGAAGATTCCCCTGCTGTTCATCATCATCCCGGCGGCGGTCGTCGTCCTGGGCGGCGGCGGCGCGGCGGCCATGATGCTGATGAAGCCCAAGTCCGCCGAGGCCGAGGCCGGCGACCACGGCAAGGCCGAGAAAAAAGGCGGCGACCACGGCAAGGCGGACAAGAAGGGCGGCGGCGGCCATGGCGGCGGCGCGGCGGCCGAGGGCGATCCGGCCCTGGGCAAGATCAGCGACGGCCCCGACGGCGTGGTCTTCTACACCCTGCCCGACATGGTGGTGAACATTCAGTCGGCCGACGGCCGCCCCACCTTCCTGAAGCTGAAGCTGACGCTGGAGATGCACGACGCCGATCTGGCGACGCGCCTGCAGGGCGAGTCGCCGCGGATGCAGGACATGTTCCAGGGTTTCCTGCGCGAGCTGCGCCCCGAAGACCTGGCCGGATCGGCCGGCAGCTATCAGCTGCGCACCGAGATCCTGCGCCGGGTCAATCTGATCGCAGCCCCGGCCAAGGTCGACGCCGTGCTGATCGAAGAAATGCTGGTGCAGTAGAATGAGCGACCCGGCCGTCAACGACGAACCGGTCGATCCCTTCGCCGCCCTGGATGCGGACGCGGGGGCCGAGCGCGCGAGCTCCGAACGGGTCCTGAACCAGGACGAGATCGACAGCCTGCTGGGCTTCGACCTGGGCGACGATGACGGTTCGGAACGCAGCGGCATCCGGGCCATCATCAACTCGGCGCTGGTGTCGTACGAGCGCCTGCCGATGCTGGAAATCGTCTTCGACCGCCTGGTGCGGCTGATGACGACATCCCTGCGCAACTTCACCTCGGACAATGTCGAGGTCAGCCTGGACACGATCAGCTCGATCCGGTTCGGCGACTATCTGAACTCCATTCCCCTGCCGGCCATCCTGGCCGTGTTCCGGGCTGAGGAGCTGGACAATTACGGCCTGCTGACGGTCGATTCCAACCTGATCTATTCGATCGTCGACGTGCTGCTGGGCGGCCGTCGCGGCACGGCGGCGCTGCGGATCGAGGGCCGGCCCTACACCACCATCGAACGGGTGCTGGTGCAGCGGATGATCGAGGTCGTGCTGAACGACGCGCGCGCCGCCTTCGAGCCGCTGACCCCCGTCCATTTCAACCTGGACCGGCTGGAGACCAACCCCCGCTTCGCCGCCATCGCGCGCCCGGCCAACGCCGCCATCCTGGTCAAGCTGCGGATCGACATGGAAGATCGCGGCGGGCGCATCGAACTGCTGCTGCCCTATGCGACGCTGGAGCCCATCCGGAAGATGCTGCTGCAGCAGTTCATGGGCGAGAAATTCGGCCGCGACAACATCTGGGAAGGCCACCTGGCCACCGAACTCTGGACCACGGGAACCGAGGTCCGCGCCGTGCTGGACGAGCATCAGGCCCCGTTGTCGCAGGTGCTGAACCTCAAGGTCGGCGACACCCTGATGTTCAACGCCACGCCCGATTCCGATGTCTCGATCCGCGCCGGCTCCATTCCGCTGACGACCGGCAAGATGGGCCGCAAAGGCCAGAACATCGCTATTCGCATCGAAGCCCCGATCAATATCGAAGCCGCTTCCCGCCTGGCCGGAGGAAACCGCCGATGACCGGAATTATCCTGGACGCCGTCCTGATGCTGCTGCTGGTCGCCGCCCTGGGCTATGGCGTGCGGCTGGAACGCAAGCTGACCGCCCTGCGCGAAGGGCAGCTGGCCTTCGCCGGCGCGGTGAAGGAGCTGAACACCGCCGCCTCGCGCGCCGAGTCCGCGCTCGCCAACCTGCGCGCTTCGGGTCAGGAGACGGACCTGCTGCACGACCGCATCGTCAAGGCCCGCGCCCTGAAGCAGGAGCTGGAATCGCTGATGGCCCGCGCACCCCAGCGTCCGGCCGCGGCCGCGCCGGCGCCCGTCACTGAACCCCTCATCGAGGACGATCGCGAGCGCCGCCTGGCCACGCTGGCCGCCCGACTGGGCGAGGAATCGCGCAGTCCGGCCGTCCGCCCCGCGACCGCCGAGCGCGTCGCGCCCGTGCTGCAGGCCATCGCCGCTAACCAAGCCGCTAAACAGAGCCTCAACCGCGCTCGTCGTAGCCTGGACGAAGACCTGTTCGCCGCCTGATTTTAATTCCCCTATGCCGACCGCGCGGCGGCCGGCGACTTGAGGGGAGGTTTTAGTGGCCCCTATGTTCGGCGCGCAGCGCCGGACGGCTTGAGGGGCGAAGTTTAACGCCTGACCTGAGTTCGCCATGAGCAAGCTGCCCCGTATTCTGCCCCTGATCGCCGTCGCCATCGGCGGCGTGGTCGCCGCGCGGGCCGTGGGCATCGCGCCTGATCTGTTCCAGGGCGCCCGCGCCTGGGCCGAGGAAGCGGTCGATCCGAACGCAGAGCCCGCCGCCACCACGGCCGCAGCGTCCAAACCCGCGCCGGCGGTGTGCGCCCTGTCGCCGGACCAACTGGCCCAGCAGGCCGGTATCTCGCCCGCCGAACTGCGCCTGATCCAGAGCCTGTCGGCCCGCCGCACCGAACTGGACGCACGCGACGCCGACTTCGCCACCATGCTGCCCCTGATGGCCGCCGCCGAACAGAAGCTGGACGGCAAGGTCCAGCAACTGACCACCCTCAAGGCCGAGCTGCAGGGCCTGCTGGGCCAGGTGGACGAGCGCGAGAAGGCCGAGATCGACCGTCTGGTCGCCGTCTACTCCGCCATGCGGCCCAAGGAAGCCGCCGCCGTCTTCAACACGCTGAACGACAGTGTGCGCCTGCCGGTCGCCGACGCCATGCGCCCGCGCTCGCTGGCCGCCATCATGGCCCAGATGCCGCCCGCCGCCGCGCGCGAACTGACCGAAAAGCTGGCCCGCCGCTTCGAGGCCAAGGCCAATGCGGTGCGCACCGCCGCTTCGGCCGCCACGCCCGCCGCGGCCGCCGCCCCGGCCACGCCGCCCGCAGAGGCGGCGTCCGCCGACGCCGCCACATCCCCCGCAGCGGCCCCGACGCCTGCGGCGACAACTCCCGCGCGCCGTCCCGTCGCCCGTCCTGCGACGCGTCCGGCCCAGCGCCCCGCCGCCACACCGGCACGCGCGGCGGAGACTCCGGCCGAGGCCGGCCCCCGCCCCTATCAGCCGGCAGCAGCGCCTGCCGCCGCCCCGGCGTCACCGCGCCAGTCGGTCCAGTAGCCTCAAGTCACTGCGCCAAAGGTTGGCGCCGGGGCTCCGGATCGCTATTCAGCGGCCCGCGCCATTCACGAGATCCCTCATGTCCGACACCCTGCCCGATCGTCTCTCGGTCGATCCCGACAGCCCCTTCCACGACGCCGAACTGCTGGCGCGCGGCATCGGCATTCGCTTCAAGGGCGAGGAAAAGACAAACGTCGAGGAATATTGCGTGTCCGAAGGCTGGGTCCGTCTGGCCGTCGGCAACCGCGTCGATCGTCGCGGCAAGGCCCTGACCGTCAAGCTGCAAGGCCCGGTCGAGCCCTTCTTCCAGCACGGCTGAGCCTTTCGGACGGCGACCTGAGCCGCTAGGGTCCGGGCCTCGTCCGTGAGTCTGGAAAGCCGTCCGATGTCCAATCGTCTGTTCGCCGTCACCACCCTGGCCCTGGGTCTGGTCGCCTCTGTTCCTGCCTTCGCCCAGGACGCCGCGACCATCCGCGCCGCCGAACAGGTGCGCGACAAGGCGCTGCAGTCGAACGTCGCGCTGGACTATGTCACCGAGGTCACGACCCGCTTCGGCGCCCGTCCGGCCGGTTCGCCGTCGGAACAGGCCGCCGCCGCCTGGGCCGCCGACTATCTGAAGCGGCTGGGCTTCCAGAACGTCCACATCGAGGAATTCCCGCTGGTCGGCTGGGATCGCGGTCAGGAAAGCGCCCAGCTGCTGGGCGCCCGGCCGCAAAACCTGATCGTCGCCGCCCTGGGCCACTCGCCCGCCACGCCGCAGGGCGGGGTTGAGGGCGACATTGTCTGGTTCGACGGCTTCGACGCCCTGCTGGCCGCGCCCGAGGGCTCGCTGGCCGGCAAGATCGCGGTCGTGGATGGCGGCCAGATGGTGCGGATGCAGGACGGCTCGGGCTACGGCTCGCTGTCGCGCATTCGCGGGCGTGGCCCGGCCGAGGCCGCCAAGCGCGGCGCCGTCGCCTTCGTCATGCGTTCGGCCGGTTCGGACGAGCACCGCATGCCGCACACCGGCACCACCAGCTACGTCGATGGCCGGCCGACCATCCCGTCGTTCGCCCTCAGCGCCCCCGACGCCGATCAGGTCCGCCGCCTGGTCGGGATGAAGGAGCCGGTGCGCCTGCGCCTGTCCTCGACCGCCCGCACCTACGAGACCAAGTCCCAGAACGTCATCGCCGACCTGCCGGGCCGCACGCGCCCGAACGAGATCGTCGTCCTGGGCTCGCACATGGACAGCTGGGATCTGGGCACCGGCGCCATCGACGACGCGGCCGGCGGCGCCATCACCATCGCGGCGGCCAAGGCCATCGCCGAACAGGGCGGCGCCGACCGCACCATCCGCGTGGTCCTGTATGGCTCCGAAGAGGTCGCCCAGCCGACCAACACCGGCAACGGCGGCGGCGCCTATGTGCGCGGCCAGGGCGACAAGGTGGCCCAGCATATCGTCGCCGGCGAAAGCGATTTCGGCGCCGACCGCGTCTATGCCCTGCGCCTGTCGCCGGGCGCCCAGGACAGCGACTTCGCCCGCGCCGCCGCGCGCGTGCTGCGCCCGATCGGCGTCCTGCCGTCGAACGAGCCGGAGCTGTACGGCGGCGTCGACATCGGCCCGCTGGCGGCTGCGGGCGTGCCGGTCTTCGCCCTGGCTCAGGACGGCAGCCGCTATTTCGACCTGCACCACACCGCCGACGACACCCTGGACAAGATCGACCCGGCCCAGATGACCCAGAACGTCGCCGCCTGGGCCGGTCTGATCTGGCTGATCGCCAATTCGGACGTGGACTTCCGGTCGATGCGTCCGGCGGATACGGGTACGCACTGATCCGGGCCAGCCTGGCCCGGCCGCCGCGAGCGTGGCGAAACTGGTAGACGCAAGCGACTTAAAATCGCTCGACCTCGGTCATGCGGGTTCGACCCCCGCCGCTCGCACCACGATCTAGACCGCGACCCCGAACAGGGCGCCGATCCCCGCGGTGACGGCCAGGGCGACCGCGCCCCAGAAGACGACGCGCACCACCGGCCTCAGGGCCGCAGCGCCGCCCGTCCGCGCGCCGGCCAGGCCCAGCAGCGCCAGCGCCGCCAATGTCGTCACGGCGACCACCGGGGTGACGACGCCCACAGGGGCCAGTACGACCGCCACCAGTGGCAGGGCCGCGCCGACCGCAAAGGTCGCGGCCGAGGTCACGGCCGCCTGGATCGGCCGCGCCATCATGACTTCCGAAATGCCCAGCTCGTCACGGGCATGGGCGCCCAGGGCGTCATGGGCCATCATCTGCTCGGCCACCTGACGGGCCAGGGCCGGCTCCAGCCCCCGGCTTTCATAGATACCGGCCAGTTCGCGCCGCTCCGCCTCGGGATCGCCGGCCAGTTCCGCCGTCTCGCGCGCCAGGTCTGCCTTTTCGGTGTCCGACTGGGAGCTGACCGAGACGTATTCCCCCGCCGCCATGGACATGGCCCCGGCCACCAGACCCGCCACCCCGGCGACCAGAACGGCCTGTTTCGACGATCCGGCGGCGGCGACGCCGACCACCAGACTGGCGGTCGAGACGATGCCGTCATTGGCGCCCAGCACGGCGGCGCGCATCCAGCCGACTCGCTGCACCAGATGACTTTCACGATGGACAGAGAGCCTGGTCATCCGAACGATGCCCTTAGCTGCGACGGGCGATGCCGCCAGGCCCTAGCATAACATCATGTTTCGACGGACGCTGCGCCCTTACCCCCGCGCGCGATCGTTGGCACAAGGGGTCGAACGCTCCTGACGCCCCAGGCGAAGCCCGAAGAAGAGCCCCATGAACAGAGCCCGGCGCGCGCGCATCGTCGCCACCCTTGGTCCCGCCAGCCGGGCGCCCGGCACGGTCAAGGCCCTGGCCCAGGCCGGGGTTGACGTCTTCCGCCTGAACTTCAGCCACGGCACGCACGAAGACCACGCCGCAGCGCTGAAGGCCGTGCGCGGCGCCGAGCTGGCGCTGCAACGCCCGCTGGGCGTGCTGGCCGACCTGCAGGGGCCCAAGCTGCGGCTGGGCCGGTTCAGGGACGTCGAGATCGCGGTCAAGCCGGGCCACACGATGCGCTTTGATCTGGACCCGACCCCCGGCGACGAGACGCGGGTGCAGATGCCGCATCCGGAAATCTTCAAGGCGCTGCGCACCGGCATGTCGCTGCTGATCGACGACGGGCGCATCCGCCTGCGGGTCGGCCAGCGCGCCGACGACTGGGCCGACGTCACGGTCGAGAGCGGCTCGAAACTGTCGGACCGCAAGGGCGTCGCCGTGCCCGAAGCCGTCATCCCGGTCTCGGCCCTGACCCCCAAGGACCGCGAGGACCTGGCCTTCGCCCTGCGCATCGGCGTCGACTGGGTCGCCCTGAGCTTCGTCCAGAAGGCCGAGGACATGGCCGAGCTGAAACGCCTGGTTGGGGGCAAGGCCGCCTGTCTGGCCAAGATCGAGAAACCGCAGGCCCTGAACGATCTGGACAGCATCCTGGACTACTGCGACGGCGTGATGGTCGCGCGTGGCGACCTGGGCGTCGAGCTGGACCCCGAAGAAGTGCCGGTCGCGCAGAAGAAGATCCTGCGCGCCGCCCGCCAGCGCGGCGTGCCCGCCATCGTCGCCACCCAGATGCTGGAATCCATGACCGCCTCGCCCGCCCCGACCCGGGCCGAGGCGTCGGACGTGGCCAATGCGGTGTACGAAGGCGCCGACGCCCTGATGCTGTCGGCCGAGACGGCGTCCGGCGCCTATCCGCTGGAAACGGTCGAGATCATGAACCGGATCATCGAGCGGGTGGAGCGCGACCCCCTGTGGCCCGGCCTGATGGACGCCGACCATGCGGGCATGGACATCGACGACGTCGACGCCCTGGTCGCCGCCGCGCGCAAGGCGGCCGAGGCCCAGTCGACCGCCTGTATGGTCGTCTTCACCACCTTGGGCGGCACCGCCCGGCGAATGTCGCGCGAGCGGCCGTTGCAGCCTGTGCTGGCCCTGACGCCCAATCCCGACACCGCGCGCCGCCTGTCGCTGGTCTGGGGGCTGGAGCCGCGGTTGGGCAAGGAGCCGGCCTCGCTGGAGGACGTGACCGAGGACGCGGTGCAAAGCGCGATGAAATTCGGCCTGGCCGAGCCGGGCCAGCGGGTGCTGATCCTGGCCGGAACGCCTTTCGGCGCGCCGGGGGCTGCGAATCTGCTGCGACTGGCGCATGCTCCGGCGCGGGCGACGAAACGCGCCCGGAAAACCTGACGGCGGGAATGATCAAATACATCGGCTCCAAGCGCGGGATGCTGGGGCCGCTGACCGGGGCGGTAAGCGCCCTGTTGCCGGACGGGGGGCGGGTCTGCGACCTGTTTTCCGGCTCGGCCCGCGTCGGGCGCGAACTGAAGGCCATGGGCTTTCAGGTCTGGTCCAACGATCACAACGCCTATGCCCACACCCTGGCCACCGCCATGGTCCAGGCCGACCGCGAGCGCTGGTTGGATCGCGCCGAGGCGGTGTTGGCCGAGCTGCGCACGGTGACGCCACGGGCCGGCTGGTTCACCGCCGCCTATTGCGAGCAGGCCCGCTTCTTCCATCCCGACAACGGCGCCCGCATCGACGCCATGCGCGAGCGAATCGAGGCGATGGGGCTGGAGCCTGAGCTGAAGGCCGTGGTCCTGGTCGCCCTGATGCAGGCCGCCGACCGGGTGGATTCCACCGCCGGGGTCCAGATGGCCTATATGAAGCAGTGGGCCCCGCGCGCGCTGAAACCGCTGGAGCTGCGCAGTCCCGACCTGCTGCCCGGCGTCGCCGCCGGCCCCTGCCGCGCCACCCGCGCCGACGCGGTCGAGATCGCCCCCCAGGTCGAGGCCGATCTGGTCTATCTGGACCCGCCGTACAATCAGCATTCCTATCTGTCGAACTACCACGTCTGGGAAAGCCTGACCCTGTGGGACAAGCCGGAAACCTATGGCGTGGCGAACAAGCGGATCGACTGCCGCACCCGTAAAAGCCCGTTCAACAGCCGCCCCGGCATCGGCCCGGCGCTGGCCGCCGTGATCGGGGCGCTGAAGGCGCCGAACCTGATCGTCTCGTTCAATGACGAGGGCTATCTGTCCCGCGACGAACTGGTGGCCATGCTGTCGGCGCGCGGCCCGGTGCGGGTGATGGAGATTCCCCGCCCCCGCTATGTCGGCGCCCGGATCGGCATCCACAATCCGAAGGGCGAGAAGGTCGGCACCATCGGGCGACTGCGCAACGTCGAATATCTGTTCCTGGTCGGCGATCGCGCGGCGGCCCTGCCCCATGCCGCATGACCAGGGCGGCCTGATCCTTACGCCTGCGGAACGATCTGCATGACGGTTTCGTTACGGCCGCATGGAACAGTACGCCCCCTATGAGAGCCCGCTGAACCGCGCCAGCCCAAATTACGGGCAATGGGGCGCCCGCCCCGTCGACGCCTTCGACGCCCTGGCCTGGCGCGCCGCACCCGACCGCACCGTCACCGTCACCGCGCCCCCGGCCGAAGACCGCGCCGTGCCGCGCTGGATGGTCATCGCCATCGGCTGCCTGGTCGCCATGCTGATGGGCGTCATCGCCGGCTCAGCCCTGGCCCTCTAACCCTTCTCCCCTCGGGGGAGAAGGTGGGCGCCGGAGGCGCTCGGATGAGGGGGCTCTGTCAACGTGCAGACGGCTTGAGGTCGAGGGTAAAACAACCAGCCCCCTCATCCGTCTTGCTCCGCAAGCCACCTTCTCCCCCGAGGGGAGAAGGGCGCTACATTTCTTCCAGCAGCGCCCGGATCGGGCTCCATCCGCGACGATGCGCCGGGCACGGCCCCAGGGTCTTCAGCGCCTGCTGATGGACCGGGGCGTTATAGCCCTTGTGGCTGGCGAAGCCGTAGCCGGGATAGGTCGCGTCCAGTTCGATCATCAGCCGGTCGCGCGCCGTCTTGGCCAGGATCGACGCCGCCGCGATGGACAGCGACAGGCCGTCGCCCCCGACCACCGTCGTCACGTCGCACGGCAGCTTGAACCGATAGTTGCCGTCCACCAGCGCCACCGTCGGCGTCACCGACAACGCCTCGATCGCTCGGCACATGGCCAGGCCGGTGGCGTGCAGGATGTTCAGCTCCCCGATCTCCTCGACCGAGGCGAAGCCGACGCCCCAGGCGACGGCCCGCGCCTTGATCTGGATCTCCAGCGCCTCACGCCGGGCGTGGTTCAGCACCTTGGAATCGTCGATCCCGTCCGGCAGGTCGTCGGGGTTCAGGATCACCGCCGCCGCCGACACCGGCCCCGCCCACGGCCCCCGTCCCGCCTCGTC
>NZ_SDZL01000113.1 GCF_004210735.1 Brevundimonas sp.
GCCCGAGCCTGTCCGGACGGGGGGAGGGGGCGCGCCGGCCGCGCCGTCGCGCGTGCATCTGCCTCCGCCGCCCGTGCGGCCCACTCCACCAGAGATTACGGCGCCGCCTCAACCCGCGCCCGAGCCGCCCCTGGTGATCGGCGTCGCCCCTGACGCCACGCCGACGCCCGGTCAGGGCCTGGGCGGTGAGGGGGCAGGGGCCGGTGACGGCCGGGGCGAGGGCGCGGGATCCGGCGAAGGCGGCACGCCGCCGCGTCTGGTGCGGGGGCCCTCTATGGCCGATCTGCGCCGCGAGCACCCGCCGGCGGCCCTGCGTGCGCGTCGGGGCGGGCGAGGAGAGGTTTCGTGCGTCATTCGAGCGGACACGACGCTGGAGGCCTGCCGGCTGGTGCGCGAGACGCCGCCGGGCTATGGGTTCGGCGAGGCGGCGCTGCGCGCGGCGCGCTACTTCCGCTTTCAACCCCCTACGCGGGGCGGTGTCCCGCTGGTTGGAGAGCGGGTCACGTTCGGCGTCGAATTCGGGCCGTCGCCGGGATCCGAAGCGCGTTAACGGTTTCGGGGCGTTGACGGAAATGGAATCGCATGTATAACGGCGCGCTTCCGCGAAGGGCGTCCACGCTCCTGGTCTGTTGACCGGAGCGGTTTCGGCGTCTGAAAACGCGTACCTGGAGAATTTCGTGGCCCGTATCGCTGGCGTCAACATCCCGACCAACAAGCGCGTCGAAATCGCGCTTCAGTACATCCATGGCATCGGCGCGCACGCCGCCAAGGACATCACCGCGAAGGTCGGCATCGAGCCGGCGCGTCGCGTGAACCAACTGACGGACGCTGAAGTCCTGCAGATCCGCGAAACCATCGACCGCGACCATACGGTCGAGGGCGACCTGCGTCGCGAGACCTCGATGAACATCAAGCGTCTGATGGACCTGGCCTGCTATCGCGGCCTGCGTCACCGCAAGGGCCTGCCGGTCCGCGGTCAACGCACGCACACGAACGCTCGCACCCGCAAGGGTCCGGCCAAGCCGATCGCCGGCAAGAAGAAGTAAGAGAAAGAGCTGATCGATGGCCAAGGAACCGGGTCGCGTAAAGAAGCGCGAGCGCAAGAACATCACTTCGGGCGTCGCCCACGTGAATGCGTCGTTCAACAACACCATGATCACGATCACGGACGCCCAGGGGAACGCTATCTCCTGGTCGTCGGCCGGTCACATGGGTTTCAAGGGTTCGCGCAAGTCGACGCCGTACGCCGCCCAGATGGCTGCCGAAGACGCCGGCAAGAAGGCCGCCGAGCACGGCGTCAAGACGCTGGAAGTCAACGTCTCGGGTCCCGGTTCCGGCCGTGAATCGGCCCTGCGCGCCCTGCAGGCCGTCGGCATGACCATCACGACCATCCGTGACGTGACGCCGATGCCGCACAACGGTTGCCGTCCGCCCAAGCGCCGCCGCGTCTAAGCGTACCGACGACCCCTTTTCCCGCCGGCTCCGGCGCGCCTGATCTGTACGAGACCAGGGCGCGGGGCCGGCGAAACCCGTTCGAGGGACACCAATGATCGAAAGAAACTGGCAAGAGCTGATCCGTCCCGAGAAGCCGCAGGTCGAAGTCGGTTCGGATCCGCTGCGCAAGGCGCGGCTGGTGGCCGAACCGCTGGAACGCGGCTTCGGTGTGACGCTCGGCAACGCCCTGCGCCGCGTACTTCTGTCGTCGCTGCAAGGCGCGGCCGTCACGGCCATCCAGATCGACGGCGTGGTCCATGAATTCTCGTCGCTGGAAGGCGTGCGGGAAGACGTCGTGGACATCGTCCTGAACATCAAGCAACTGGCGCTGCGCATGCACGCCGAAGGCCCCAAGCGCATGACCCTGCGCGCCACGGGCCCCGGCGCCGTCACCGCCGGCCAGATCGACGTGCCGTCTGACATCGAGGTTCTGAACCCCGATCACGTCATCTGCACGCTCGACGACGGCGCTTCGGTGCGCATGGAGTTGACCGTCCAGAACGGCAAGGGCTACGTCGCCGCCGAACTGAACCGTCCGGAAGACGCGCCGATCGGCCTGATCGCCGTCGATGCCCTGTATTCGCCGGTCAAGCGCGTCGCCTATCGCGTCGAGCCGACCCGTCAGGGCCAGTCGCTGGATTACGACAAGCTGATCATGGAAGTCGAAACCAACGGCGCCGTGAGCCCGGTGGACGCGGTGGCCTACGCCTCGCGCATCCTCCAGGACCAGTTGCAGATCTTCATCACCTTCGATGAGCCCAAGAAGGCGGTCGAACAGGCGGACGGCAAGCCCGACCTGCCGTTCAACCCGGCTCTGCTCAAGAAGGTCGACGAACTGGAGCTGTCGGTCCGTTCGGCCAACTGCCTGAAGAACGACAACATCGTCTACATCGGCGACCTGATCCAGAAGACCGAGGGTGAAATGCTTCGCACCCCGAACTTCGGCCGCAAGTC
>NZ_SDZL01000114.1 GCF_004210735.1 Brevundimonas sp.
GTTTGGGGCGCGAGGCCAGGGCGTCGAGACGGTCCGCGCCGCCGATGGTCGTGGTCTCGGCGCCGCCGAAGGCGAAGGCCTCGGCCTGGACGCCGGGCGTGGGCGCCGACGGAGCAGGCGCAGGAACGGCGGCCGGTTCAGGCGCAAAGGCCGGCGCGGGGCGCGGGGCCGTCGCGACGCTGCCGGGCTGACCTGTGCGCTTGCCGAACACCGCCCGCTCAGCGTTTCTTGAACAGGGGGGCGAACAGCGAGCCGCCCTTGGGTTTGGCGCCGGCCGTCGTCGTGGGCATCTCGCGGCGCGAGACGATCTGGGCCAGGGTCTGGAAGGCGTCGGCGGCCTTGGACTTGGCCCCCGCGTCCAGAATCATCTGGCCGTTGTTGGCGGCGGCGCCGAACAGCTTGGCGTCAAACGGGATGATCAGGCTGGGGTGAACGCCCAGCGCATTGCCGAAATCCTTGGCCGGAATTTCGGGACGACCGGGCACGCCGACCTGGTTCAGCACCAGACGCGGCGGAGCGTCGTTGGGACGGCCGTGACGGATCAGATCGATCATGTTCTTGGCGTTGCGCAGCGACGCCAGATCGGGCGTCGCCACCACAACGACTTCATCCGCCGAGATCAGGGTGCGGCGCATCCAGCCCGACCACAGATGCGGCAGGTCCAGCACCACGAAGGGGGCGGTCGAACGGATCTGGGTCGTCACCTCCTCGAAGGCGTCAGGGCCGATGTCCCAGTCGGTGTCCAGCGTCGCGGGCGCGGCGAACAGCGACAGCTTGTCGGTGCAGCGGACCATCATCCGGTCCAGCAGCGTCGGGTCCAGGCGGTCCGGCTGGGTCAGGGCGTCGGCGACGCCGTTCAGCGGATCCTGGTTGAAGTCCAGACCGGCGGTGCCGAACGGCAGGTCGTAGTCGACGATAACGGTGTTGGCGCCGATCCGCTCGCTCATCGCATAGGCGGTGTTGTGGGCGACCGACGAGGCCCCTGCCCCGCCCCGCGCGCCGACAAAGGCGATGGAGCGGCCGACGAAGGGCTGGGCCGGATCGGCGAACAGGTCGCCGATGGCCGAGATCAGTTGCAGCGGATCGACCGGCGCAACCAGATATTCGCTGACCCCGCGGCGCATCAGTTCGCGGAACAGGATGATGTCGTTGGTGGCGCCGACGACCACGACCTTGGTGCCTGCGTCGCAGACCTCGGCCAGCTGGTCGACTTCCCACAACAGGGTCTGCGGGTCCTTCATGGACTCGACGATGACCAGTGGCGGGGTCGGTTCGTGGCGATAGGCCTCGACAGCAGCGGGGACGCCGCCGACGCGGATCTGGGTCGTGGCGCGCGACAGGCGGCGGTCCTGACCGGCGCGCTCGGCCGAGGCCAGGGTGTCCTGCCGTTCGGCGAAGACGTGGATGGCGATGCGGGGCACCGACACCTCGACCGCGCCGCGCGAGGGGGTCAGGGCGGCCGATGCGCCCGCGACCAGCTCACCGACAGGGTTGAAGGCGGCGGCTGGCAGCGAGGCCGCATAGTCGCCGCCCACCGGCACCGGCGTGGCGATCATCGGCGGAGCTGAAGGCTCGCCCGGGGCAGTGAACTGCAGCGAGGCGCGCGGCTCGGCCAGCGGGTCCGAGGTTGGGAAACCCGCGACCGGCGCGGCGTCCAGATCCACGAACTCGGCGTCCAGGTCGAACTCGTCGTCCAGGGCGTCGAAGGGTTGGGGGGCGAAGGCGTTGCTCATGAGCGTCAGTTCACCGCATTGGAGACGCGCTGGCTGCCGACCAGCTCTTCACGCGTGGCGCTGGTCGGTTCGCCCCCGCGCCACGCGTCGAAGACGACGCTGCGGCGGCCGGCGTCGGCCGGCTGGGCGCCGCGCGGACGGACGATGTCGCGCGGATTTTCGATCTGGGCGGCCAGATTGGCGGTGACGGCGCAGCCGAAATTGCTGTGACCCGCGTTCTCGGCCGAGCGGGTCAGATTGTTCCATTCACGGCCGCATTGCGGGACGACGGCCTGGACGGTCTCGAACCCGGCCAGAACCGGGGCGCGGGGATCGGGCGCGTCATAGCCGACGACCTGAACCCGCTGGGCGGGCACACCCGCGTCGATCACCGTCTGGCGAATGCGGTGGGCCATGTCGGCCGAGACCGGGTCATTGCCGCCCGGCGCCTCGACCCGCAGCACGGGTGCGCCTTCGATCAGGAAGCGGCTGACCAGACCGTCCAGCGCCGCGCGCTGGGTGGCCGAGACGCCGGTTTCGTGCACCGCCAGGGCGATGCGGTCGACGCCCGGCTCGACCTGAAGCTGATAGCGCGAGGTCGGGGTCAGGGGCGTGGGCCCCAGGCCGCCGGCGGGACCGCCGACGCAGGCCGACAGGCCGGCGATCAGGGCGGCGCCCAAGGCGGCGGCGGGGGTCAGGGCGAAAAGGGGGC
>NZ_SDZL01000115.1 GCF_004210735.1 Brevundimonas sp.
GAGATCCGGATCAGGGCCAGCGAACGCGCCCGGCCCACCACTTCCGCCTTCAGCCCGACGTCCTGCAGCAGCTTCTCGGCCGAATACTGGTCGTCATGGGCGGTCGCCAGCGTGTCGTCATCGCCGGAGCTTTCCATGCTCATCTTGCCGACAATGGCGATACGGGGCGTCTCGCCCGCCGTGCTCGGCAGGCTGGGCCAGCCGCCCACGATCGCCAGGTTGCGGAACTTGTTCTCGTTCAGCATCGGCCACCACTGGCCGGCGCCCGCATGTTCCGGCCACGGCACGCAGGCCAGCGCCCCAGGCGTCGAATCCGCCCGTTCCAGCGCATCGCGCACGCCCATCAGCGCCACCATGTTGGGTCCGAAGCCGAAATAGCCCCGCGCCGCTTCCACTGATTGGGCCACATCCCCGCCCGCCACATAGACGGCCATGAGCCCCCGCGCGGCCGCCACATCCCCGCAGAGCGAGCGCCAGACACGCACCATAGCGTCGGCCGGCATTCCCGCCGCGGCCGCAGCCCGGGCCAGACGCCGCGCTTCGGAGGCCTCCCGCGCTGGACGGAAACCGATGCCCGCTGCCGAAACGGCCGGGGCATCCTTCATTTCACGCCATTTCTCGGCCATCGCCGACAGGAAGACGTCGTTCATTGTCGCGGTAGACGCGTGGAAGCTATCAGCAGCCATCGTACTCGACTTCAGTCACGCTCCCCAGCGCAGAGAATGTGATACCTGAGTTTCGCTTAACCCAAAACCCTGTATCAACCGCGCGACTTGCAAACTCCTCTACCCACACGCTTGAGGTGCTGCGCTGATCCTGCCTATTGCTTCATTCCGTGCCCGACCTGATCTAGGCTCTGAACCATGAACGCGCCCGCCCGCACCCTCAGCGGCGCGGATGGGCTGAAACGCCTGTCCGTCGCAACGCCCGCCCAGCCGCTCAAGCTGGATAGCGGCCGCACGCTCGACCATGTCGAAATCGCCTACGAGACCTGGGGCACGCTCAACGCCGACAAGTCCAACGTCGTCGTCGTCTGCCACGCCCTCACCGGCGACCAGTTCGCCGCCACGCCCAACCCCGTCACCGGCCGCCCCGCCTGGTGGGACCGCATCGTCGGCCCCGGCATGCCCGTCGACACCAACCGCTTCTTCGTCATCTGCTCGAACATCCTCGGCGGCTGCATGGGCTCGACCGGCCCGGCCAGCCGCAAGCCGGACGGCACGTACTGGGGCACCGACTTCCCCATCATCACCATCGCCGACATGGCCCGCGCCCAGATCGCCCTGCTCGACAAGCTCGGCATCCAGAACATCTTCCTCTGCATCGGCGGCTCGATCGGCGGCATGCAGGTGCTGGAATGGACGATCCAGGCCCGCGACCGTGTCTTCGCGGCCGTCCCCATCGCCGTGGCCCCGCGCCAGTCCGCCCAGAACATCGGCTTCTACGAAACCGGCCGTCAGGCGATCATGGCTGATCCCAACTGGCGCAATGGCGCCTACCTCACCGAAGGCACGCGGCCCGAGAAGGGCCTCGCCGTCGCCCGCATGGCTGCGCACATCACCTACCTGTCGGAGACCGCCCTCAAGCGTAAGTTCGACCGCAAGCTGCAGGACCGCACGTCGAAAACATTCGGCTTCGACGCCGACTTCCAGATCGAGTCCTACCTGCGCCACCAGGGCCAGACCTTCGTCGATCGCTTCGACGCCAACTCTTATCTCTACATCACCCGCGCGATGGACTATTTCGACCTCGCCAACGAACATGGCGGCGTCCTCGCCAACGCCTTCCGCGGCCTCAACACCCGCTTCTGCGTCTTCTCGTTCTCCTCCGACTGGCACTACTCGCCGGAAGAAAACCGAGACCTCGTGCGCGCGCTCAACGCCGCCGGTTGCGAAACCAGCTACGTCAACATCGAAACCGACAAGGGCCACGACGCCTTCTTCGTCGAGGAGCCCGAATTCGAAGCCGGCCTGCGCGGCTTCGTTGCCGCCGCCGCCAACGCCCGCGGACTGCCGAAGGCCGGCGCATGACATCCAAAACTGTAACGACAATCGCGACACGCCGCGCCGACCACGTCGCCATCGCGCAGTTCATCAACAAGGGTGAACTCGTCCTCGACGTCGGCTGCGGCGATGGCCAGCTGATGGAGCTGCTTCAGTCCGAACGCGGCGCTCGCACGCGCGGCCTCGAAGTCGAACAAGCCGGCGTCAACGCCTGTGTCGCCAAGGGCCTCGCCGTCGTGCAAGGCAACGCCGACGCCGACCTGCCCGTCTACCCAGACGACGCCTACGATGTCGCCATCCTGTCCAAGACCATCCAGGAACTCGCGCGCCCGAAATTCGTGCTCGACGAACTCTCGCGCATCGCCCGCCGCGTCATCGTCTCGTTCCGCAATTACGGCCACTGGCGCGT
>NZ_SDZL01000023.1 GCF_004210735.1 Brevundimonas sp.
GCGGCTTCATCCAGGCCGAAGGCGACTTCGGCGAGGTCGAGGGCTTCACCGCCCGCGCCGGGATCAAGTTCAGCTGGTGACACGCAACAGCCCGGCCGCCGCCTGAAAGGGCGGCCGGGACATCAAGACCTCAGGCCCGTCGGAGCGATCCGGCGGGCCTTTGTCATATCCCGGTCAGTTGCAGGAAGGTGGGGCAGGAGGGCGTGCTCCAGACGCGCGCTATCCCTCTTGATCGGCAAGAGAGCCGCAAGCGCTTCGAGCATCCTGCCGAAGCTTCGCCCCCTCGGGATTGCGGCCTCATCCGTCTGGCAGGCCCGCAGCGGTCGTCAGTCCATCAGGTCCAGATACAAGAAAGGCCCACCGGATCGCTCCGGCGGGCCCCTGTTGTTCTGACTTGTCCCGCTATTGCAGGAAGGCCTGTTTGGTCCACTGCAGGGGCGGGTTGGAATGGTCCTGCTGGACGTGGCCGTAGTTGATGGCCCAGACGATCGTGCCGCCCAGACCGGTCTCGCGGACCCACTGGCCCTTGGCGGCGATGGAGCGCTGGTCCTCATAGCTCAGCAGTCCGGCCGGGGCCCGACCGTCCGGCGGCCGGTGACCGGCGCCGCTGTAGACGCGATAGGTCGACTTCGACAGCTCGTGCCAGCGCACGTCACCGGTGTTGAAGTAGCCGTCTTCCAGCAGACGGTTCCAGGCCAAGGCGTTGTCGTCCAGCTGCAGATTGCTGATGTTCTGGTACGGACCCGTCACGCCGGGGTTGTAGTAGATCCCGAAGAAGCCGATGCCGATTCCGAGCCGACTGCGCGGAACCCCGGCCGCGACATATTTCCGAACACTGTAGTCGAGGCTGAACGGGGTGCTGCCGGTTTCACCGAAGATCGGACTGGTGAACCAGGACTGCCAGCCATCGGCGTCATACACGCTGCCGATGCCGTAGCTCATCAGATTGTACTGATCCACAGCGTGGGCGATATCGAGGCGCCACTGTTCGACCGGGACCGCCGGTTCGCCGGTGGTGCCGTCCGGATAGTCGTTGCGGCTGAGACCGTACCCCGGGAAGGTGATCAGAACCGGAGCGTTGGCCCCGCGATATCGGGCGCGGCTGTTGGCCTCGGCCCGAACGTCATGGATCAAGGCGACGAGGCGGCGAAGCGATTCCTCGCCGTCGACGCCCGCGCCGCCATCGGACAGATTGTCCTCCCAGTCGAGGTCCAGGCCGTCGTAATCG
This sequence comes from Brevundimonas sp., assembly GCF_004210735.1. GTDB lineage: Bacteria > Pseudomonadota > Alphaproteobacteria > Caulobacterales > Caulobacteraceae > Brevundimonas. The sequence continues at coordinate 1,229 of NZ_SDZL01000023.1, forward strand.
TGCTCGACCATATAGTCGACGATGTTGCGCACGAACGTCGGTCGCACCGCGTCGGACGACGAGCGGATGAAGCCCTCGCCGTCGCCCATGCCCCCGAGCATCAACAGCGTCTTGACGCCCGCAGCCCGGGCACGGTCGATCAGATAGTCCTCCTCGGCGATGCCGGGATAGCGAGAGGCGTCGGGGTTGTGGAAATTGCCGGCGGCCTCAATCACGTCCCCGGCCACCTGCGGTACGTCGTCGATCGTGCCGGTGCCGGGCGCGACACGGCCGATCGCCAAGTGCGTCATGGCGGACATGTCGATGGTGTGCGGCGGTTGACCGAAGGTGCCGTCGGTCATGTAGTAGCCCAGGTAATAGGCGGTGACCCACGGCGTGGCGCCGGTCTGGCGCGGGCGCACCGTCACCGTGGCGCGGGCTGTCCGGCTGGTGTCCGCCGACGCCGTGGCCGTGACATGATAGGTCCCCTGCGCCGTCGGGGCGGTATAGAAGCCGCCGGTCGAAATGGTCCCGCCGCCCTGTTCGTCGACGCGCCAGGTGCAGGCGGTGTTGGTCGAACCCGTGACCGCGCAGGTGAAGGCGACGGTTCCCTCGGCCGGCGTCTCGATGGCGTCGGGGGTGATCGTGATCTGGACGTTCTGGGGCGGAGGCGGGGGAGGATCGCCCCCACCGCCATCGCCGCCTCCCCCGCCACAGGCGGAGAGCAGCAGCAGGGCCGACAGGGCCAGGCCGATATATCGAAGGTTCATCTGGGTCTCGGATGTTGGAAGAGGGGCGTCCGCGAGGCGTTCCCTTTCATGATCGCTCGAAACCCCAACCTATGGGGATGCCCAGCGACGGGTTTGAGACGGAAACCGGACGCCGACCATCAACACGTCGCTCCGGGTCGGGACGGCTTTTCATCGAACCGCCGATTCAGTGTCGTGGAAGCGCTTCCCAAACGTCGCAATACGGCGAAGCCACTGTCACGGAGGCCCCCTAGGCAGGCCATCGGGGCAGGCGAGGGGGCCCGCGGCGCAATGCCGCGCGTACTCCGCCGTCCGACATTCTGGTCAGACCCGGTGGAGCACAATGGCCGCGTTCAAAACGAAATCCCTGATGGCGGTAGCCGCCAGCGCCCTTTTCCTCGCTGCATGCGGTGGTGACGGCACGTCCGAACTGCAGACCCCCGGCAATACCGGCGGCAACCCCGGCACGGGCAATCCGAACAACCCCGGCAACCCGGGTAACCCGGGCCAGCCCGGCAACGGCGCCTGCCCGCAGCATCCGAACGTGACGACCGTCACCGTCGGGACGCAGAGCCACTGCCGCGTCTCGGGTGACGTCGTGACGAACCTGACCCTGACCGCCGGTCCGATTTACCAGCTGAACGGCAACGTCAAGGTCGGCCGCGATGTCGGCTTTGACGGTCAGAAGGCCGGCGGCGCCGTCGCTGTCCTGTCGATCGATCCGGGCGTGCGCATCTATGGCGGCACCCGCACCTCGCAGCTGTCGATCCAGCGCGGATCGCGCATTAACGCCCAGGGCACGGCCGCCCAGCCGATCGTGCTGAGCAGCGCCGACGCCATGGGCTTCGCCAGCCTTCTGGGTCTGGTCGGTGCGCGTGATCCGCTGGGCGCGGGCGTTCGCAACGATCCGCACTCGGGCGAATGGGGCGGTCTGCAACTGCTCGGCCGCGGCGTGATCAACAACTGCCCGGCCGCCCCGGCCGTGTGTGAGGCCGAGGCCGAAGGCGGCTCCGGCACCTACGGCGGCAATGTGGCGAACGACAACTCCGGCACCCTGCGCTACGTGCGGGTCGAATACGCTGGCGTCCGCTTCAGCGAAACCAACGAACTGAACTCGATCGCCTTCTGGGGCGCCGGTTCGGGCACCACGGTCGATTTCATCCAGGCCCACAACGGCGGCGATGACACGATCGAGTTCTTCGGCGGTTCGGTGAACGCCAAACACCTGGTCATGACCGGCGCCGACGACGACGCCTTCGACTGGACCTTCGGCTGGAATGGCAAGGTGCAGCACGTGGTCATCGTGCAGAACCCGCTGCAAGCCGCCGGCGACGCGGGTTACGAGGCCGACAACAACGAACTGGGCCACGACATCACGCCGCGTTCGGCCCCGACGATCTCGAACGTGACCCTGGTCGGCAACACCGCCGGGGGCGCGGGCATCCGCCTGCGTCGCGGCACGGCGGGCAAGCTGTACAACCATGTCGTGGCGGGGAATTTCTCGCGCGGCCTGCGGATCGATGATGCGGCCACCTTTGCGCAGGCTGACGCCAATGCGCTGACGTTGACGTCCTTCTACATCTCGGTGGCCAACCCGTTCCACAGCACCCAGGCCGAGGCGGTCTTCACCAAGGACGCCAACAGCCGCACGGGCGTCTCGACCCTGTCGCCGTTCACCGCCGGCGGCTGGGCCTACATCAACGGCGTCAACGAGACGGGCGTGACGGCGGTCAATCCGGCCGCCATCGATCCCTTCTTCGACGCGGCCAACTACGTCGGCGCCGTTCGCGACGCCGGCAGCAACTGGACCGTGGGCTGGACCCGCTGGCTGAACGACTAGGCCTGTCCCTGCATTGAACGACGGGCGGCCAGCGGCCGCCCGTCGTCTCACTTTTTTCGACTTCTTCTTCCGGCGCACGCACCGAAGGATCTCCGAGATGACGCCTACCCGCACGATCGGCCTCGCCGGCCTGCTCGCCAGCACCATCCTGACCGCACCGACCCTGGCCTGGGGCCAGGACGCAGCCCAGATCCCGGTTCAGGCATCGCCCGCCGATCAGGACGCCGTATCGACCCTCGACGACATCGTGGTGCGCGGCCGCTTCGTGCCGGACGTGAAACGCGAAACCTCCGAGGTCGCCAACATCCTGAGCGTCGAGGACATCCAGCGCGCAGGCGACTCCGAGATCGGCGAGGCCTTGGCGCGCGTGACCGGCCTGTCCATCGTCGGCGACGGCTATGTCTATGTGCGCGGCCTCGGTGATCGCTATTCCAGCGTCGTGCTGGACGGTTCGACCCTGCCCAGCCCGGAGCCGCTGAAGCGCGTCGTTCCGCTGGACCTGTTCCCGACCTCGCTGGTGTCGAACGCCCTGATCCAGAAGACCTATTCGGTCCAGTATCCGGGCGAGTTCAGCGGCGGCCTGATCGCCCTGTCGACGCGTGCGGTGCCGAACGAGCGTTTCTTCCAGTTCGGCGCCTCGATCGCGGCCCATTCGGAAACCACCGGCAAGGACGGCCTGTACTGGGATGCGGGTGGCGGCCTGTCGAACATCGGCATCGCCGACAACAGCCTTAACCTGCCCAACATCATCGGCATCGACCCGTCGCTGGAGTCGTTCCAGGGCAACCCGGCCATGCTGCGTGCGGCCGGTCTGTCGCTGCGCAACATCTGGTCGATGGACGCCGACAGCAACCTGCCGGACTTCGGCTTCAACCTGTCGGGCGCCGAGATCATCGACCTGCCGAACGGCGTCCGCCTGGGCGCCTTCCTGGCCGCCGATTATGACTATCAGGTCCGCAATCGCGAGGGCGTCCGCAACTCGTTCGAGGCGGGCGGCGCGCCGGCCGACCGGTTCAGCCCCGGCGCCTGCGCCGACTCCGGCCTGTCCAACGCCGTGGATTGCGGCTCGCGTCGCACCGAACAGCAATACGCCCTCAACGCCCTGGGCGCCTTCGGCATCCAGTTCAACGAGAATCACGAGATCAAGCTGACCACCCTGCTGCTGCGCAAGACCCGCCAGCAGGCCGAGATCGACCGCGGAACCGACATCGACACGCCCTTCGACGTCGTCAGCTTCCAGCGGTTGAACTGGATCGAGCAGCAGATGAACGCCAACCAGCTGTCGGGCAAACACGTCTTCTACATGCCGCTGGCGCTGGATCGGCTGCAGATCGACTGGCGGGGCGCCTATTCGACGGCCAGCCGCGACACGCCCTATCGCCGCGAGTACACTTATGGGCTGGAAAGCGACAACGTCTTCCGCCTGCTGCCGGGCAACGCCTCGAACCGCACCTTCTTCAGCGCGCTGGAGGACGAGAACGTCGAGGCCGGCCTTGACCTGACGCTGAGCGGCGCGGTCGCCGGGCGCGAGGTGACCCTGCGGGCCGGCGGCCTGTATCAGGACCGCCAGCGCGACTTCGCCAGCCGCCGCTACTATTTCTATCAGGCGCCGGGCGTGATCGTGTCGCCGGAGCTGCGCAGCTATGTGCCGGAGATCATCTTCAGCCCCGACAACATCGGCGGCGGCGACGGCGGCTTCACCCTGAACGACATCACCGATCCGTCGGACTTCTTCGACGCGACGATGGAAGTCATGGCCGGCTACGGCTCGGCCGAGGTCCAACTGATGTCCACCCTGCGGGTCACCGCCGGTGTCCGCTACGAAGACTCCTCGCAGCAGGTGAACAGCTTCGTGCCGCGCGGTTTCGCCGGCGAGGGCGACCCGGTTCGGGCCATCCTGGATCAGGACTTCTGGCTGCCGGCCGCGACCGCGACGTGGGAGTTCGCCGACAACATGCAGCTGCGCGCCGGCTATTCGAAGACGATCAACCGCCCCGACCTGCGCGAACTGTCCAACGCCCTGTTCCTGGACGACGACTCCGGCACGCTGGAGCGCGGCAATCCCAACCTGAAGATCGCCGAGATCGAGAACTGGGACCTGCGCTGGGAATGGTATTTCGGCGAGCGCCAGTCGGCCACGATCGGCCTGTTCCACAAGATCTTCGAAAACCCGATCGAACGCACCTATCAGCCGATCGGCGAAGGCTTCGGCCGCTCGTTCCAGAACGCACGCGAGGCGACCCTGTCGGGCGTCGAGGCCGAGATCGACTACACCCTGCCGATGGACCGGTGGGCTCCGACCGTCGGCTGGTTCGAGCAGAACGAACTGTTTGTGGTCGCCAACGTCACCTGGTCGGACTCCGAGGTCACCGCCGACGCCTACACCCGCCGCCTGCAAGGGCAGTCGGAATGGCTGGCCAATCTGCAGTTCGGTTTCGAGAACGAGACGGCGCGCCGCCGGGCCAACCTGCTGATCAACTATCAGGGCGAGCGCATCTCGGACGCCGGCATCATCACCGGCGCCACCCGCCTGCCGGACGTGATGGAGACGCCGCCGGTGCTGGTGGATCTGGTCGCCGCCCAAACCTTCACGGTCGCCGGCCGTGACTATGACGTCAGCTTCAAGGCCGAGAACCTGCTGGGCGAGGAATACCGTCGCTTCCAGACCTTCGCCGACGGCAGCGAGGGCGTGGTCGAGGGGTACAAGCTGGGAACCACCGTCTCACTGGGCCTTTCGACCCGGTTCTGACGGCTTTTGACGGATGCGCCGACGCGGGCTTTGTCCTGCGTCGGTGCAAATGTCATCGCAACGTCGTCGCAACGTCATTGCTCTGTGCGGCTCCTGACATGAGGGGTGCGGTATTGAGCGTGCGTCGCCCCGTTTCCGGGACGGCCGGGGCGTCGAGTGTCGATGAAAAGCGTCGCAGACGGAATGAAATCTCTCCGCGAGGGGGCGGGGCGGCTGGCCTCCGGACGGCTGACCTCCAGACGACTGGCGTCCGGGCGCGGATGGCTGGCGCTTGAACTGACGCTGGTCGCCGTTCTGGCGGTCCAGGGCGCCCGTCTGGTCATGATCTTCGTCGCGGATACGCCCCCGGCTTCGTCCCTCCCGGTCGCGGCCGCGCCCGCCGATCCCGGCGCCTTCGCCCGGTTCGACGCCTTCTTCCGCACCGGAGGGCAGGGTTCGCTGGCCGAGGCCACGGGCGCAGAAGCCAGCCAGATGCGTCTGTACGGCGTGCGCGCCGGCGGCGCCGATGGCGGTTCGGCGATCATCGGCCTATCGGACGGCAAACAGGTTTCGGTCGCCGTGGGCGAGACCGTCCTGCCGGGCCTGATCCTGAAAGCCGTCGCCGCCGACCATGTCGTGCTGGCGCGCGGCGCCTCGCTCAGCCGCCTCATCTTCACCGAAAAGCCTGAGGGCGCGCCCGCTCCGCCGCCGCCGCCGCCCGGTCCGCAAGTGATGGGTCCGTCGACCGCGCCCGCAACGGCGCCCGCGCCGCTCGCCTCCGGTCCGTGGCACAAGGCGGCGCCCCCGACCCCCACGGTCGATCCCACGCAACTGATGGCGCAGGCGTCGCTGCGGCCCCGCCTGCGCGGCGCCCGCATCGACGGCTTCACCGTCGGCGCCCGGGGCGAGGCGCCCCTGCTGCGCTCAACCGGCCTTCAGCCCGGCGACGTCGTGCTGTCCGTCAACGGCACGCCGCTGAACAGTCTGGAGCGGGTCAGCGACCTGCGTCAGGACCTCGCCAACACCGACACCGCCGAGATCCGCTTCGAGCGGAACGGACAGGTGCAGACCACCACCATAAGGACCGGCCGTTGATGCCTTCCGTTCGCCCGCTCGCCGTCGCCCTGGCGGCCCTTGTCGTTGTGCAGGGACCGCTGGCCGCCGCGCCCGTGATGGCCCAGACCGCCGCGCGCCAGACCCTGAACGTCCAGGGCGCCGACATTCGCGCCTTCATTCAGGACGTGGCCCGCACCACCGGCCGCACCTTCATCGTCGACCCGGCCGTCAGCGGCACGGTGACCGTCAGCAGCCAGCGCCCGCTCAGCCAGACCCAGCTGTTCGAGGTCTTCCTGTCGACCCTGCGCGCCAACGGCCTGGTGGTCACGCCGACCGCGTCCGGCGCCTATCGCATCAGCCCGGCCCAGGGCGCCGCCCAGGGCCCCGCCACCGTCGGCGCCGAACGGTTCGCGACCGAGGTCTTCACCCTGCGCCACATCGACGCGACCTCGGCCGCCGAGACCATCCGTCCGCTGGTCGGGGCCCAGGGACAGGTGCTGCCCAACGCCGTCGGCAACAGCGTGGTGGTGGCCGATTTCGCCGACAACCTGGGCCGCATCCGCGCCCTGATCGCGCGCATCGACGTGGATCGGGCGTCGTTCGAGGTCGTCACGCTTCGTCACTCCTCGGCGCGCGAGATCGCCCAGGTGATCGATCAGGTTCTGGCCCCGCCGGGCGGCCAGCCGGGGCAGGGGATGGTGTCGGTGACGCCGGTGCTCAGCTCCAACTCCGTCATCCTGCGCGGCGACCCGCAGGCGGTGGCGCGGGTGCGTGGCCTGATCGACGATCTGGACGGTCGGGCCCTGTCGTCCGACGATGTGAAGGTGGTGTTCCTGGAGCACGCCAACGCCGAGCAGCTTCTGCCGGTTCTGCAACAGCTGGTGGGCCAGCCCATCACTGCGGCCACGGCCAACGCCGCGCCCGCCGCCGGATCGGCTCCGCCCGCCGAGGCCGCGGCGCCGGCCGCCCCGGTTCCGGGGCAAAAGGCCAGCATCGCCCGTTTCGCGGGCGCCAACGCCCTGGTCATCTCGGCCTCGCCCGAGACCCAGCGCATGGTCAGCGAGGTGATCCGCCAGCTGGACGTTCGTCGCCAGCAGGTGCTGATCGAGGCCATCGTGGTCGAACTGTCCGACAATGCGGTCAAGGAGCTTGGCGTCCAGTGGCTGCTGGCCGGCGCCGACGGCAATCCGGTCGGCCTGACCAACTACAGCGACAGCGCCACACCGCTGCTGCCCATCGTCGGCGGCGCGGCGGCGAACGATCTGGACGAGGATGACCCCCTGCGCGACACCCTGCGCCGCGCGGCGGTCAACAGCCTGCTGGGCGCCAATGGCTTCATCGGCGGCGGTGGCGGTCGCATCGGCGACGGCCTGTTCGGCTTCATCATCAACGCGGCCAAGACGGACCAGGCCTCGAACCTGTTGCAGACCCCGTCGCTGATGACGCTGGATAACGAGGAAGCCACCATCCTGGTCGGCCAGGAAGTGCCGATCACGACCGGCGAGACCCTGCTGGACGGCAACTCCAACCCCTTCCGCACGACCCAGCGTCAGGACATCGGCGTCAAGCTGAAGATCAAACCCCAGATCAACGCCGGCGGTTCGATCACCCTTGAACTGCGTCAGGAGGTCAGCAGCATCAACGGCGTCCTGACCGCCAACGCCTCGGACCTGGTGCTGAACAAGCGCGAGCTGGAGACGACGCTGATCCTGGACGACGGCGACATCGCCGTGGCCGGCGGTCTGCTGGACCAGAACGAGCGTCTGGCCGTCGACAAGGTGCCGGGCCTGGGCGACATCCCCGGCGTCGGCGCCCTTTTCCGCTCGACCAGCCGCCAGCGCGGCCGCACCAATCTGATGGTGTTCATCCGCCCCACCATCGTGCGCACGGCGGGCGACGCCCAGCGGGTCAGCGCCGACCGCTGGGGCTATATGCGGGACGAGCAACTGCGCGTCCGTCCGGAGGAGGAGCCCAGCCTGGACGCCATGCTGCGCGATTATATGCGGACCCAGCCGCCCGCCGCCCCGTCGGCCCTCGACGCGCCGCCGCCGGGCCCGGTCGCCGCCGCCGCTCCGGTCGCGGGCGCACCGCTGGCCCCGGCGACTGACCAGCCCTGATCGCATGATCACCCTGGTCAATCCTTCGCTGCCCTATGCCTTCGCCCGCGCGCGCGGGGTGGTGCTGCTCGACCTGACCCAGGACGATCTGGCCGTGGTCGGCCTGCGCGACGGCGCGGACCCTCTGGCGCTGGTCGAGGCGCGCCGCGCGCTGGGCCGTCCGCTGACGATCCAGCGCCTGACCCGGGCCGAGTTCGACCGTCGCCTGTCCGACATCTATGGCGGCGACGGACTGGCGGCGTCCGACGATCTGGACATGCCGTCCGGCCTCGACAGCCTGATCGACGACATGCCCGCGGCGGCCGATCTGCTGGACACGACCGACGACGCGCCGATCATCCGCCTGATCAACGGCGTCATCGCCGAGGCAGTGCGCAACGGCGCCTCGGACATCCATATCGAGCCCTATGAACAGGCGCTGGTGGTGCGGATGCGCATCGACGGCGTGCTGCGTGAGGTGCTGAACCTGAACGCCCGCATCACGCCCCTGCTGGTGTCGCGGGTCAAGGTCATGGCCCGTCTGGACATCGCCGAGAAGCGCGTGCCCCAGGACGGCCGCATCCCCCTGACGCTGGGCGGCAAGACGCTGGACGTGCGCGTTTCGACCCTGCCGTCGCGGGCGGGCGAGCGGGTGGTGCTGCGTATCCTGGACAAGGATCAGGCCGGCCTGTCGCTCGAGGCGCTGGGCATGACGCCCGCCGCCCTGGTCGACTTCCGCGCCGCCCTGGCCGAACCCAACGGCGTCATTCTGGTCACCGGCCCGACCGGCTCGGGCAAGACCACCAGCCTGTATGCCGGACTGGCCCTGCTGAACGACGCCACCCGCAACATCCTGACGGTCGAGGACCCGGTCGAATACGCCATCGACGGCGTCGGCCAGACCCAGGTCAACACCAAGGTCGGCATGACCTTCGCCGCCGGACTGCGCGCCATCCTGCGTCAGGACCCGGACGTGGTCATGGTCGGCGAAATCCGCGATACCGAGACGGCGGCCATCGCTGTTCAGGCCTCGTTGACCGGCCATCTGGTGCTGTCGACCGTCCACACCAACGACGCCACCGGCGCGGTGGTCCGCCTGCGCGACATGGGGGTCGAGCCCTTCCTGCTGGCCTCGACCCTGCGGTTGATCGTGGCCCAGCGGCTGGTGCGGCGGCTGTGTTCCGAGTGCCGGACGGCCGAGCCCGCCGACGCCGCCACCGCCCGTCTGGCGGGCCTGCGCGAAGGCGAGACGGTGTGGCGCCCGCACGGCTGCGCCCACTGCAACCAGTCCGGCTATGTCGGTCGCATGGGCGTCTATGAGGTCGTTCGCGTCGATGACCGCATCCGCCGCCTGATCGCCGCCGACGCGACCGAGAGTGAGCTGGCCGAAATCGCCTTCGCCGAACGCCCGACCCTGTTCCAGTCCGCCCGCGATCTGGTCCGTCAGGGTTTGACCTCGGTCGAGGAGGCGGTCCGCGTGACCCGGCAGGAAACCGCGCCCGAAACCGCCGGGGCCGTCGCCTGATGGCCGTGTTCGACTATGTCGCCGCCGATGCAAAGGGCCGCACCGTTTCCGGCGCCGTCACCGCGACCGACGAGGCCGCCGCCCGCGCCCAGCTGGAACGCCGCCGCCTGCTGCCCTTGCAGGTCGCGCCTTCGCGCGGTGGCGCCGCTCCGTCGGCCGAGGCGACCGGCCGGGCGAAGCTGGGCGGCAAGCAACTGACCCTGATCACCCGCCAGCTGGCGACCCTGGTCGCCGTCACCCCGCTGGAAGAGGCGCTGCGCACCATCGCGCTGCAGGCCGAGCGGCCGAACGTCAAACGCGTGCTGAACGGTGTCCACGCCGGGGTGCTGGAAGGCTATCGCCTGTCCGAGGCCATGCGCCGTCAGGGCGCGGCGTTTCCGCCGCTGTACCGGGCCATGGTCGCGGCGGGCGAGGGCTCGGGCGCCCTGTCGCCGATCCTGTCGCGCCTCGCCGACCTGCTGGAGCGCGAGCAGCAGGTGAAGGGAAAGGTGCTGACCGCCCTCATCTATCCCATCGTCCTGTCCGTCGTGGCGCTGGGCGTCATCGCCGCCCTGATGGTGCTGGTAGTGCCCAAGGTGGTGGATCAGTTCGAGAGCATGAACCAGAGTCTGCCGCTGCTGACCCGCGCGGTCATCGGCCTGTCGGACCTGATGGTCGGCTGGGGCTGGCTGGTGGTGTTGCTGATCGGTCTGGGCGTAGTCGGCGGGGCGGCGGCGCTGCGTAATCCGGGCCTGCGCCTGCGCTTCGACGGCTGGCTGCTGAAGGCGCCGGTGACGGGCCGGCTGACCCGCGACCTGCACGCGGCCCGTATGGCCCGCACCCTGTCCACCATGATCGCCTCGGGCGTGCCGGTGCTGGAAGGGCTGACTATCACCGCCCGCACCGTGCCCAACCGCCGCCTGCGTCAGGCGACCGAGGCCATGGCCGAGGCGGTGCGCGAGGGCGGGGGCCTGTCGGCCGCCATGCGCCGCGCCGACGTCTTCCCGCCGATCCTGGTCCACATGACCGCCTCGGGCGAGGGCTCGGGCAAGCTGGAGCCGATGATGGAACGCGCCGCCGAATATCTGGAACGCGAGTTCGAAACCTTCACCGCCGTGATGCTCAGCCTGCTGGAACCGGCGATCATCGTCGTCATGGGCGGCGTGGTGGCGATGATCGTCCTGTCGATCCTGCTGCCCATCCTTCAGATCAACACCCTGGCCATGGGTTGAATATGAGAGCCGCCATGACCCCAACGACTCCTCATCAAGATGTCGCGCAACGCGCTCAAGCAGCGAGCGGCCGCGCCGCGAGCGATAGCGCCCAAAAATCTCCGCGCCACGCGCGTCGCGCTAGCGGCAAAAGAGATGGCTTCACCCTTGTCGAGCTGATGGTCGTGGTCGTTATCATCGGCCTGCTGGCCACGGTGGTGGCGATCAACGTCCTGCCCAGCCAGGACCGCGCCATGATCGGCAAGGCCAGGGCCGACATCGCCGTGCTGGAGCAGGCGGTCGAGACCTATCGTCTGGACAATCTGACCTTCCCCGACGCCGGGGCCGGGCTGAACGCCCTGGTCGCGGCGCCCGCCGACCTGGCCAATCCGGACCGCTATCGCCACGGCGGCTACATCCGCCGCCTGCCGCAGGACCCGTGGGGCCACCCGTATCAGTATCGCCAGCCCGGCGCGCACGGCGGCCAGTTCGACATCTGGTCCTTCGGCGCCGACGGCCGCGAGGGGGGCGAGGGCAATGACGCCGACATCGGCAACTGGCAGGGCTGATCGGCCCCGGCGCAGGGCCGGCTTCACCCTGGTGGAGCTGATGCTGGTGGTGGCCATCATCGGCCTGGCCGCCGCCGCCGTGGTGCTGACCGCCCCGCCGCCGGGCCAGCCGGTCGGGGTCGAGGCCGAGCGCTTCGCCGCCCGCCTGATCCGCGCGCGCGAAGAGGCGCTGCTGACCAATCGCCCCGTCGCGGTCGAGGTCGACGCCGACGGCTATCGCTTCGCCGCCTTCGACGGCGCGGCGTGGAAACCGCTGTCCGAGGGCCCATTCCGGCCCACCACATGGGACGCCGACACGAAAGTGCAGGCGCCGGCCCGCATCGTCTTCGACGTGATCGGCGCGGCCGATCCGGTCAGCGTCGGCATCACCCGCCCGCGCGGCGCGGCGCGCGTCACCGTGGACGCGGCGGGCGAGGTGCGCCTGTCATGAGCCGCCGCGCCGACCGGTCCGGGTTCAGCCTGCTGGAGCTGCTGGTGGCGCTGGCCGTCTTCAGCCTGGCGGCCGTCGCCCTGTTGAATCTTCAGGGCGAAAGCACGCGCAGTCAGGTCCGGGTCGAGACGCGGACCCTGGCCGGCGTGGTGGCCCAGAATCTGGCGGTCGAGGCCGTCACCGCGCCCCGGCCGCCGTCCGATGGCGAGGGCCGAACCGCGCTGGCCGGCCGCGACTGGCGCTGGTCGCGCAGCGTCGTCGCCACCGACGATCCCGAGATTCTGCGCATCGATATCCGCGTCGCTGACGGCGCCGACCCCGCCGCCCTGCTGACCGTGTTCCGGAGCGCGACGTCATGAAGACGCGCGCCGGTTTCACCCTGGTCGAGGTCCTGATCTCGCTGTTGATCTTCGCCCTGATCGCGGGCGCAGGCGCGGCGCTGCTGGCGGTGGCCAGCGACAACCGGCTGGCGGTCAGGGCGGCGTCCGACCGCACCGCCGACCTGCAACGGCTGCGCGCCCTGCTGGCCGCCGACCTGTCCCAGGCGTCGGGCCGCCGCACCCGCGACGAGCGCGGCGTGCGCGCCTTCACCGCCCTGGCCACGGGGCAGGAGGCGGACGGCGCCCTGCTGCGCCTGACCCGCGCGGGCTGGAGCAATCCCGGCGACGCGCCCCGCGCCTCCATGCAGACCGTCGAATACCGCCTCGTCGAGAACCGTCTGGAGCGCCGCTTCCGCGCCCGGCTGGACGGCGCCCGGTGGGAGACGCCGCAGGTCCTGTACCGCGGCGTCTCGAACGCCCGCGTCGCCTTCATCGACGAGGGACAGGAGCGGCCCGACTGGGTCGGCGGCTCGGACGATCCGCTGCCCGACGCCGTGCGTCTGGACCTGACGCTGGACGGCTATGGCCCCATGACCCAGCTGTTCCTCGTGGGAGCCGGGCGATGAGCGCGCGCCCGGATCGTGGGGATCGCCGGGGCGTCGCGCTGCTGACCGTCCTGCTGCTGGTGGCGGTGGTGGCGGTGATCGCCGTGGCCATTCTGGACGACGTGCGCTTCTCGATCCGCCGCACCACCAACGCCGAGAGCGGCGCACAGGCCCGCTGGTATGCGCTGGGGGCCGAGACCCTGGCCCGCCGCCAGATCGCCCGCTTGAACGACGCCGACGCGGTGCGGACCCCGGTCGATCCGCAATGGAACGGCCGCGTCTTCGCCTTCCCGATCGAGAGCGGGTCGATCCAGGCCGCGATCCGCGACGGCCAGACCTGTTTCAACCTGAACAGCGTGGTCGAGGGGCACGGCGACGTGTTCCAGCGCCGCGCCCTGGGGATCGAGCAGTTCGTCATCCTGGCCCGCACGGTCGGCGTGCCCGAGGGGCAGGGTCGCCAGATCGCCGAGGCGCTGGCCGACTGGATCGACGCGGACGGCGCGCCCGGCCCCGGCGGCGGCGAGGACAGCCTGTACGCCGCCCGGAACCCCGCCTACCGCACCGCCGGAACCTTGCTGGCCGAGGTTAGCGAACTGCGCGCCGTGCGGGGTGTGGATTCCGCCGCCTATGCCCGCCTGCGCCCCTATGTCTGCGCCTTGCCTATCGCCGACCTGTCGCCGGTCAACGTCAACAGCCTGACGCCCGATCTGGCGCCCCTGCTGGTCATGCTGACCGAAGGGCGGCTCAGCCTGCCGGCCGCCCGCCGCGCGATCCAGGCGACGCCGCCGGACGGCTGGAGCGACATCAACGCCTTCTGGGCCCAGCCGGCCCTGCGCACCTTGGATCGCCTGCCCGAGACCTCGGACCAGGTCACGGTCCGCACCCTCTATTTCACCTTCCGCGCTGACGTCGAATTCGGCGGCGCGCGGATCGTTCGCACTTCGCTGCTGGAGCAACGCTCCGACGGCCGGTTGCGCACGGTCGCCCAACGCTGGACACCCGACGAATGAGCCGAACCCGTATCCTGTTGCTGGCCGAGGCGGGCCAGCCCTCGCCCTGGCTGATCGTCGGCGGCGACGGCCATGTGCTGCAACGCGGCCAGCTGGCGCCCGGCGAACGGCTGGAGGGCGAGCCCGTCCGCACTGTCCTGATCGTGCCCGGAACCGACGTTCTGGTCCGCTGGCTGGATCTGCCACGCAAGGGCGACGCCCAGGTCGCCGCCGCCGCCGCTTGGGCGCTGCGGGATGATCTGGCCGTTGATCCCGACCGCGTCGCCGTCGCCCTGGGCGGGCCGGCGACCGAGGGGCAGGGCCGTCTGGTCGCCCTCGCCGCCCGCCCGCTGATCGCCGCCTGGACCGCCTGGGCCGAGGATGTGGGCGCCCCGCCTGTCGCCATCCTGCCCGACAGCCTGATCCCGCCCGAACCCGACGATGACGCCGCCCTCAGCGCCATTCGCTTCGGCCCCCGCACCGCCCTGCGAGGCCGGTCGCTGGCGGTCAGCGGAGAGGCCGAACTGGTGGAGCTTCTGGCTGACGGGCGAGCGGTCGAGCCTGTGACCGAGGCCGAGGCGGTCGAGCGGGCGGTGATCGCCGCCGCCCTGAACCCGGCGGTCAATCTGGCGGGCCCCCGCCGCGCCGCGCCCGCCACGCCTGGCCGTTGGCGACGGTCGGCCGCGCTTGCGGGACTGGTGATCCTGTCGCCGCTGATGGTCATTCTGGCCCAGGCCGGCCATGACGAGATACAGACGCGCCGCCTCGACGCCGCCGCGCGCGCCGCTGTCCGTCAGGCCCTGCCGGACGCGCCCCCGACCGCCGACCCTGCCGCAGAGGTGGCCCGGCGACTGGCCGAGGCGCCGCCTTCCGGCGGTTCAGCCGGCACGGCCGCGCGCCTGTTCGCGGCGCTGGAACGGGTTGATGGCGCTGAACTGGACAGTCTGGTGCTGGATCCCGGCGGACTGCGCATCACCGTCACCTATGCCAACGCTTCCGATCTGGAAGTCCTGAAACAGGCGGCGGCCGGGCAGGGCCTGTCCCTGCGCGACCAGAGCACGGTCGAGGACGGCGACCGCATCGTCAGTGACATGATTGTGGGAGCGGCGACATGAACGTCATCATCAACCCCCTGATCGAGACGTGGCGGGGCCGCACGATGCGCGAGCGGCGGATGCTGGGCGGCCTGGGCCTGCTGCTGGCCCTGTTCGCGGTCTGGTACGGCGTGATTGCGCCCGCCCTGTCATGGCGCGGGGACGCCGCCGACCGGCTGGGTTCGGCCCGAACCCGCGCGGCGGCCGTTCACGACGGCCTTGCCCGACTGAAGGGACAGGCGCCCGGCGCGGTCCTGCCGCTGGGCGATGTCGAGGCCATCGTGCGCCAGACGGCGCAGGAGGCGGGCGTGGTCGTCACCACCCAGGTTGAGGGCGACACCCTGGGCTTTTCGGTCGAAAGCGCGACCTCGGCGGGCCTGTTCGGCTGGCTGCAGACCTTGGAGGGCCAGCACGGCGTCACCGCCACCGCCCTGAACATCGCCGAAAACGCCGACGCCACCCTTCAGGCCCAGGGCGCGCTCCGGGGCGTCCGGCCATCATGACGGCGCTGAAAATCGCGTTATGAATCAAGGGTGACGGCTATTCCGGCGCCGATCGACCGGACGGCTCCCCGGCGTGCGCTACAATGCCGGATGTTCAAGCGCCCGGCTTCACCCCAGCGGATCTGGAACCGCGCCGGAGTTAGACTCTTGCACTGCACTGCACTCTTTTCTTCTGCGGAGTGCAGTGCAATCGCCTCAAAGGCCCAGCGGCCCATACAGCCGCGTCAGCCAGATCCCGGCCGCCAGAAACACCCCGAACGCCAGCCGGTCCTGAAGCCCGACGGGCCGCCGCAGGGCCAGTCGCGCCACGATCAGGC
Organism: Brevundimonas sp.; assembly: GCF_004210735.1. Classification (GTDB taxonomy): domain Bacteria; phylum Pseudomonadota; class Alphaproteobacteria; order Caulobacterales; family Caulobacteraceae; genus Brevundimonas. The sequence continues at coordinate 17,219 of NZ_SDZL01000023.1, forward strand.
TGAGCCCTGCCGCCGACGCCCACAGCAGAACGCTGGGCAGACCCAGCCAACCGACCCAGGCCCCGCCTGCGCCCAGCAGGAACGGGTCGCCCCCGCCCAATCCCTCTCGCCCCCGCACCCGACGATACAGCCACGCCAGCAGCCACAGCCCGCCAAAGCCGACGGCGGCGCCCGCCACGGCGTCGATCAGGGCGCCGCTCCAGTCGGCGCGACCCAGCCACAACGCCGCCGCCAGTCCGGTGACGAACAGCGGCGCCGTCAGGACGTCGGGCAGCCACTGATGTTCGCCGTCCACCACCGCGATCAGCAGCAACTGCCACCCCAGCATGGCCAGCATCACCCCCTCGACCGGCGTGGCTGCGCTCACGGCAGCCCAGACGCCGATCCCTGCCGCCACCGCCTCCATCGCCGGATAGCGAACCGATATGGGGGAGCCACAATCCCGGCATCGCCCCCGCTGGCCCAGCCAGCCCAGCAACGGGATCAACCGCCATGCCGACAGGGTCCGGCCGCAGTCCCGGCACCGCGACCGGCTCAGCACGATGGGCTCATCCAGCGGCAACCGCACGGACACCAGCGCCAGAAAGCTGCCGATCAGCAGCCCCGCCCCGGCCAGCAGCAACGCCATCGTCAGATTGACCGCCATTCGTCCCCCGATCCGATCCTTCCGCAGTAGGGCGCCGGGCCTCGCCCTGCCAGCCCGTCGCTCCGTCGCATCCTGGCGTTATTGGTCGAATGTCGGTCGCAGACCGGTGGCTGATCGCACACTCAGGGGTCATGACGATGATCCATGGCGTGTCGCCCTCCAACGGCGCGCCGGGGGATTCCGACTGCCACGACACGGGGCGCCATCTACGCCCCGTGTCGTGGCTCGATGGCGTCCCGCAATCCTCGGGCCCGCCCTCCAACCTTCGGAAGCACCTATGAAAATCCCCTCCCTGATCACTCTGGCCTCTGTCCTGGCCCTGTCGGCCTGTGGCGATCAGACCGCCGCCCCCGGCGCCGACAAGGCCGAAGCCGGTGAAACCGCGTCGACTGCCAGCAACCTGTCCTTCGATCCCGCCGGCATGCCCATCTTCAAGGCTGGCCTGTGGGAATCGACCCATGTGGAAGGCGACGAAAAGGGCGAATCCAACCGCATGTGCGTCGGCCCCGAGCTTGACGCCGAAACCCGCGAACAGCTGTTCGGCGAACAGCCCGGCTGCACCAAGTCCGTCGACCGCGCCCGTGGCGGCCTCAAGGTCTCGGGCGTTTGCGTCCAGTCGGGCGTGCACACCAAGACGAACATCACAATGGTCGGCAGCCAGACCGAGCAGATCATGACCCTGGAAATGGCGATCGATAACACGGCCGACGCCGAGCCCGCCTCGACCCACAAGATGGCCATCAAATCGCGCTGGGTCGGCCCTTGCCCCGTCGGCATGCAGCCGGGCGATCTGGTTCAGGACGGCGAGTAAACGCCGTCCCAGGGAATGTCGCGCGGGGACATCCCCCGTTGTCGCGCGACAGGCCTCGCCCCTTCGCGAGGCCGGACGCCGCCGGGTCCCCCCGGCGGCGTCGTCAATTCCGGATCATTCCGGTGAGGTTCCAAATTCAGGCGTAGCCCTGGATCGGCCGGACATCCAGTTCGCCGGCTTTGATGGCCGCGATGCCCTGCGCCGCCGCCAGCGCCCCGGCGGCGGTGGTGTAGTAGGGGATCTTCATCATCAGCGCCGAGCGGCGGATCGAGAAGCTGTCGGCCAGCGCCTGCTTGCCTTCGGTCGTGTTGAAGACCAGCTGAACCTCACCATTCTTCATCGCGTCCACGACGTTCGGGCGGCCTTCCAGCACCTTCTTGACGAAGCCGACGTCCAGCCCCTGGTCCTTCAGATAGGTGTGGGTGCCGCCGGTGGCGATGACCGCGAACCCTTGGGCCAACAGGGCTTTCACGGCCTCGAGGATGAAAGGCTTGTCGGCGTCCTTGACCGAGACGAAGGCGGTCCCCTCGGTCGGCAGGACGGTGCCGCCGCCGATCTGGGACTTGGCGAAGGCGCGGGCGAAGGCGGGGGCCATGTCGGCCTCGCCGTCCCGCTTCCAGTCCAGACCCATGACCTCGCCGGTCGAGCGCATTTCCGGTCCCAGCACCGTGTCCACGCCCGCGAAGCGCGCGAACGGGAAAACCGCTTCCTTGACCGCGATATGGTCATGCGGCTTGTCGGCCAGGCCGAAGGAGGCCAGCGGCACGCCCGCCATGACCTTGGCGGCGATGGCGGCGATGGGCTGGCCGATGGTCTTGGCCACGAAGGGCGCCGTGCGGCTGGCGCGCGGGTTCACTTCCAGCACGAAGATACGCGGCGCGGCGCTGTGCGGCTCCTCGATGGCGAACTGCACATTCATCAGGCCGCGCACCTTCAGGGCCCGCGCCATGGCCTCGGTCTGGCGCTTCAGCTCGTCCACGATCTCGGGCCGCAACGAGAAGGGCGGCATCGAACAGGCGCTGTCGCCCGAGTGGACGCCGGCTTCCTCGATATGTTCCAGCACGCCGGCGACAAAGACCGTCTCGTCATCGCACAGAGCGTCGACGTCCACCTCGGTGGCGCGGTTCAGATAGTGGTCGATCAGGACGGGATCGCTGCCCGAGACGCGCATGGCCTCATGGACATAGCGGTCCAGTTGCTCACGATCATGGACGATCATCATGCCGCGTCCGCCCAGCACGTATGAGGGGCGCAGCACGACCGGATAGCCGACCTCCTCGGCCTTCTGCGCGGCTTCTTCGGCGCTGCGGGCCAGGCCGTTCGGCGGCTGCATCAGGCCGATGTCCTGCAACATGCGCTGAAACCGCTCGCGGTCCTCGGCCAGGTCGATGCTGTCGACGCTGGTGCCCAGGATCGGCACGCCGTCCTCTTGCAGGGCGTGGGCCAGCTTCAGCGGGGTCTGGCCGCCGAACTGCACGACGACGCCGATCAGCTCGCCCTTCGAACGCTCGACGTCGATCAGCTCCAGCACGTCCTCTTCGGTCAGAGGCTCGAAATACAGACGGTCGGAGGTGTCGTAGTCGGTCGAGACGGTCTCGGGGTTGCAGTTGACCATGATCGACTCGACGCCGATGTCCGCAAAGGCGAAGGCCGCGTGACAGCAGCAGTAGTCGAACTCGATCCCCTGACCGATCCGGTTGGGCCCGCCGCCCAGGATGATGGCCTTCTTCCTGTCCGACGGCTCGGCCTCGCACTCGGGAACCTGGCCCAGGGCGCCGGTCTCATAGGTCGAATACATATAGGCCGTGGCGCTGGCGAACTCGGCGGCGCAGGTGTCGATGCGCTTGAACACCGGGCGGACGTCCAGACTGCGACGGGCCTTGCGCACCTCGGCCTCGGTCTTGCCGGTCAGGGTCGCCAGTCGGGCGTCCGAGAAGCCCTTGGACTTCAGCTTGCGGAAGGCGGTCGGTTCGGTCGGCAGGCCCTGGACGCGGACGTGACCCTCGGTGCGGACGATGTCGGCGATCTGGCGCAGGAACCACGGCTCATACGAGCAGGCGGCATGGACCTCCTCGACCGACAGACCGTGACGGAAGGCCTGGGCGATGACGCGGATGCGGTCGGGCGTCGGCTGGCCCAGCGCCCTGACGACGGCGGCGCGGATGGAGGATTCGTCCTCCATCTCGGTCACGCCCTCGATCTCGATGTCGTCGAAACCGGACAGACCGGTTTCCAGCCCGCGCAGGGCCTTCTGCATCGATTCCTGGAAGGTGCGGCCGATGGCCATGACCTCGCCGACCGACTTCATGGCCGTGGTCAGGTGCGGCTCGGAGCCCGGGTATTTCTCGAAGGCGAAACGAGGGATCTTGATAACGACATAGTCGATCGACGGCTCGAAGCTGGCCGGGGTGACCTGGGTGATGTCGTTCTGAAGCTCGTCCAGCGTATAGCCGACGGCCAGGCGTGCGGCGACCTTGGCGATGGGGAAGCCGGTGGCCTTTGACGCCAGCGCCGAGGACCGCGACACGCGCGGGTTCATCTCGATCACGACCATGCGGCCGTCGGCAGGATTGATGGCCCACTGGACGTTCGAGCCGCCTGTCTCGACTCCGATCTCGCGCAGGACGTTGATCGAGCCCGTCCGCATCAACTGGTATTCTTTGTCCGTCAGCGTCAGGGCCGGGGCCACGGTGATGCTGTCGCCGGTGTGGACGCCCATCGGATCGATGTTCTCGATCGAGCAGATGATGATGCAGTTGTCCGCCGTGTCGCGGACGACCTCCATCTCGTACTCCTTCCAGCCCAGCACCGACTCTTCGATCAGCACCTCGGTGGTCGGCGACAGGTCCAGGCCGCGCTCCACGATCTCGTGGAACTCCTCGACGTTATAGGCGATGCCGCCGCCGGTCCCGGCCAGGGTGAAGGACGGCCGGACGATGGCCGGCAGGCCGACGAAGGCCAGGGCCTCGTCCGCCTCCTCGATCTTGTGGATGGCGCGGCTGCGGGGCGACTCCAGGCCCAGCTTGTCCATGGCGTCGCGGAATTTCTGACGATCCTCGGCCTTGTCGATGACGTCGGCCTTGGCCCCGATCATCTCGACGCCGTATTTCGCCAGGGTGCCCGAGGCGTCCAGCGCCAGAGCCGTGTTCAGCGCGGTCTGGCCGCCCATGGTCGGCAGCAGGGCGTCGGGCCGCTCTTTCGCAATGATCTTCTCGACGAAGGCGGGGGTGATCGGCTCGATATAGGTGGCGTCGGCCACTTCCGGGTCGGTCATGATCGTGGCGGGGTTGGAGTTCACCAGGATGACCCGGTAGCCCTCGGCCTTCAGCGCCTTGCAGGCCTGAACGCCCGAATAGTCGAACTCACACGCCTGACCGATCACGATCGGGCCGGCGCCGATGATCAGGATGGACTGGATGTCTGTGCGCTTGGGCATCGGCGTCTACTCAGTTCGTCACGACCGCGCACTCCCAGCCGTCATAGTCCAGCTGAAAGGCCGCGGCCCAGGATTGCATCATGGCCGACACAGGCGCGAAGGACGCCTCGTCGACCGGAATCGTCGTCTCCAGCACCAGGGATTCCTCATCCCCGCGTGTCAGATAGCCGGCGCGGCGCGCGACCTCGTTCAGATCGCCCAGCCCCGCATCATCGCCATTGAAAAAGAACAGCATATGGCGCGGCGTGATCCCGCTGTCGCCCTGCTCCAGCAGGGCGGCGCGCACCATGGCGTCTCTTTCATCATGACTGTCCAGGGCGGTGGTCTCCACGCGCGCGAAAAGCCGGACGCAGGCGTCGCCCACGGCCGATCCGTTCGGGTTGTCGGTTAAGCGGCCCGTTTAGAGAGGGAAGCCCCTCTCGGCAAGGTTTCCGTGCGACGCGATGTATTCATTCTTGTGTGACAAAGTTTCGCTTCAATTGGGGTAATTGTGGCGAGTAATCGACATATCGATGTCAGATATAATAGTCACATGTGACTATATCACCGGTATGCGATTGGGTGGAATGTGGTGAAGCTTAGCAAAGGGATCGCGGTGCGATGATCGAGAAGCGGCAGGGTTTGATGAATACCACCGTTCTGGCCGGTTTTGTCGGGGTGGCGGGGTTGGCTTTTGCGGATTCTGCTTGGGCGCAGGAGACGCCGCAATCGCAACCGACGGAAATCGAGGAGGTTGTGATCACGGGCTCGCGGATTCCGCGCCCGAATCTGGAACAACCGACCCCCGTGGCGACGGTGTCGCGCGAGGCGATTGAAACGGCCGGGACCCAGAATCTGGGCGACATCATCGCAGAACTGCCGGCGTTGAGCGCCAACGACACCGTGCGGGGCAACTCCGACAGCTTCGGCGATTCAGGCGGATTGAATTTCGCCAACCTGCGGTCCTTGGGCGCTGCGCGAACCCTGACGCTGATAGATGGCAAGCGGCACGTCGGGGGTGACGCCGGTAACGCCGCGGTCGATCTGAACGCCATTCCCGCTGCCCTGGTCGATCGGGTCGAGGTGATCACGGGCGGCGCCTCGGCCGTCTATGGCTCGGACGCCGTCACGGGCGTGGTCAACATCATCCTCAAGGACGACTTCGAAGGCGGCGAGATCACGGTTCAGGGGTCGGGCGCCGAGTCGGGTGACGGCCGCGAATGGGCGATCAACGGACTGTATGGCCGGAACTTCAACTCGGGCCGCGGGAATGTCACCGCGACCCTGTTCTACGACCATTCCGATCAGGTCCTGGCCAGCGACATCGGCGCGCTCAAGAACTGGGGCACGATCGTCAATCCGGCGAACACCGGTCCGGCGGACGGCATTCCCAACCGCATCACGGTGCCCAATGTCCTGACCGATTATCTGGACGAAAACGGGGTGATCCTGGACTGGAACACCTTCGACATCATCTCGGCGTTGACCAATGACGGCAGTCCGGTGCCGCAGGCGCAGAGGTTGGGCACCAACAGCTTCGCCTTCGGCCAGTTCGATGAATGCGAGACCTGCACTGCGCTGGACGACTATATCGTGCTGGTCCCCAAGACGGATCGTTACGGCACGAACATTCGCCTGCGCTATGATCTGACGTCCAACATCACGGCCTATCTGGACGCCAAATACGTGCGGTCCGAGATTGAGGATTTCGTCCAGCCGTCCTTCACCTTCGGCGACTATTTCATCGAAGCCGATAACGCCTTCATCACGCCCGAAATCGCGGCCGTGGTCGCGGGCCGCGACATCACCTTTGGCCGCTTCAACGAGGACGTGGGCGTTCGCCGCAACGACATCACGCGCGAGACCTACCGGGCCGTGGCCGGCCTGCGTGGCGATCTGGAAACGGGCTTCGCCGATTTCAAATGGGACCTGTCCTACAACTACGGTGAAACCCGGAACGAGTTCAGGGGTAGCGGCACCCTGATCCCCGGCAACTATGCCGCCGCCATCGATTCCGTGGTGGCGCCGGATGGCTCCATCCAGTGCCGGGTCAACGTCCCCTCGGCCCAGTACGACGGCTACGAGGCCCCCGAGGGCCTGACCAGCGACACCTGCGTGCCATTCAATCCGTTCGGTCGTCAGAACACGGCCTCGGCCATCGACTATGTCAGCCATGACTCGATCCGGACCCACACCATCACCCAGGAGGTGCTGTCCGGCCTGTTCAACTTCGACACGTCGAAATTCTTCAATCTGCAGGGCGGGCCGGTCGCCTTCGCCGGAGGCTTCGAATACCGCAAGGAAACCAGCGAGAACATCAACGACCCGTTCGTGAAGTCGGGCCTGTCGGATACGGCGCCGCAGCCTGACGCCTATGGCGAGTTCGACGTCACCGAAGGTTTCCTTGAGTTCAACGCGCCCCTGCTGGCGGACCTGCCCTGGGCCTATCGCCTGTCGATCGACGGGGCCTATCGCTACGCGGACTATTCGACGGTCGGCGGGGCCGAGGCGTGGAAGGTCGGCGCCATCTACGCCCCGGTTCGCGACATCACCTTCCGCGGCACCTATTCGCGGGCAGTGCGGGCCCCGAACATCACCGAGGCGTTCCTGCCGTCATCGGCCGGTTTCTTCTCGGTTACAGATCCTTGCGATGTCGATAACATCGATCTGGATCCGGACCGCGCGGCTAACTGCGCCGCAGCGGGAGTGCCTGCAAACTTCAACTCGAACACCAACGCCTCGATCGAAGGATTCTCGAGCGGCAATCCGGACCTTGAGGCCGAAGAGGCCAAGAGCTGGACTGCGGGGGTCGTGCTGCAACCGCGCTGGGTTCGCGGGCTGAGCTTCACCGCCGACTACTATGACATCCAGATCGACAATGCGATCTCGCTGGTGGGCGCCCAGGACATCATCGACAACTGCTACGACGCCAGCGGCGGCCTGGATCCCAGCTTCTGTTCGCTGTTTACGCGCGGCGCGGACAGCAACATCGACTTCATCGAGACGACCTTCATCAACGCCGCCGCCCTGACGACCAGGGGGTGGGATTTCGAACTGGCCTACACGCGCAATCTGGAAGAAATCGCCGAGGCCAATCCGGCCATGTTCGGCGGCCTGCGTGGTCGTTTGACCGGGGTGTTGACGGCGAACAAGCTGGAGGAGCTCAACTTCTTCGCCTTCGCTGATCGACCCGACGAAATCGACGTCGAACAGGGCGAGATCGGTGATCCGGAATGGTCGTTCAAATCCCGCCTGACATGGCAGAACGGACCGCTGGCCCTGACCTGGGCCACCCGATACGAGGATCGCGTCGCTCGGTTTGATGTCACGCCGACGCCGGGCGTGAACACCGAGGAGAACGCCTTCCCGGCCTATGTCCCGGCCCAGACCTACCACGACTTCGTGGTGCGTTACCGGATCGACAATGCCCCCTGGATCGCCAAGGGGATCGAACTGTTCGCCGGCGTGAACAACATCACGGACAAGGAGATGCCGTACGGCCTTACGGGCAACGGCGCGTCATCGACCTATGATCTGTATGGGCGGCAGTTCTTCGGCGGGATTCGCGCCAGCTTCTGAGGCGCGGGCACATGGCAGAAGGGGCGGTCCCATGGGCCGCCCTTTTTTGGACTATTCGGTCGGTGCTCGAGGCCGTCCAGGTGCCAACGCCCGCCAAGGACCGGTCGAATCCTGGTCGCAGGTTTCCCGCACAGGTGGTGCGTGACGGCAAGGTATCGCCGTTACCGTAGTTAGCTGGTGAGGATCGACATGAAGCCTACACGCCTGATCGCCGTTCTGCTGTGTTCCGCCATGCTGCCGTGTGCGGCGTTGGCGCAAGACCCCCCCACCGCCGCGGAAACTGCGGCCAGGGCCATCGCCCAGGATGCAGCCGCCACTGCCGGGTCCGCCTCGGACAAGTTCGAAATCGCGCGGAGCGGGGACGAGGCCTTGAGCTGCGACGCGTTGACGACCGAGATCAACGCCTTGAATATCCAGGCTTTCGCCATCGCCGAAGGGGTTCCGCTGCAGGGGGCGACGCAGCCGCAGCCGCAGCGACGAGGGTTGGGCTCCATGTTATCCTTGGGCAGCATCGCCGCAGCCTTTATTCCGGGCGCAGGTCTGGCGGTGGGTGCGGCCCAGATGCTGGCCACCGCCGATCAGGCAGGCGGCTTGATGAGCAACATCCAGAACGTTCTTGGCCAGGGCGAGGCGGGGCAACTCCGTAACCTGGAGAAGCGCATGGATCACCTGAAGGCGATTGCGAAGAACAAATCCTGCTAGCCTTCGATCGCTCTGATCCAGTCAGGCAGTTCGCCGATCCGACTAAGCGAGACATAGCGCGGGTGGCCTTCGGGCGCGTCGGCCAGTTCGTGCTGCCAGGTGACATGGTAAGGAATGTGGACGCCGAAACTCCCGGCCTCGATGGCTGGGAGAACGTCGGATCTCATGGAGTTGCCGGCCATGACGGCCTCGGTCGGCCCGGTGCCGTGGCGGGCGAATATCCGTTCATAGGTCCAGTGATCTTTCTCTGACACGATCTCAACCGCTGCGAACAAGTCGCCCAGGCCAGAGGCCGCCAGCTTTCGCTCCTGATCCATCAAGTCGCCCTTGGTGATCAGGACCAGGCGATAGCGTTCGGCCAGTTCTGCCACGACCTCATCGACGCCAGGCAGGGTTTCGACCGGATGGGCCAGCATTTCACGCCCGACGGCGAGGATTTCGCGCACGACAGGCGCGGGGGCCTGTCCCTCGGTCAGTTCCATTGCGGTCTCGATCATCGAGAGGGTGAAGCCCTTCACGCCATAGCCGTAGAGGCGCAAGTTCCGTTGCTCCGTCGCAAATAACCGGGCCTCTATCGCATCCCGGTCGCCGTGTTCAGCCAGCAGTTCCACAAAGCGTGCGTGCGTGAGACGGAAGATCGTCTCGTTGTGCCAGAGCGTGTCGTCGGCATCGAGGCCGACTGTAGTGATGAGCATGACAGAGCTTTCTTGGCGGATCGCGCCGGTTGAATACGGTGGATTATCCGATGAAAAAAGTGATCTTTGGCATGATGGCGGCGATGGCCGTAACAGCGAACGCCATGGCTCAGGACGCACCCGTCGAGGTGCAGGCGACGCCGGTCGCGGCGCCTGCGAGCGTGGCCGACGCACCTGCCGCGGCGGTTGACGTGCCCTTCCAGGTCGTGAGGGCCGGTGACAGCCAGATGAGTTGCGAGGCGCTGATCGCCGAAGCCAACGCCCTGAACGGCGAGATGATGGCGATGCAGAACGCCATGTCCCAGCGGGCCATGGATATGAGCCGCTCGCGCATGAGCAGTCTGCAAGCGCAGCAGGGCGTTTCGACGGCCATGAGCCTGGGCGGCCTGGCCGCTGCCTTCGTCCCGGGGGCTGGCCTGGCCCTGGGCGCGGCTCAAAGCGTGGCCGGCATGGCCCAGCGGGCCGCCGCCGCGCAGGAACAACAGAATATGATGAGCGACATCGACGACATGATGCTCGATGTCCAGGCCCGCACGGACCAACTGATGCCGGTGATGAACCGCGCCGATCACCTGACCGATCTGTCGATGGCCAAGGGCTGCTGACTTTCTGACGTTCAAGGGGCGCGACGACCGCCGCATTTGACGCTATGGCGTCGGTCATGAGCCAGACCGACGTCCTTCCTCTGCCGCACCGCCGTATCGGCTGGGGTCTGGCCGCCCTGGTGGTGGCCGGGAACATGATCGGCTCGGGCGTCTATCTCTTGCCGACGACGCTGGCGGCGACGGGTTCGTCCAGCATCATCGGCTGGCTGATCTGCGGGCTGGGGGCCATCACCCTGGCGGCGGTGTTCGGCGGCTTGGGCCGGATGCAGCCGGACGCCGATGGACTGTCGGATTTCACCCGGCGCGGCATGGGGCGGTTCGTCGGCTATCAGACGGCGCTGGCCTATTGGGCCGCCTGCCTGACCGGCAACGTCGCCGTGGCCGTGGCGGGCACCGGTTATCTGGCCTTCTTCTTTCCCGCGCTGAAGGAGCCGATCTGGAGCGCGGTCAGCAATCTGGCGCTGATCTGGGTGACCACGGCGGCCTATGCGGCGGGCGCGCGGACGGCGGCGCGGTTCGGGGCGGTCACGCTGGGGTTGGGCCTTATCCCGATCGTCCTGGCGGTGGTCGCCGGGGCGATCGCCTTTGATTCCGACGTCTTCGCCGCCTCATGGAGCCCGTCGGGCGCGCCTCTGACGGCGACCGTGCCGGCCTCGCTAGTCGTCATCTTCTGGGCTTTCCTCGGGGTCGAAAGCGCGGCGGTGCTGTCGCGGCTGGTCAAGGATCCGGCCCGCGACGTGGCCCGCGCCAGCCTGGGCGGCGTCGCCCTGGCCTTCGTCGTCTATCTGGCCGCCAGCGTGGCGGTGTTCGGCGTCATTCCCGCCGATGTCCTGGCCCAGTCCACCAGCCCCTATGCCGACCTGGCCGCGCGGGTGATGGGGTCGTCGGTGGCCGGACTGGTCGCCGCCTGCGCCGTCATCAAGGCGACAGGCACCATCGCCGGCTGGACCATGCTGGGCGGCGAAACGGCGCGCAGCGCGGCCGAGGCCGGCTGGCTGCCGCGCTGGTTCGGCGGCGATGGTCGCCTGCCGCTGACCAATCCGCTGATCAACGGCGCCCTGATGAGCCTGATGATCGTGGCCAGCATCCAGCCGACCCTGGGCCAGCAGTTCGGCGTGCTGATCGGCGTGACCTCGGTGCTGACGATCAGCCTCTATGCCCTGTGTTCGATCACCCTTTGGCGACTGACGTCGAAAGCAGGCTGGCGCGCGCTGGCGGCGGTCGGGGTCATCTTTTCGTTTTCCGCGGTCGCTGCGGCGGCGGGTGGATACATCCTGCCGACGATCATTTTCTTCGCTGTGACCAGCGTCGCCTGGCTATGGGTCCGGCGCCGCGACAGGGCGCGAGTTGACCCCGCCGCCTCATCTCTTTAACGACGCCGCCGTTTGTCCGCCCGTATTCGCCTGTAGGAGCCACGCCATGACGAAGACCCTTCTCCCTGGTGTGACCGGCGTTCTGGCGCTGGCGGATGGAACCGTTCTGCAAGGCGTCGGCGTGGGCGCGACCGGCGCGGCCCTGGGCGAGGTGGTCTTCAACACCGCCATGACCGGCTATCAGGAAATCCTGACCGACCCGTCCTACATGAGCCAGATCCTCGCCTTCACCTTTCCCCACGTCGGCAACGTCGGCGTGAACGTCGAGGATGTGGAACAGATCGGCGACGGCTCGGGAACCTCGGCGCGCGGCGCCATCTTCCGCGACCTGCCGACCGATCCGGCCAACTGGCGGTCGGGGGGCGACCTGCACGGCTGGATGAAGCGGCGGGGCGTCGTCGGTCTGTCGGGCGTCGACACCCGCGCCCTGACCAAGATCATCCGCGACAAGGGCGCGCCGCACGCGGTCATCGCCCACGACCCCGACGGCAAATTCGACCTGGACGCCCTGGTCGCCCAGGCGAAGGCGTGGACCGGCCTGGTCGGCCTGGACCTGGCCAGGGACGCCTCGACCCTGCAGTCGTTCGAATGGGACGAGGGCGTGTGGGAATGGCCCGCCGGCTATCCGCGTATCGCGGCGACCGACAAGTCGGTGGTGGTCATCGACTACGGGGTGAAGCGCAACATCCTGCGCGCCCTGGCTTCGACCGGCGCGAAGATCACCGTAGTTCCGGCGACAACCTCGGCCGAAGACGTGTTGGCGCGCAATCCGGATGGTGTGATCCTGTCCAACGGACCGGGCGACCCGGCCGCGACCGGCGAATACGCCGTGCCCGAGATCAAAAAGCTGGTCGCCAGCGGCAAGCCGATCATGGGCATTTGCCTGGGCCACCAGATGCTGGCCCTGGCCCTGGGCGCCAGGACCGTGAAGATGGATCAGGGCCACCACGGCGCGAACCACCCGGTCAAGGATCTGACGACGGGCAAGGTCGAGATTGTGTCGATGAACCACGGCTTCACCGTGGACCGTGACAGCCTGCCTGAGGCCGTGGTCGAAACGCATGTCAGCCTGTTCGACGGCACCAATTGCGGCATCGCGCTGAAGGACAAACCGGTGTTCAGCGTCCAGCACCACCCCGAGGCCTCGCCCGGACCGACCGACAGCCTGTATCTGTTCAACCGGTTCGCGGAATCGATGCGAGCCTGACGACAGTGGCGACGGGCCGCGCTAGGGTGAAAGGCTCACCCCCGGACCGCCGCCTTGCGCTTTGACGATCGCTTTATTGAAGAACTGAAGGCCCGCCTTCGGCCGTCCGACATCATCGGGCGGACGGTGAAGCTCAAGCGTCAGGGGCGCGAGTATGTGGGCCTCAGCCCCTTCTCGAAAGAGAAGTCGCCGTCGTTTTTCGTCAATGACGACAAGGGTTTCTTCCACGACTTCAGCTCGGGCAAGCACGGCGACGTCATCAGCTTCCTGCAGGAGACGGAGCGTCTCAGCTTTGTCGAGGCGGTGCAGCGGCTGGCGGGCGAGGCGGGCATGCAACTGCCGGCCGAAGACCCCCAGGCGGCGGAGCGCGAGGCGCGGAAGCAGGGCCTGACCGACTGGATGGACCTGGCCCAGAAATGGTTCGCGGCGAACCTGCGCCGCTCGGCGGGCAAGGCGGCGCGCGAGTATCTGGAGCGACGCGGCCTGCCCGAGGATCAGTGGGAGCGGTTCGGCCTGGGCTATGCCCCCAATGACCGCGAGGGGTTGAAGGCGGCGCTGGTCCAGCGCGGCGCCCGGCCGGGCGATCTGGTCGAGGCGGGCATGCTGATCGCGCCGGAAGGCGGGGGCCAGCCCTATGACCGGTTCCGCGACCGGCTGATGTTCCCGATCCTGGATGCGCGGGGCCGCATCGTCAGCTTCGGCGGCCGGGCCATGAACCCGGACGACCGCGCCAAATATCTGAACGGCCCCGAAAGCCCGCTCTTTCACAAGGGCGCGACCCTGTACGGCCTGCCGGAGGCGCGCCGCATCCTGGGCGCCGAAAGCCGGGGCGAGCAGGGGATCATCGTCGTCGAAGGCTATATGGATGTCATCGCCTGCCAGCGCGCGGGCCTGCCGGCCGTCGCGCCGATGGGCACGGCCCTGACGGAAGAACAGATGGAGCGGCTGTGGCGGGTCTCGGCCGAGCCGGTGCTGTGCTTCGACGGGGATGCGGCGGGGCTGCGGGCCGCCTATCGCTCCATCGAACGGGCGCTGCCACTGCTGAAGTCCGGCCGGTCGTTCCGGTTCGCCCTGCTGGACGGGGGCCAGGATCCCGACGACATCCTGCGCGACAAGGGCGCGCCCGCCCTGCGACAGGCGCTGAACGACACCCGCCCCTTCGTCGAGGTGCTGTTCCGGCGAGAGGCCGAGGCCGAGCCCTTGGACACGCCGGAACGCAAGGCCGGGCTGAAGGGCCGTCTGCGCCAGGCGGCGGGAGCCATTCAGGACAAGGATCTGGCCGAACAGTACCGCCGCGACCTGTTCGACAGGTTTGACGCCCTGTTCCCACGCCAGCAGATGCAGCGACCGGCCCAGGCGGGTAGAGGGCAGGTCGGCCCTGGCGGGCGCTGGCGTCCCGGCCCCCCGCCCTTGCAGGGTCAGACGGTCGAGGGCGCCCAGGCGATGCAGGCCCTGTCCCGCTCGATCGAGCCTGTCGCCGCCGCCCTGGCCCACGGCGCCGTGGATGACCCCGAACGGATGGACGACCGGCTGGAGGATATCGCCCGGCACGGCTTTGGCGATCGCGCCCTGGACGGGCTGGCGCAGGAGCTGGTTCGGCTCAGGTTCTCGGGCCAAAGCCTTGACACAGCGGCCTTACGTCGCCATCTGGCGCAATCGGGTCATGATGCCTTGATGCGCGAGGTCGAGAAGGCGGCGGCAAAGTCCGGCGCGCCATTCCTGGCTGCAGACAAGCCCCTCGGCGAGGCGAGGACCCGTTGGTTGCAGGCGTTCGACGCGCTTACGCGTGTCGCCGCCCTGGAAGACGCTCTGTCGTCGGCGCGTGGCGTGCCGGGGCAGGATGACGCATTCCGTCGGTTGAAAGCCGAGCGGGATGTGCTGAGTCGCGCAATCAAAGCCGGAACGATTTGGGAAGACAGCGCGGGTTCGTAACAAACGACCTCGCCACACGTTATTACGCCATGGGGACTGATCACCCCCGCTGGCCGGAGAAGACTGAATGAGTGCGCAGACCGAGACGCAGGAAGCCGAAACCAACACCGACGGGCCCCTGCTCGATCTGACGGACGCCGGCGTCAAGAAATTCATCAAACAGGCCAAGGCGCGCGGCTATGTGACGATGGAGGAGCTGAACAAGGTTCTGCCGTCCGAAGAGGTGACCCCCGACGCGATCGAGGACACCCTGGCCATGCTGTCCGAAATGGGCGTCAACGTCGTCGAGGCCGAAGAAGACGCGGCCGAGGCCCAGGGCACCGACGTGGCCGCCGCCGCCGAAACCTCGGTCGCCGAGACTCCGGCCAAGGCCGCCTATGACCGCACCGACGACCCCGTGCGCATGTATCTGCGCGAAATGGGTTCGGTCGAACTGCTGAGCCGCGAGGGCGAAATCGCCATCGCCAAGCGGATCGAGGCCGGCCGCGACGCCATGATCTCGGGCCTGTGCGAAAGCGCCCTGACGTTCGAGGCCATCATGGTGTGGCGCGACGAACTGGCGAACAACCGCATTCTGCTGCGCGAGGTCATCGACCTGGACGCCACCTACGGCATCCTGAACCCGTCGTCGCTGCCGCATAACCAGCCGCCCGCCGGCGAGGTCGTCGAAAAAGAGCCTGCCGAACCCTCCGCCGACAAGCCCGAGGGCGAAGACGACGACGACGATGATTTCGACGACGGCGGCGGCATGTCGATCTCGGCCCTGGAGGCCGAGCTGCGCGACGGCGTCATGGAAGTGCTGGACGCGATCGCGTCCGACTTCGGCGCCTTCCGCAAGCTGCAGGACAAGCTGGTCGAGGCCCGTCTGAAGGGCGAGATCCTGACCGCCAAGGACCACAAGGCCTATGAGAGCCTGACCACGGCCATCAGCGATCGTCTGAAGACGATGAAGCTGAACAACAACCGCATCGAGGCCCTGGTCGAGCAGCTGTATGCGATCAACAAGCGCCTGATCGGTCTGGAGGGGCGTCTGCTGCGTCTGGCCGACAGCTACGGCATTTCGCGCCCCGAGTTCCTCAAGGCCTATTTCGGCCGCGAGCTGGACCCCAATTGGTCCGAGAGCGTCAAGGAAATGGGCGTCCGCTGGACCAAGTTCAGCGAGAACGAAGCCGCCCAGATCGCCCAGATCCGCGCCGACGTCGCCGCCGTGGCGACCGAAGCCGGCCTGCCGATCGACGACTATCGCCGCATCGTCCAGACGGTGCAGAAGGGCGAGCGCGAGGCCCGTCAGGCCAAGAAGGAAATGGTCGAGGCGAACCTGCGCCTGGTCATCTCCATCGCCAAGAAATACACCAACCGCGGCCTGCAGTTCCTGGACCTGATCCAGGAGGGCAACATCGGTCTGATGAAGGCGGTCGACAAGTTCGAGTACCGCCGCGGCTACAAGTTCAGCACCTACGCCACCTGGTGGATTCGTCAGGCGATCACCCGCTCGATCGCCGACCAGGCCCGGACCATCCGCATCCCGGTCCACATGATCGAGACGATCAACAAGATCGTCCGCACCAGCCGCCAGATGCTGCACGAGATCGGCCGCGAGCCGACGCCGGAAGAGCTGGCCGAAAAGCTGGCCATGCCGCTGGAGAAGGTCCGCAAGGTTCTGAAGATCGCCAAGGAGCCGATCAGCCTCGAAACGCCCATCGGCGACGAGGAAGACAGCCACCTGGGCGACTTCATCGAGGACAAGAACGCCGTCCTGCCGATCGACGCCGCCATCCAGTCGAACCTGCGCGAAACCACCACCCGTGTGCTGGCGTCGCTGACGCCGCGCGAGGAACGCGTGCTGCGCATGCGCTTCGGCATCGGCATGAACACCGACCATACGCTGGAAGAAGTCGGCCAGCAGTTCAGCGTCACCCGCGAACGCATCCGCCAGATCGAGGCCAAGGCCCTGCGCAAGCTGAAGCACCCCTCGCGGTCGCGGAAGCTGCGATCCTTCCTGGATAGCTGATACGAAACAAGGGGCGGTTCGAAAGAGCCGCCCTTTTTCTCTCTCCATCTTTCGTCATCCTCCGGCGACCCCCGCGAAGGCGGGGGGCGACCGGGGGACCCAGCGGCGCCCGCAGGGCGATGTTGCAACACGCTTCCGACAGTGTCGCGCTTTCGCGCGCCGCTGGGTCCCCCGGTCTGCGCGGCTTCGCCGCTTGCCGGAGGATGACGAAAGGGGAGGACTGTCGTGCTCGTGAAGCCCTGGGCGGCCGGGAATCAGCTAGCCTCCCGCCGATGATCGCCCGCCACCGACGTCCGACCCGCGCCCTGACCGCCGCCCTGCTGCTTCTGGCGGGGTGCAGCCCCATGCTGCCCGACCGGCCCGCGCCCCATCCGGTTCCGTCCGGCCCTGGCGCGCCGCTGGGGAACGGGCTGATCGACCGGCCGATCACCGACGGAACGCGCACGGCCGTGCTGCGCGAAAGCGACAGCCTGACCCAGTGCGTGGCCGAGCTGACGGCGGCGCGCGTCAACTTTAGCCCCATGCCGGACAAGGTGCAGAGCGCCGTCTGCGGCCTCAGCCGGGGCGGGGTGCTGGGGGCCGACATGGGCACGGTGGCGCGGATGACGCCGGGCCAGCCCGAGATGACGTGCCGTCTGGCCCTGGCGGTCAGCATCTGGCGCCGCCAGTCGCTGGAGCCCGCCGCGCGCGAGATCCTGGGCTCGGACGTGGTCCAGATCGACCATTTCGGCGCCTACGCCTGTCGCAATGTGAACAACGGCGGCGTCAGCAATCGCGTCAGCGCCCATGCCCAGGCTCTGGCGCTGGACGTGTCCGGCGTGCGCCTGCGCGACGGGCGGCGCATCACCCTGACCGGCGACTGGTACGGCGACACGGCCGAGGCCCGTTTCCTGCGCCGTGTCCGCGACGACGCCTGCCGCATCTTCGGCACGGTGCTCAGCCCCGATTACAACGCCGTGCACCGCGACCACCTGCATCTGGAAGCGACGGATACGCGGTTCTGCCGCTGAGCCGTGGCATCCGCCTCGCCATTCCACACACCCGCCATCATCCTCGGGCTTGATCCGAGGATCGGACTGTCCGTCTGCGTGACGTCCGCAAGGTCGAGCGCGCCGCACGCTCGATCCTCGGGTCAAGCCCGAGCACGGCATGGGCGGCGCCCGGCGTCCGACCAGCGCCCGGCGTCAGTTCTCGGCGATAACGTCGAAGCCGGCGAAGATCATCCGCTTGCCGTCGAACGGCATCTCCATGCCCATCATCCGCTCGTCCTTCATCAGCGCCGCCCACGCAGCGTCGCGGGTCGCCTTGTCCGGCCAGGTGATCCAGCCGACGGCGACGGTTTCGTCGTCCTGAAGCTGAACCGCCTTCTTGAAATCGGTCAGCTTGCCGTCGGGCACGTCCTCGCCCCAGGCTTCCGTCACGACGGTCGCGCCCTGTTCGCGGAAGAAGGGCGTGGTCTTGGCCGAATGGTCCAGATAGGCGGCCTTGTTGGCCGTCGGGACGGGGATCACGGTGATGTCGAGAAAGGGCATGGTGTCTCCTTTTGGGCGCGCCGAACCGGCGGGACCTTGATGCTGGACCAACCGCCGGGTGGGCGCTTGTAGGTTTACGACGCGGTGGATCAGCTTTCGAAGACCGGAGCGAAGCCGCCCCACATCATCCGCTTGCCGTCGAACGGCATGTCCATGTCGGCGAAGGCGGGGTCGGCCTCCATCTTTTGCCAGCAGGCGTCGGCGGTGGCGCGGTCGGGCCATTTCAGCCACGAGAAGACGACGGCCTCGCCCTCTTCCAGCTTCACCGCCAGGTCGAAGCCGGTGACCTGGCCGGGCGGAATATCCTCGCCCCAGGTTTCAACCTGCTCCAAGCAGCCGTAGGCCTTGAACAGCGGCCAGGATTTCCGGGCCGAGGCGATATAGCGATCCTTGTCCGCGATCTTCACGGGGGTCAGGAAGCCGGTGATGTAGCTCATCTTCATTCTCCTGCAGGGGTCAGTCGGGGTTGTGGATGTCGTAGCGGACGAAGGTCATGCCGTTTCCGAACCTGCGTTCGTCGGTCAGGCTCATGGACAGGCGCAGGTCGTGAGGAAACATCGGCAGGCCGCCGCCGACGACGACCGGGGCGATGAACAGGTGAATTTCGTCAACCAATCCGGCTTTGAGAGCGTGAGCCGCGAGGGTCGCGCCGCCAAGGGCGATGTCGGTAGCGGCTTCGGCCTTCAGGCGACGGACCTCGTTGGCGTCGAAGCGGGACAGGAGCCGGGTTTTTGTGGTTGAGGCCTCGGTTAGCGTCGTCGAATAGACAACCTTGTCCGCCGCCGACCAGATCTTGGCGAAGGCGGCATTGCCGGACGATTGCGCCGCATACTGGGGATCGGATTCCCAGCCCTGCATCATCTCGTACATGCGCCGGCCGTAGAGGTAGCTGCGGATCGGCGCTTCCAGGGTGTTTATGAAGGCCAGAACCTCCTCATCCGGTCTGGCCCAGTCGAATTTCCCATCCCTGTCGGCGACATAGCCGTCAAGCGAGGCGAGGTAGGAATAGACCAGTCGGCTCATCGGGTTTCCCTGGAGTAAGGTCAGCCGGCCGCGTCAGCGGCGGCTTCCAGGGCGGCGATGTCGATCTTCTTCATCGTCATCATGGCCTCAAAGGCGGCCTTGGCCCGCGCGGGGTTCGGGTCGTTATGGAAGTCCATCAGGCGGCGCGGCGTGATCTGCCAGTTGACGCCCCAGCGATCCTTGCACCAGCCGCAGGCGCTCTCCTGACCGCCATTGCCGACGATGGCGTTCCACAGGCGGTCGGTCTCGGCTTGATCGTCCGTATGGATCATCAACGACACCGCCTCGGTGTGCGGAAAAATCGGCCCGCCGTTCAGGCCCAGGAAGCTCTGGCCGGCCAGGGTGAACTCGACCATCAGCTCCGCGCCTTCCTGACTGGACGGATTGTCGGCCGGACTGGCGTGGACCTTGTCGATATGGCTGTCGGGCAGGCCCAGCGAGACATAGAATTCGGCGGCCTTACGGGCTTGGCCGAGGTCATACCAAAGGCACGGCGTGATCTTGTCGACCATGGGCGTTCTCCCTTGTCATTGCGCCGTCGCGGCCTGACGGGCGGGCGATGACGATCAAACGGCTGGAGGCTCTTTCGGCTCCTCAGCGTTTGCGACTCGTGCCGTAAGAAGTTATATTAGTCAACCACGTGGTTAGAAAAAATAACTAAAATGGCTAACGCTTCCCGGCGATGGTACGATGATGCCTGCGGCACGGCCCACGCACTGGAACTGGTGGGCGAGCGATGGTCGCTGCTGATCATGCGTGAACTGATGCTGGGGCCGCGCCGGTTCGGCGACCTGCGCGCCAGTCTGCCGGGCCTCAGCGCCAACATCCTGACTCAGCGGCTGGACAGTCTGGAGGGAACGGGGATCCTGCGTCGCCTGCGCCTGCCGCCGCCAGCCTCGGTTCAGGTTTATGAGTTGACCCGGTGGGGGCTGGAAGCCGAACCGATCATCCGCGATCTGGGCCGCTGGGCCGCCCGTTCGCCCCGGCACGACCCGACCCTGCCGCTCAGCCCGGTGTCGTTGATGCTGTCGTTCCGGACCATGTTCGACGCGGCGAAGGCTGGCGCGGCGTCACTGACGCTGGGCTTCGTCCTGGGCGAGGAAGAGTTCACGGTATGCGTTCATGAGGGCGAGTTGAACGCTGACCGGGGCAGGGCGGGGGAGGCTGACGCACGTATCACGGCCTCGCCCGAGGTTGTCGCCGGCGCCGTCTATGGCGATCCGGCTGCACTGGCCGGCGCCGAGCTGTCCATCGAGGGCGACCGCACAGCTTTCCTCACCTTCGCCGGCTTCTTCGAACTGCCGCCCAAGGCGATCTGATCAGACCATCACGTCCAGCAGCGTCCCGACCATGTCATCGGCGGTGCGCATGACGGCGGCGTTGGCCTCGACCGCGTGACTGGCGGTGATGCGTTCGACCGCTTCGCCTGCCGGGTCAGCAAGAGGGCTGGCGGCGGTGCGGCGGGCGCTGGCCTCGAATCGCTCGGTGGCGGCGGAGATTCCGGCGGCTGCGATGGCGAAGGGCTGCATGGCGTTCTCCCGGCTCAACCCCGGCACTCTCGCGCAACAGGCTTAAGCCATCGCGCAGGGATGTGGTGAACGGCGACGATCTTGCTCTTACGCCGGCTCGGGGTCACGCTGGCGCCGAATGATGGAGGATCACGCCATGGCCGAGGCCGCAACCGAACGCTACCGGAGCTTCAGCGCCTTCTATCCCTATTACATCCACGAGCATTCCAACCGGACGTGCCGACGCATCCACGTCGTCGGGACGGGGCTGGTGATCGTGGCCTTCGTGATGGCGCTGGTGACGCGCAGCGCCTGGTGGCTGCTGGCCATGCCGCTGATCGGCTACGGCTTCGCCTGGGTCGGGCATTTCTTCTTCGAGAAGAACCGGCCCGCGACCTTCAAATATCCGCTGTGGAGCCTGATGGGCGACTTCCGTCTGTTCTGGGAGACGGTGTCGGGCAAGCGGCGGTTCTGACGACCCTTTGACGCGAACCCGGCTTAGCGCGAGCCCAGGGCGCCCGTGTCCAGCGAGGCCATCTGGGTCGCGTGGCTGGGCCGGCTTTCCCACGACGGCGGGCAGCCGTCGAAGTCGCCCGCGTCGGTGATGGTCAGGGTGCGCATGTTCAGACGCATGGCCGGTTGCATCGAGGCGCGACCGTGGCCGGTGTACAGATCGACCTTGGCGCCCTTGATCGCGCCGCCGGTGTCCGAGGCATACCAGTATCCGTCATGCGTCGTGCCATCAGCCAGGCGCAGGCCGACCGTCTCGCGGATAAACAGCTTGGTGCGGCGGGGAATGACACGCGGATCGACGGCGACGGTGCGCATCGGAATCGGGCGGCAGCCCAGGGAGTCGTTGCCCGTCGCGCCGCCGCCGCCTGCGTGATAGAGCCGCGCCGAGGCGCGCCAGTCGGGGTCACCCGCCATCAGGTCCTGCTGCTCGGCGCTGAGAGCCGTCTCGCCGTTGTCATTCGCCGTATCTGATGCTGCGCCCGCGACCGGATCGGCGGCGAGAACGGCTTGATAGGGGACAGGCTCGCCCGACACAGGCGCGGCCCAGACAAAACCCATCATGGCGAAAGCGGCGAACGTTTTCAGCACGGGCACGACTCATGGAGGCACCGGATCCGACGCGCCGGCGGCCGGTGTTTGGCCGCGTTTTGTGGTCAAAAGTGGGCGCGCTCAGTCTGTGCGACGGTTCGTCCACAAGGAATCCAGTTCATCGACTCCTGCGATGAGTGCAGAGGGTTAATGGCGCTGCGACATGCTGCCATGCGAATATAGTAATCGTGCGATATGCTCTATTTTATCGCGCGCTTGGCTCTGGCGTGAAAGCGATATTCGAGCGCGCGATCTCTTGGATACAAAGTTTATCTGATCGCCGCCTCGCCCATCTCATCGCAAAGCGACCTGTCGTCGCTGGCCGCCAAGGTGGGTAGAGAGGCCCGACGGGATGCGCTAAGGGGCGAAACCGTCCGTGTTTTCCGCCATCCCGACCAAGGGTCCGCCATGAAGCGTCTCGCTGTCGCCCTCGCCGCTGTTCTTCTTGTCTCGGCGCCTGCCGTGGACGTGTCCGCCTGGGGCAACACCGGTCACCGGCTGGTCGGTGTCGCCGCGATGCGCGGCCTGCCCGCCGATTTGCCGGCCTTCCTGCGCACGCCCGGGGCGGCGGCCGACGTCGGCGAACTGGCGCGCGAGCCCGACCGCTGGAAAGGCGCCGGCCAGCCGCACGACCGCGAGCGAGACACCGCCCACTTCGTCGACATGGACGACGCCGGCAATGTCATGAGCCCCGCTGGCATGTCGATCGACGCCCTGCCGCGGCTCAAGTCGGATTACGACACCGCCCTGACCAAGGCTGGCCTCAGCGTGAACGACGCCGGCTACCTGCCTTACGCCATGATGGACGGTTATCAGCAACTGGTGCGCGACTTCGCCTACTGGCGCGTGCTGACCGCCGCCGAGGCGCGCGAGACGAACCTGGAGCGCCGCGCCTGGTACCGGGTCGACCGCGAGCGCCGCGAGGCTCTGCTGCTGCGCGACATCGGCGTGCTGGGCCACTACGTCGGCGACGGCGCCCAGCCGCATCACACCACCATCCATTACAACGGCTGGGACCGGAACACGCCCAACCCGGAGCGTTTCACCGCCTCACGTCAGACGCACCAGAATTTCGAGGGTGATTTCACCCACCGCATCGCCCGTCTGGACGCGGTCGAGGCGGCCATGCCCGCTCCGCGCCTGGAAGGCTTTGACCTCAAGGCCCGCACCGTCGCCTATCTGAAGACGACCCTGGCCCAGGTCATCCCCTTCTATCGCCTGGAAAAGGCCGGCGCCTTCCAGAACACCGACGCGCGCGGCGCGACCTTCGTGACCGAGCGTCTGGGCGCCGGCGCCGCCGAACTGCGCGACCTGACCACCCTGGCCTGGCGCGAAAGCGCGACCGTTGCCATCGGTTGGCCCGCCGTAAAGGTGGCCGAGGTCGAGGCCGGAACCGCTGACCCCTGGATCGCCATGGTCGGCGAGGACTGACGGATTGGTGAAGAGTGCTAGTGAGCAAGGCGTGAGCGAATCTGGCCCTGCTCACGCCTTGCTCACTTTTCACGAACGGCTCACTTCAAGATATGCTCACGCCCCCCGTCGTCATCCTCGACAAGTCCCAGATGGCCGAAAATATCGGCGCGGTGGCGCGGGTGATGGCCAATTTCGGCCTGTCGGAACTGCGTCTGGTCAGCCCGCGTGACGGCTGGCCCCAGGATCGCGCCTGGGCCACGGCGTCCGGCGCCGACTGGGTGCTGGAGGGCGTTCGCGTCTTCGACAGCGTGGCCGAGGCGATCGCCGATCTGAACACCGTCTTCGCCACGACCGCCCGTCCGCGCGAGACGCGCCAGCCGGTGCGCACGCCGCGTGAAAGCGCCCGCGTCCTGTATGACGACACCGCTTCCGGCCTGAAGACCGGCCTCCTGTTCGGGGGCGAGCGCGCAGGGCTGGAGACGACGGACATCGCCCTGTGTTCGGGCATCACCACCATACCGATTGATCCTCGGCACCATTCGCTGAACCTGGCCCAGGCTGTGGCGATCAACGCCTATGAGTGGCGCACCCTGATCCTGGACGCTCCGCCCCCCAAATTCCGCGACAGCGAGCCGCCCGCATCCAGCGACCTGCTGGTCGGCATGTACGAGCATCTGGAGACGGAGCTTGAGGCTGGCGGCTTCTTCTATCCGCCCGAGAAGAAGCGCTCGATGAGCCAGAACCTGCGCGTCATGCTGGGCCGCGCCGCCTTCAGCGAGCAGGAGGTCGCCACCATGCGCGGCGCCATTCACGCCCTGTCCAAAGGGCGCGGCAGGGTGCTGGCCAAGCTGGCGGCCGAGCGGGCGGCCAAGGAGAGCGAATAGGTTCACGATCCGCTCTCACACCGTCATCCTCGGGCTTGACCCGGGGATCGAGCGTGGGGCGCACTCGAGTGGTCCGAGGTCGCACAGGCGGATAATCCGATCCTCGGGTCCAGCCCGAGGATGACGGCGGGGGAGAAGATGCCGATGAAAACCGTCCTCATCTATCCCCTCGCGGCCCTGGCCGAGATCGCGGGCTGCTTCGCCTTCTGGGCCTGGCTGAAACTGGATCGATCGCCGCTGTGGCTAATCCCTGGCGTGCTCAGCCTGATCGCCTTCGCCTGGTTGCTGGCACTGGTTCCGACCGATGCGGCGGGACGGGCGTTCGCGGCCTATGGCGGGGTCTATATCTGCGCTTCGCTGGCGTGGATGGCGCTGGTCGAGAAGACGGCGCCGGATCGCTGGGATCTGATCGGCGGGGCGGTGTGCCTGATCGGCGCCGCCGTCATCCTGTTCGGCCCCAGAGGCTAAAAAGCCTTCGATTAGAGCGTCGCCAGAAAGCGCGGCACGGCCTCAGTCGCCGGGCCATAGACGCCCTCATCGAACTGGCTGCGACCCTGCGTCGGCTCCAGATTGATCTCAACCGTCCGCGCCCCGGTCCAGCGCGCCTGCTGGACAAAGCCCGCGGCCGGATAGACTGCGCCCGAGGTGCCGATCGACACGAACAGGTCGCACGCTTCCAGCGCCGTCTCGATTCTCTCCATCGCCAGCGGCATCTCCCCGAACCAGACGATGTGCGGACGCAGCCGTCCCTGCGGATGATGCGGCGACGGATGCTGCGCCTCCAGATCGCCCGGCCAGTCGCAAACTGTGTTCGATACGGTGCAGCGCGCCTTCAGCAACTCTCCGTGCATATGGATCAGTTCGAACCCCGGACCTGGCAGCGCCTCGGCATGGGCGCGGTCATGCAGGTCATCGACGTTCTGCGTCACCAGCAGCAGGCCGCCCGTCCAACGCGCCGCCAGATCGGCCAGCGCCCGGTGCGCGGCGTTGGGGACGACCTGCGCCAGCTGCCGTCGCCGCCGGTTATAGAAGTCCTGAACCAGCGCCGGATTGGCCGCGAACCCCTCGGGCGTCGCCACCTGCTCGATCCGATGTCCCTCCCACAGCCCATCGCTGGCACGGAACGTCGGCACGCCGCTCTCGGCCGATATGCCGGCGCCGGTCAGGATGACGAGGTTCACCGGTGATAACTCTCACGAGCCTTTCGACGACGTGCCGCCAACACGCTTTCGGCCCGCTGTTGATCTCGGTCCAACGTGAATTTTGTAATTCTGTCGAAGCGACGGTCGCCGCGTAGGCCGACCGCTCGCATCAGGCGAAGTGCACGCCAGAGCACGAAAACAGTCCAGCAGGCGGATGAGACAAGAACTGCCGGCCAGATCGTCGGGAATACTGATCCATACGCACCCTCTCTCATCCACAACGTCGGCACGATGAGAACGAACGGCAGGAAGAGTGAAGCAGGGCGCATGTGACTGGCGAGATCCCGGTCCACCCAGCCACGGACACGCAGATACAGGTCAGAGCGTGACGGTCGCATGATAGTGTCCTCAGTGCCTTCTGACATTCGAGAAGGCAACGGTTCCTATTTTGAGGGCTAGGCAAGCGCCCGGCCGCAAGGGAAGGTGACGTGCGATATCGCTGATCGGCCTGGGAGGCGCGTGATGTTCAATCGACGTTTGCTGATGGGCGGGCTGCTGGCCTCAGCTGTCTGCACGCCCGCCCTGGCGGATGAGGACGAGATCATCACCCCGGGCATGATCACCGGTCCCTTCTATCCCGACCGGCTGCCCGACGATCAGGATTGGGACCTGCTGCGCAACGGCGGTCTGGAGACGGCCGCGACGCCGCTGATC
>NZ_SDZL01000024.1 GCF_004210735.1 Brevundimonas sp.
AGGTGGCGTCGGTGGATGCCGGGGAAGGGGATGGCGGTCATGAGGGCCTCGTCGTGCCGGCAATATGGGGCCGGTCACAGCGGCGCGCCATGCGACAGGAGGCGCGCGGGCGCCAAAGGTGGCGCTTGCAACCAACCGCCCATGACCCCATTGTCTCCCTGTCGAGTGTTTTACAGGAGGCCTGACGATCATGATCAGCACGCTGGAAATCGGTTTCGCCCTTTCCGCTCCGCTGCTCGTGTTCGCCTATGTCCTTCTCCAGCCTCGCCCCAAACCCATCCGCGTTCGTGACGCTCAGCAGCGTCGCCGCCCGAACGCCTGACGGACACACGCTTTTCGACAATCTGAGCCTCGCCTTCGGGCGTGAGCGTACCGGCCTGGTGGGCCGCAACGGCGTGGGCAAGACCACGCTGCTGCGTCTTATCGAGGGGCTGACGGCGCCCGCCGAAGGCACGGTGACGCGCGCCGGTCGTCTGGGCGTGCTGGCCCAGCGTCATGAGCCGGCGCCCGGCGAAACCGTGGCGGATACGCTGGGCGTGGTTGACGCCTTGGCGATTCAGGCGCGTATCCTGGCCGGGGGCGGATCCGAGGCCGATATGGCCGAGGCCGACTGGACGCTGGACGCGCGGATGGACGAGGCGCTGGGCCAGACGGGTCTGGCGGGCCTGCCTTGTGAGCGGCTGACGGCCAGTCTGAGCGGCGGCGAGCAGACCCGCCTGCGGCTGGCGGCCCTGTTGATGGCGCGGCCGGAGCTGCTGATCCTGGATGAGCCGACCAACAATCTGGACGCGGGTGCGCGCCAGATCGTGGCGAAGGTGCTGGGCGGCTGGAAGGGCGGGGCTGTCGTGGTCAGCCATGACCGGTCGCTGCTGCGCCAGATGGACCGGATCGTGGAACTGTCGAGTTTGGGGGCGGCAGTCTATGGCGGCGACTATGACGCCTATGAGCAGCGCAAGGCGCTGGAGCGGGCCGCGGCCGAACGTGAGCTGGAGAGCGCGCAAAGACAGGTCAAACAGACCGCGCGCGCGGCCCAGACTGCGGTGGAGCGCAAGGCGCGCCGGGACAAGGCGGGCCGCGCCTTCCGCGCCCGCGCCTCGGAGCCGAAGATGCTGCTGGATTTCAGGGCCGAGCGGGCCGAGCAGTCCGGCGCGCGCGATCAGCAGACGGCCGCCCGACTGGCCGCAGCGGCCGATGCGGCCCTGAGCGACGCGGCGGCCAAGGTCGAGCGGGGCCGGCAGATGGACATTCCCATGCCCCCGTCCGGCCTGGCGGCGGGTCGAACCGTGCTGGTGCTGGATCAGGCAGGATGGGCGACGCCCGAGGGGCGACAGGTGTTGAAGCCGATCTCCCTACGTCTGACGGGGGCGGAGAGGGTCGCGGTCACCGGCCGCAACGGAGCGGGCAAGACGACCCTGTTGAAACTGATGACCGGCGCGCTAGCGCCGACCACAGGGCGGGTGGAGTGGCCCGTTCCCGCCGCCTTGATGGACCAGCACGTCAGTTTGTTGAGATCGGACGAGACCCTGCTGGAGGCCTGGCTCAGGCTTAATCCCGGCGCGTCGCCGAACGACGCCCATGCGGGTCTGGCGCGATTCCTGTTCCGTAATGTCGCGGCCCACAAGCCGGTGAGTATGCTGTCGGGCGGCGAACGGCTGCGGGCGGGGTTGGCCTGCGTGATGACCGGGCTGCGGCCACCGCAACTGCTGATCCTGGACGAGCCGACAAACCATCTGGATCTCGACTCGCTGTCAGCGGTCGAGGCGGCGCTGAGGGCCTATGACGGTGCGCTGGTCGTGGTCAGCCACGACGCCGACTTTCTGGATGCCGTCGGCGTGCAGCGGACGCTTGAGTTGCAGTAGGCGTCAGGCCGTGCGGTTCAGGGCGAAGGCCCGGCCGTCGGCGACCGCCGCATGGCCCGAGGCGCCATAGCCGGCGGGTGAGCCGCGCGCCTCGGTGACTTCACCCGCGATGGCGCGGACCAGGCCCTCGGAAATCTGACGGGCCGCCTCGACGGCGGTGGCGTGGGCGGCGACGGCGGCGTCGAACAGGCGCGTCGCGGTCATCAGGGCTTTGCGTTCGGCCAGAGGCGCGGCGGCCAAGGCCGAAGGATCGGCCTTTACCTGCGCCGACTCGCGGCGATAGGCGTTCGCCAGATCCTGGGTCTCGGCCAGACCGTCCGCCACATCCTGGGGACGCTGAGCGGCGAAGGCGGCGGTTTCTGTCTCCAGACGGGCGGTCAGGGTCTGGGTCAGGCCGAGCAGTTGGCGCACGCGGGCGGTGGCGGTGATGACGGCGGCGTCCTGAACGGTCATGCGGCTTGCTCCTGCATCTTCATCATCTGGGCGACGACATGGTCGGCCAGGCCGATACCGCCGGCCTTGACGGTCTGTTTGGCCATGGCTTCGACCAGGAAGCTGCGCCAGGTGGCCTCGCTCTCGCCGCCACCGAAGGGGCCGTCGGTCTTCAGACCCTCGAACATCGGTTTCATCATCTGGGCCAGGAAGGTGGCCTCGAAGGATTCGGCGGTCTCGCGCATCTTGCCCGCTTGGGCGGACGGCGCCTGGGCCGCGGGACGCAGCAGGTCGGGGGAAAGGGTGGTCAGGCTGTCCATCACATCACCTCAATGTCGGCTTGCAGGGCGCCGGCGGCCTTGATCGCCTGCAGGATGCTGATCATGTCGCGGGGGCTGACGCCCAGGGCGTTCAGGCCGTTGACCAGGGTCGAGAGCGAGGTCCCGCCGCCGACGATCCGCATCTGGCGGCCCAGCTCCTCCTCGACGTTCACGGTCGATTGCGGAACCACGACCGTCTGGCCGCCCCGGCTGAAGGGCTCGGGCTGGCTGACCAGGGGCGTTTCCTGGACCGAGACGGTCAGATTGCCCTGGGCGATAGCGACGGTGGAGACGCGGACGGCCTCGCCCATCACGATCACGCCGTTGACCTCGTCGATGATGACCTTGGCCGGGGTGTCGACCGCGACCGCCAGATTCTCGATCCGGCTGATGAAGCCGGGCATGCCCAGTTGTGCAGGCGCGCGAAGGGCGATGACCGTGCCGTTCTCGGCCAGGGCGGTCTGGGGATAGACCTGATTGATTGCGGCGGCGACGCGCTGGGCGGTGGTGAAGTCGGGGTTGCGCAGGTTCAGGCGCACCTGCTGCTGATTGGCGAGGTTGAAACCGCTTTCCTGTTCGACCGTCGCGCCCGAGGCGATCCGGCCCGCCGTGGGCACGCCGCGTGTCACCGACGAACCTGAGCCGCCCGAGGCGGACACGGCGCCCGTCTGGATGGACCCCTGACTGACGGCGTAGACCTGACCGTCCGCGCCCTGAAGCGCGGTCACCAGCAGGGTGCCGCCCAGCAGGCTCTTGGCGTCGCCCATGGTCGAGACGTTGACGTCGATGCGCGAGCCCGGCGTGGCGAAGGGCGGCAGTTCAGCGGTCACCATGACGGCGGCCACGTTCTTGGTGTTGGTGTTGGCGTCGCGGATGTTGACGCCCAGACGCTCCATCATTCCTTCCAGCGACTGGCGGGTGAAGGGCGAGTTGCGCAGGCTGTCACCGGTGCCGTTCAGGCCGACGACCAGGCCGTAGCCGACCAACTGGTTCGAGCGGACCCCCTCGATCGAGGCGATGTCCTTGATTCGCGACTGGGCCGACGCGGCGTCAGCCCCGGCCAGAAGGGCCACGGCAGCGAGAGGGGCGAGCAGGGAGGCCAGCAACTTTTGCATCGGTCGGTGTCCGGTCACGGTTGTCGTGCTTAACCATGCGAAGATCGTGCCGGAGGAAAAGCATAAGCATTTCAACAATCGACCCGGCCGGTGCGGTCTGCATCGCGGCAGATTCTGCCGGGGCGTTAACCAAGAGGTGACGCGAGATCTGATACGAAGGTCACGAACCGGAGTTTCCGCCCATGAAGGTCACAGGTCCGACCGGCCCTACATCTTCGTCGTCATCGTCGCGCGCGGGCAAGTCCGCCGGCGGTTTCGCCCTGCCATCCACGGGTGCTGCGGCGTCCGCGAGTCCGGCGGCCCAGACGGCGTCGACCTCGGGCGTGGCCGATATCTCGGCCCTGATGGCCCTGCAAGGGGTGGAGGACGCAACCGAGCGGCGGCGCCGCGCGATTCGCCGGGGCGGGGGGCTTCTGGATCGGCTGGACGAGCTGAAGCTGGAGCTGCTGTCGGGCGAATCTGGCGCGCTGGCGCTTGAAAGATTGTCGCGCGCGGTCCGCGAAGAACGTCCGCTGGACGCAGAACCGGGTCTTTCGGCCGTGCTGGATCAGATCGACCTTCGCGCGGCAGTTGAGTTGGCCAAGGTCGAGTTCGCGCGCTCTCGCGCCTGATCACCAAAAAAGGTTAGCAAAATCAGCATCCACCGATTGGCGAGTGATGAAGAAATGTCACGCCGTAATCGTTAGCGAAGCTTAACAAGATCACGCTGACGAGAAGCGCGTTGCGGCGGATCGCCGCTCTGCTTATAGCCGGGTCTGCGCCACAGGGGGGCGCGACAACCGAGCGTGAGTGCGATGAACGCATTGGCGTCTGTAATTAAAACGGACCCGGCCACCTACAAGCCGTCCGACGGCGAGCCGTTCATGAATGAGCGGCAACTGGCCTATTTCAAGAACAAGCTGCTGGCCTGGAAAGACGACATCCTGCGGGAGTCCAAGGGCACGGTCGTCAACCTGAAGGCCGAGACCGAAAACCACCCCGATCTGGTGGACCGCGCGTCCTCCGAATCCGATCGGGCGCTGGAGCTTCGGACCCGCGACCGCCAGCGCAAGCTGATCTCCAAGATCGACGAGGCCCTGCGCCGGATTGAGGACGGTAGCTATGGCTATTGCGAGGAGACGGGCGAACCGATCAGCCTGGGCCGCCTGGAAGCGCGTCCGACAGCGACCCTGTCGGTCGAGGCCCAGGAGCGACACGAGCGTCGCGAACGCGTCCATCGCGACGACTGAGGGCGGGTTCGGCTTGACTTGCGGGGGCGGCGGCGCGACCTAGCCGCCTCTCTTTCAGAGGTCGCTGAACAACCATGTCCGTCAAGGTCCGCTTCGCCCCGTCCCCCACGGGTCGCCTGCACGTCGGCAACGTGCGCACCGCCCTGGTCAACTGGCTGTTCGCGAAAGGGCAGGGCGGCAGCTTCGTCCTGCGGATCGACGACACCGATCTGGCCCGCTCGACCCAGGAATATGAGGACGGCATCGAGGCCGACCTGACCTGGCTGGGCCTGACGTGGGACGAGCGCTACAACCAGTCCAAGCGGTTTGACCGCTATGAGGACGCCGCCGCGCGCCTGAAGGCGTCGGGCCGTCTTTACCCCTGCTATGAAACGTCCGAGGAACTGGACCGCCGCCGCAAGGTGCAGCTATCGCGGGGCCTGCCGCCGATCTACGACCGCGCGGCGCTGGAGCTGACCGACGCCGAGAAGGCCGCGTACGAGGCCGAGGGGCGTCGTCCGCACTGGCGCTTCAAGCTGGAAGGCAAGCGTGTCGCCTGGGAAGATCTGGCGCGCGGTCACGCCGAGGTGGACACCGCCTCGATGTCGGACCCGGTGCTGATCCGCGAGGACGGCCTGTTCCTGTACACGCTCCCGTCGGTGGTCGACGACATCGACATGGACATCACCCACATCATCCGGGGCGAGGACCACGTCACCAATACCGGCGCGCAGATCGAGATCTTCGAGGCGCTGGACGCCAAGGTTCCGGGCTTTGCGCACATGCCGCTGCTGGTCGGCGCCGATGGCGCGGCCCTGTCCAAGCGTCTGGGCTCGCTGTCGATCAGCGACATGCGCGACCAAGGCTATGAGCCGATCGCCATCACTAGCCATCTGGGCAAGATCGGCACTTCGGACGCGCTGGAAGTCGCCGGGTCGGTCGAGGCCCTGGGTCAGTCGTTCGCCTTCTCCAAGATGGGCCGGTCGCCGGCGCGCTATGACACCGCCGATCTGGATCGGTTGAACGCGCAGGCGCTGCACGCGATGGACTATGTGACCGCCAAGCCCCGTCTGGCGGCCATGGACGCTGATCTGGGCGAGAGTTTCTGGGATGCGGTGCGGCCGAACCTGCAGAAATTCGCCGACGTGGTCGACATGGCCCGGATCGTCAGCGGCCCGATCATGCCTGTGATCGAGGACCCCGCCTTTGCGGCCGCCGCTCTGGACGTGCTGCCGGACGTCATCGACGCGGGCGCGTGGTCGGCGTGGACGGCGGCGGTAAAGGACAAGACCGGAGCCAAGGGCAAGGGGCTGTTCATGCCGCTGAGACTGGCCCTGACCGGACAGGCGCACGGCCCGGATATGGCGGCCATGACGCCCCTGATCGGCCGCGAGAAGATCGAACGACGCCTGAAGGGTGAGACGGCCTGAGGTCAGGCGATCGTCAGATGCAAGAAAGGCCGCCTTCGCAGGAAGGCGGCCTTTCTCAATTCCGGCGCATGAGCGTCAGGATCAGGCGGCGTTGCAGGTCGCCAGGGCCTGTTCGTCCAGAGTCTCGCCCTTGTAGCTGAATGCGGCGACCGCGCCGAATTTCGCGACGACCCGGCGGCAGGCGCGCGAGGCCGGCTGGCTGGCGCCGCCGGTGGCGGTGCACTGGGCGCCATCACAGCGCCAGGCGGCGCCGTCGATGATCGTGCGGCTGGCCGGAGCCTTGGCGGCGTCGACCAGGGTCAGGCTGGTGGCGGGGGTGTCGGCCAGGGCCGGGGCGGCGGCGAACAGGGCCGCAGCGATAAGCAGAGCACGCATGGATGGTCTCCGGGGTAAACGGGTTGGCCCGACGGGCCTGCCTCGCCAATGTCCGTTGTTTTAGAAAACTGTCAAGCGCGGGTTTTCAAAAGCGACGAACAAGTCGACGAATGTGACTGACGTTTACTTAACGGCGATCATGTTGCAAGTGAGGCGTATCGTCCGCCCGCGTCAGGGCCGCCATCGTCTCTTCCACGGTGTTGCAGACGATCCACGCATCCAGGAACGAGCGGGGGGTCATGCCTTCCTCGACGCTGTGACGCATCATGGCGAAGAAGGTCTCCCAGAAGCCATTGAGATTCAGGAAGATCACGGGCTTGGTGTGCAGGTCCAGACGCTTCCAGGACAGCAGCTCGACCACTTCCTCCAGCGTGCCGACGCCCCCGGGCGCGACCACGAAGGCGTCGGATTGATCGTACATCAGCTGTTTGCGCTCGTGCATCGAGGTGACGACGATCGTCTCGACCTCGTCGAACAGGCGTTCGCGGCTGCGCAGGAAGGCGGGCATGATGCCGATGACCCGTCCGCCGGCCTCGTGCGCCGCTCGTGCGGACGCCCCCATCAGGCCGACGCCGCCGCCGCCATAGACCAGGCGCCAGCCCGCTTCGGCCGTCGCCGTTCCGAACTGCTGAGCCGCGGCGATATAGTCGGGATGGGCGGCATCCGACGATCCGCAGAACA
Organism: Brevundimonas sp.; assembly: GCF_004210735.1. Taxonomy (GTDB): domain Bacteria; phylum Pseudomonadota; class Alphaproteobacteria; order Caulobacterales; family Caulobacteraceae; genus Brevundimonas. The sequence goes on from NZ_SDZL01000024.1 coordinate 7,421, forward strand.
GGCAGACGGAAGAGCCTTCGAAAGGCTCGATGGTGAAGGCGGAAAGCGACATGAAACCTCAGGAAGGACGAAACGCGAGACGCCGCGCCGAGCGACGCGCTATCAGGGTGAATAGCCATATCGCTACGCGAGGCTGGATGGAACGCCGGATCAACCTTTCCCTGTATTCCGCGGCTATGGCTGCGGTGCTGATGTCGCTGGGCGGCTGTTCGCCGGCAGGCGAGCGTGCGCCGGATCGGGTGGAGGCGCTCCGGCCGACGGGCTGGGTCGCGCCGCCTCGAATCGAGTCGGTGAGCCACAGCCGCTCAGGCCTGATCGTTCAGGGCGTGGCCGAGCCGGGAGGCCGGGTGGTGTTGAGGGGGCAGGGCGCCGCCGCCTTCGCCGCCGTGGCCGATGATACGGGCCGCTTTTCCTTACGTATGACAACCCCGGCCACTGACGCCCTGTTTACGCCTGAAATTCAGGTGGGAGAGGACGCTGCGCCTGGGCAGGAACGGCTGCTGATTCTGCAGCAGGGGCCGGTCGCCGTGGTTTCTGGCGGTGAGGCGACGCGGCGACTGGATGACGCGCCCGCACTGGGCGCGGTCGACAGCGACGGCCATGCGTTGCTGGTGTCGGGGCGGACCCAGCCCAACGCCTCTGTGACCGTGGCGGTCGGCGCCCGGACCCAACAGGTCGGTGCTGATTCCAGCGGCCGGTGGAGCCTGATGGTCAACGGGGCCGGGGCGATGACGATTCGTGTCGCCGGAGCTGAATTCGCCTATCCGGGCGGCGGAGCGGGCACAGGCTTTTCCGCCGTCCGGGCGGGCGAAGGCGTGCTGGTTGCGTGGCCGGCCATCGCATCGTCTTCGGCCGTAGCAGCGGATGCGGGTCCTGCGGAAACGCGGCAGAGCAGCTGGTTACCGATCAAGCGTGTGGTCGATTAAGGCGTCGTTAACCAAACCGCCCGATCTAGGGGGCGTCTTCTTTCTTCGAGGACACCCACCATCACCGAACTTCTTCAGCCCGACGCTCGCGTCGGGCTTTTTTTTGGGTGGTGATGGTCTGGAAAGACCCGAGTGGCTCCGCGGGTAGGATTCGAACCTACGACCAGCCGATTAACAGTCGGCTGCTCTACCACTGAGCTACCGCGGAACAGTTGCTCGGGAAGGCGGCGGCTATAGCAACACACTTCCGCCTAGCGCAACGGAAATATGGACTGATGGACATCATACGCGTCGAAGACGCCGCAGATCCCCGGATTGCGGGCTTCCTGAACATTCGCGAGCGCGACCTGACGGGCCGTGAGGGCCTGTTCGTGGCCGAGGGCGAGGTGGTTTTGCGCACCTTCGCGTCGCCCGCGTGCCGTTGTCGGCCGGTTTCGGTGCTGATTGCGGAGAATCGGCTGGAGGGGCTGGTTCCGATTCTGTCGGCCTTGCCCGGGGGACCGCCGATATATGTGGCGCCGCAGGGAATCCTGGACGCCATTGCGGGCTTTCATCTGCATCGTGGCATCCTGGCGCTGGGGGCAAAGGCGCCAATAACGACGCTGGACGCGCTTCTGGCGCGGACAGACGACAGGGCGATTCTGGTCGCAGCGTGCGGGATCGGCAATCACGACAACATCGGCGGGCTTTTCCGCAATGCGGCGGCGTTCGGCGCGGCGGGGATGATCCTGGACGATCGCTGCGGCGATCCCTTCTATCGCAAGTCCATCCGCGTCTCGGTCGGGGCGGTGATGCGCATGCCCACAGTGACCGGCCTGAGCGGGGCCGAAATCGTGACTCAACTGCAGGCGGCGGGGGTGGATGTCCTGGCCTTGACGCCGGGGGCTACGGTGGCGCTGGATCAGGTCCGGCCCACGGGGCGGACTGCGATCCTGCTGGGCTCCGAGGGGCCGGGGTTGCCGCAGGCGATCATCGACCGCTGCCGGCCCGTGGCGATCCGGATGGCGGGTGATTTCGATTCCCTGAACGTCGCGGTGGCCAGCGCGGTGGCGTTACATCACCTTTCGGTCTCCAGGCGTTCAATCACAGGGATGTCAGGCGGTTAACCTTTTATACACCTTGATGAACGGCTCCGCTTGTGGCGACCTGTCCACAGGGAAGGGGAGCGATATGTTCAGCAGCATCACTGTCTTTGTCGGGCGTCGCGCGCGCCTGGTCATGTTTGTGGCGATGACGATGGCCGCGCTCAGCGCTGCCGGGGCCATAGGCTGGCTGACGGCGCCCGTGGCCTGAAGGCCCAAACGGGCCGGATCGTGGGGAGAATACTCGCGATGGAGGCCTGACCGGGAATCGAACCCGGGTGCAAGGATTTGCAGTCCTCTGCGTCACCACTCCGCCATCAGGCCGTTACCCCGGAACCGGGGCTGCGCCATCGCGAGGGGCGTTCGCTATCAGATCGGATTGTCCGCTGCAACGCAGAGACCTATAAGCCCGTCAGTTTTCCGAACTTTCGGATCAGTAGGGATCAGCGACAGATGGATTTCGCCGCCGCGCGCAAGGTCATGGTGGACTCGCAGGTCCGCGTGAACGACGTCACCGACCGTGAGCTGCAGGCCGCGCTGGGCGTGGTCGCCCGCGAGCGCTTCTGCGCGCCGGACCGCGCCTTCTCAGCCTATGCCGAGGTCGAGACGCCGATCGCCGGAGAGCGCAAGCTGATGCTGCCCCGCGATCTGTCCAAGCTGCTGCAAGCCGCAGAGGCCCGGCGTGGCGAACGCGCCCTGGCCATCGCCGCGCCTTATGCAGCGGCGGTGCTGGCGCAAATGGGGCTGGACGTCACCGCCCAGGAATCGGACGCGGCGGTCGCCGAGGTCGTTTCGCCGGCGCTGACCGAGGCGGGCGTCGCCCTGATCATAGCTCCGCTGACCCAACCTTCGGGCGAAGGTTATGACCTGATCGTCTGCGAGGGCGCCACGGCGACCCGCCCTGAGCCGTGGATCGCCGCTCTGCGCGAAGGCGGCCGCCTGGTGACGGTCGAGCGCACCGGGCCAGTCGGTCAGGCGGTCCTGTATGTGAAGGGGCGCGAGGGCGTCTCGCGCCGTGAACTGTTCAACGCCGCGCCGCCGATTCTGGACGAAACCCGCGCCGAGCCCGCCTTCGCGCTTTAAAGCTCAGGCCGGCGCGACGGAAACCGGGACCGATTGCGTGAAAAAAACTTAACTGGCGCCGGGCGAGGCTATTTCGCACTTACGCCACTCTAAGGCTTAATCGGCGCCGGTGTCCGGGGCCTGCAGGAACTGCCCATGTTTACTCGTTCGCGCTCGCTCGCTTCGGTCGCCCTGATCGCCATCGCGTTGGGAAGCGGGGCTGCGCCGGCCTGGGCCGAGACGCTGCAGGACGCGATCGCCCTGGCCTATCAGACCAACCCGACCATCCTGGCCCAGCGCGCTAACCAACGGGCGCTGGATGAATCCGTCGTTCAGGCCCGCGCAGGCCTGCGCCCGAACATCGATCTGAGCGGCAGCGCCGGCTACACCCGCACGGATACGCCGCGCATCACCACGACCACGTCTGCGACGACCTTCCCGATTGATACGGACGGCGACGGCATCGCCGACGCCACGGGCACGATCCCCGGTTCGACGACGACCTCGGGCGGGTCCAGCGACAGCGAAAGCGGCGGCGCCAGCATCGGCCTGTCGCAGAACCTCTACACCGGCGGCCGGACCACCCTGGCCATCTCGGCGGCCGAGGCGAACATTCTTGGCGGCCGCGAAAACCTGCGCGAGATCGAGCAGCAGGTGATGGCTTCGGTCATCCAGGCCTATGCCGACGTGATCCGCGACGTGGAGGTGCTGCGCATCCGTCAGGACAATCTGGGCGTCCTGCGTCGCCAACTGGATGAAGCCGGCGCCCGCTTCGAAGTCGGCGAGATCACGCGCACCGACGTGGCCCAGGCCGAGGCCCGCCTGGCCCAGTCCGAAGCCGATCTGGCCAACGCCCAGGCTCAACTGTCGACCTCGCGCGCGGCCTATGCCGCCGTTGTCGGTCAGGCGCCGGGCGACCTGGCCCCGATGCCGGCCCTGCCGGGCGTTCCCGGCGACTTCGACGCCGCCCTGGATCGGGCGCTGGAGAACAATCCGGGCGTTCTGGCCGCCGGCTACAGCCTGCGCTCCGCCGAGGCCCGCGTGGCGGCCGCCCGCGCCGAGTATCTGCCGTCGGCGCGCCTGTCGGCGTCGTATGGCGGCTCAACCAACGATCTGTCGAACTTTGACCTGGCCGATCGCACCAGCTTCCAGGCGACGGCCTCCATTTCGGTGCCGCTGTTCACCGGTGGCCTGAACCGTTCGCGCGTCGCACAGGCCCTGGAACAGGCCAACGCCGCCCAGATCGGCGTCGAGGGCGAGCGCCGCGGCGTGCTTCAGACTGTCAGCAGCAGCTTCGCCCAGGTGGTGTCGTCGCGCGCGACCCTGCAGGCCGGAGAACAGGCGGTTCGCGCGGCCTCGGTCGCCGCCGAGGGCGTGCGTCAGGAGGCCCAGGTCGGCCTGCGCACCACCCTGGACGTGCTGAACCAGGAGTTGGAGCTGCGCTCGGCCCAGGTGACACTGGCTAGCGCCCGTCGCAATGAGTACGTCGCACAGGCCCAGTTGCTGGCCGCCATGGGCATTCTGGACGGTCCGACCCTGAGCCCTTCGGTCGAGGCCTATGACCCCAGCGCCAACTATAACCGCGTCCGCAACCGCGGCGCCCTGCCGTGGGATGGGGTGATCGAGGCCATCGACCGCATCGCCGCGCCCGCCGTGGTTCCGGCCAATGACGCCGCCGACGCCCCGATCGACACCCAGCTCAAGGGCGAGGTGATCCAGACGGCGCCGCGCGACTAAGGGCGGAGCGAATACCCTGTCAGGCGAAAACGCCCGTTGATTCCGACGGGCGTTGATGCGACGACAAAGGGCGAGGGGGCGAGCGGCTGGAGTCGGCCGCCTTCTCGATGCGCTGTCTTCGGGCGGCGCCTTGGGTTCTTCCACCGCTGCGATTCTAAGGTTGCGCCATGACCGATCAGACCGCCCAGGAACCGACCATGGAGGAAATCCTGGCGTCGATCCGCCGGATCATCTCTGAAGACGACGCCCCGGCCGAAACCGCCGCCGCGCCGGTCGCTACGCCTGAGCCGGAGGTCATGCCGGAGCCCGCGGCCGCCGAATCCTTCGCCGCCGAACCCGAGGTATCGCCCGCCTTGATGGACGAGACGCCTTCGGTCCAAGAACCCGTCTCGTCCGAAGAGGACGTGCTGGAGCTGACGGATCGCTATGAGGCGCCCGCATCCCAGTCGATCGGCGATCTGGATGTCGAGGAAGTTTCGGCAGAGCCGTTCCCGGATACCTTTGATGCAGCGCCCGCTGCGTCCGCCCCGGCTTACAATCCGCTGGTTGGCGAAAGCGCCGCCGCCAGCGCCGCCTCGGCCTTTGCCGGCCTGGCCGCCTCGCTGCGTCGTCCGGACGCGCCCGATCCGCTGCCCAGCGGCCCGACGCTGGACGAACTGGTCCGCTCGCTGCTGCGCCCGATGCTGAAGTCGTGGCTGGACGAGAACCTGCCGGCCATCGTCGAGGCGCAGGTACGCAAGGAAGTGGAACGCATCGCCCGCAACGCCGGCTAGCCCTTCGCTTCACCTGACACTAAGTCATAAAGGGCGGCTCCGGCGGGGCCGCCCTTTTGCTTTCAAGAAACCCACCCTCATGCAGCGACGCACCGCGTGCGGAGCGGTAGGGACAAAGAGATGACGATGCTCGAGAAGACCTTCGAACCCCAGGCCGCCGAACCCCGCCTGTACGCCCAGTGGGAAGACAGCGGTCTGTTCGCCCCCCGCGCCGCCCAACCGACTGACGGCGCGGCCGACGCCTATTCGATCGTCATCCCGCCGCCGAACGTGACGGGCTCGCTGCACATCGGTCACGCGCTGAACAACACCTTGCAGGACATTTTGGCGCGCTATCACCGGATGAAGGGCAAAGCCGTGCTGTGGCTGCCCGGCACCGACCACGCGGGCATCGCCACCCAGATGGTGGTCGAGCGCCAGCTGGCCGCAGCGGGCAATGTCGGGCGGCGCGAGATGGGTCGCGACGCCTTTGTCGACAAGGTCTGGGAATGGAAGGCGACCAGCGCCGGCTCGATCCAGAACCAACTGCGGCGCCTGGGCTCGTCCTGCGACTGGTCGCGCGAGCGCTTTACCCTGGATGCGGACCTGCAGGTCGCGGTGCGCAAGGTCTTCGTCAAACTGCATCAGGACGGGCTGATCTATCGCGACAAGCGGCTGGTGAACTGGGACCCGCATTTCCAGACCGCCATTTCGGACCTGGAGGTCGAACAGAAGGAAGTCGACGGCGCCTATTGGCATTTCGCCTACCCGCTGGCCGACGGCGTCACCTATCAGTATCCCGTCGCCTTCAACGAAGAGGGCCAGGCAACCGAGTTCGAGACGCGCGACTACATCGTCGTCGCCACCACCCGGCCCGAGACCATGCTGGGCGACACCGGCGTGGCGGTGCATCCGGAGGATGAGCGGTACAAGGGTCTGGTCGGTCAGTCTGTGACCCTGCCGATCACCGGGCGCCGTATCCCTATCGTCGCCGATGACTACGCCGATCCGACTAAGGGCTCGGGCGCGGTGAAGATCACGCCGGCGCACGATTTCAACGACTTCGGCGTCGGCAAGCGGGCGGGGCTGGACGCCCTGAACGTCATGGACGCCTTCGGCCGCATCACCGCCGCCGATACGCCCGACGTGCCCGCCGAATACGAGGGCATGGACCGCTTCGCCGCGCGCAAGGCCATCGTCGCCCGCGCCGAGGAAGAGGGCTGGCTGAAGGCGATCGAGAAGACCAGGCACATGGTGCCGCACGGCGACCGGTCGGGCGTCGTCATCGAGCCGTGGCTGACGGACCAGTGGTACGTCGATGCCCACACCTTGGCCCAGCCGGCGATCAAGGCGGTGGAGCAGGGCGACACCGTCTTTGAGCCCGCCAGCTATTCGAAGATCTATTTCGAATGGCTGCGCAACATCGAGCCGTGGTGCATTTCGCGCCAGCTGTGGTGGGGTCACCGCATCCCCGCCTGGTATGGCCCGAACGGCGAAATCTATGTCGCCGAAACGGAAGAGGACGCGCGCGAACAGGCGCTGGCCGACTATGATTCCGAGGTCGTCCTGACGCAGGATGAGGACGTTCTGGATACCTGGTTCAGCTCGGCCCTGTGGCCGTTCTCGACCATGGGCTGGCCGAACCAGACCGAGGATCTGGAGCGTTTCTATCCGACCAGCGATCTGGTGACGGCGGCGGACATCATCTTCTTCTGGGTCGCCCGGATGATGATGATGGGCCTGCATTTCATGGACGAAGTCCCGTTCAGGCGGGTCATCATCAATGGCCTGGTCCGCGACGAGAAGGGCCAGAAGATGAGCAAGTCCAAGGGGAACGTCATCGACCCCCTGGGCATCATCGACGAGCTGGGCGCCGATCCGCTGCGCTTCACCATGGCGATCCTGTCGGGCACGCGCGACATCAAGCTGTCGAAGCAGCGCATTGAAGGTTATCGCAATTTTGGCACCAAGCTGTGGAACGCCGCGCGCTTCAGCCAGATGAACGAGGCGAAGCGGGTCGAAGGATTCGACCCCGCGACCGTCCAGCAGACGATCAACCGCTGGATCCGCGGCGAGCTGACCAGGGCCGAACGGCAGGTGTCGCAAGCGATCGAGGGCGGCCGGTTCGACGATGCGGCGGGCGCGCTGTACCGGTTCGTCTGGAACGTGTTCTGCGACTGGTATCTGGAGCTGGCCAAGCCGGTGTTCAACGGTGCGGACGAGGCGGCCAAGGCCGAGACCCGCGCCATGACCGCCTGGACGCTGGACCAGATGCTGAAACTGCTGCACCCGGTCATGCCCTACATCACCGAGGAGCTATGGGCCGAGCTGGGCAAGGAAGGCCCGGCGCGGGAAGGCCTGCTGATCGGCGCCGAATGGCCGGTGCTGCCCGACGCCTTCATCGACGCCTCCGCCGAGGCCGAGATTGGCTGGCTGGTCGATCTGGTGACGGACATCCGTGGCCTGCGCGGCGAGATGAACGTGCCGCCGTCGGCCAAGCCGCCGCTGACCTTCGTCGCGCCGGATGCGGCGACCGGCGCGCAGATTGAGCGGCATCAGGATCTGATCCTGACGCTGGCGCGGGTGTCCGGGATCGCGGTCGCCGACGCTGCGCCAGAGGGGGCGGTGACCATCGTCTCGGGTTCGACCACGGCGGCCCTGTCGCTGGCCGGGATCATCGACCTGACGGCCGAGACGGCGCGTCTGGAGAAGGAGATCGCCGCCTTCGACAGCGATATCGGGCATGTGAACAAGAAGCTGGGTAACCCCAATTTCGTCGCCCGCGCCGCGCCGGAAGTGGTCGACGAACAGCGCGAGAAACTGGCCGAAGCCGAGGCGGGCAAGGCGCGCCTGGAATCGGCGCTGGCTCGTCTGAGCGCCATCGGGTGAAGACGCGCGCCGACCAGTTGCTGGTCGCGCGCGGCCTGTTCGACACCCGCGCCCGCGCCCGCGCCGCCATCGAGGCGGGGCGGGTGACGGCGAACGGGCGCACGGTGGCCAAGCCGTCGGAAGAGATCGCCGACGACGCGGTGATCGAGGCCGAGCCCGCCCACCGCTGGGTCGGGCGCGGGGCGTTGAAGCTGGACCACGCCCTGACTCTGTGGCCCGTCGCGGTCGAGGGGCGGGTGGTGCTGGACGTCGGCGCCTCGACCGGCGGATTCACCGAGGTGTGCCTGGATCGTGGCGCGGCCAGGGTGTTTGCCGTCGATGTCGGCTTTGGCCAGATGCATCCGAAGGTGGCGGCCGATCACCGGGCCGTGAACCTGGAGCGCACCGATGCGCGAGACCTGACCAGCGATCTCATCGACCACGCGCCGGGCCTGATCGTCTGCGACGCCAGCTTCATCAGCCTGTCCAAGGTGCTGCCGGCGGCCCTGGCCCTGGCGGGGCCGGGGACGGACCTGGTGACGCTGGTGAAGCCGCAGTTCGAGGCCGAGGGGCCGGGGTCGGTCGGCAAGAAGGGCGTGGTCAAGGACGCCGAAGCGCATGTCACCGCCGTGCGCCGAGTCCGCGACTGGCTGGAAGCCGAGGGCTGGGCCGTTCAGGCCGAGGCCGAAAGCCCGATCACGGGCGGCGATGGGAACGTCGAGTTCCTGATATGGGCCCGCAGAGACTAACAGGCCTCAAGTAGCGCGAAGCGCGGCAGGCCCCTCAAACATGCCTCAAGTAGCGCAAGGCGCGTTAGGCCCCTCACGAAGAGAAACCGCCGAAGGATTGCTCCTCCGGCGGTTCCCGTCACGTCGTCGATCGACAGGGGGGCTGAAAATTAATCGACGACGCGATAGCGGCCGTATTCGTCCGGGCAGGTCCGCACATAGCGGCTCTCGGTCCGGCCGTCCGGCAGGCGGATGGTGCTCTCGGCGAGGCGGCATCCGTCCGTGTTCTGATAGTTGGTCTCGCGCGGCGGGTAGGTGTAGTCGCGCTCGGGATAACGGTCATAGCGGTCGTCATAGCGCGGCTCTTCGTAGGCCGGCGGAGGCGGGGCGTAGGCGGTGTCGTAGCGATCGTAGCCGCCCTCGTACCGCTGGGTCTGGCAGGCGGCCGAGGAGTTGCCGACGCCGGCGCCGATGGCCGCGCCCAGGACGCCGCCCAGGACCGAACCTTCGGTGCGACGGCCGCGTGCGGCCATTTGCGAACCCGCCACGGCGCCGATCGCGGCGCCCAGCAGGCCGCCTGTCGTGCCACGTTGCGTTTTATCGCGGGCGCAGGGGTCGTAATAGGACTGGTTGTAGCCATTGCTGTAGCCGTGGCTGGTGTAGGGATAGGAACCGTACGACTGGGCGTTGGCGCCCGCGGGCAGGGCCATGGCGCCGGTCAGGGCCAGGGCGACGACGGCGGCGGCGTTGCGCGACTTGGAACCGATCATTCTCTCATCCTCCGCGACAGTCCGGCTCGTCGTGGCGCGGTCCCCTGTCTGTGAGACAAGGATTAGGTGAACCAAGCTGAACGGCTTTTGATCGGGGCGTTCATGTTCGTTCATGTTTCTTGCGCGGCCAAGGAAGGCTAGAAGCCGCCCATGCCGCAGATATTGACCATCGCCCGCATGGGCCATCAGGGCGACGGGATCGCCGAGACGCCGGGCGGACTGGTGTTCGTGCTGGGCGCCCTGCCGGGCGAGGTCGTCGCGGCCGAGGTCACGGACGGGCGCGCCGAAGCGTTCGACATCGTAGAAGCCAGTCCGGACCGGCGCCCGATCCATTCCGAGGCCTATGCCGAATGCGGTGTCGCGCCGCTTCAGCACTGGGCGGATGAACCGTATCTGGCGTGGAAGCGTGATCTGGTGATCCAGACGCTGGCCCGCGAAGGGATCGAGACCGAGGTCGAGGCGACGGTGGCGACGCCGCCGGCCAGCCGTCGTCGCCTGGCGCTGCATGCGCGCAGCGGACCGAACGGGCGGGTGTTGCTGGGTTTCAAGGCGCGCCGGTCGTGGCGTCTGGTGGAGCTGACGGATTGCCCGGTGTCGGACCCGCGCCTGACGGCGGCCCTGCCGGCGCTGGCCCGGATCGCTGCGCCGTTCCTGGGGCATCCGAAATCGGCGCCGACGCTGCATGTCACGATCACGGACACCGGGCTGGACGTCGATGTGACCGGTGTGGAGAAGCGCAGTGGGGGCCTGACCGCTGACCAGACGACGCTCGCTATCGCGGCGGCGGTCGATGCCGATCTGGCGCGGTTGAGCCTGGACGGGGATACACTGGTGATGGCGCGCCAGCCGCGCGTGACGTTCGGACGGGCCAGCGTGCCGATCCCGGCGGGCGGATTCCTGCAGGCGTCGCCAGCGGCCGAGGCGGCCATGGTCGAACGGGCGGTCGCGGCGGTGAAGGGCGTGAAGAAGGTCGCCGATCTGTTCTGCGGCGCCGGGACCTTCACCTTCCCGCTGGCCGAGGTCGCGGCGGTGACGGCGGCCGATTCCTCGGCGGCCTCGATCGCGGGATTGAAGGCCGGGATCGGCACGGCCAAGGGGTTGAAGTCCATCGAGGCGCAGGCGCGAGATCTGTTCCGGCGGCCGCTGTCGCCGTACGATCTGAAGGGGTGCGAGGCCATCGTCATCGACCCGCCTCGCGCCGGCGCGCTGGAACAGACCCAGCAACTGGCCGGGACCAAGGCGGGGGTGGTGGTCGGCGTGTCGTGCAATCCCAGCACCTTCGCCCGCGATGCTCGCGTGCTGATCGACGCCGGCTTCAGGCTGGAAAAGGTCACGCCCATCGATCAGTTCCTGTGGTCGACCCATGTGGAACTGGTGGGGGTGTTCCGCCGCTAGGCCGCATCGAACAGGTCCAACTGCGTCTTCATGTCGGGCGGGACACGGAACCGGGTGATGTCGAGGGGCGTGCGAGGGGTGTCGAGGCCGTAGCGTTTGATGGCGGCCTTGAAGCGGGTGGCCAGCAGGTCGGCGATGGGGCCGGTTCCCTTCATGCGCTGGGACCAGTCGGGGTCGTAGTCGCGGCCGCCGCGCGTCTGGCGGACCAGGGACATGACGCGGGCGGCGCGGTCGGGGCGGGCGTTGGCCAGCCATTCGCGGAACAGATCCTTGATCTCAAGCGGCAGGCGCAGGGTGACGTACATGGCGCTGGTGGCACCGGCCTTGGCCGCGGCCTCGAGCACCGCTTCCATCTCGTGGTCGTTCAGGCCGGGGATGACGGGGGCGAAGCCGACGCCGACGGGCACGCCGGCGTCGGCCAGGCGGCTGATCGCCTCAAGCCGTTTGGCGGGGGTCGAGGCGCGCGGCTCCATCGCCCGGGCCAGCTTGCGGTCCAGGGTGGTGATCGAGACATAGGCCGAGCACAGGCCATCGCGACCCATCGGCCCCAGGATGTCGGCGTCGCGGGCGATCAGCACCGATTTGGTGATGATGCTGAAGGGCTGTCTGAACCGCTGCATCACCTCCAGGATAGAGCGGGTCGATTTCGTCTCGCGCTCGATCGGCTGATAGGGGTCGGTGTTGCCACCTATGTGGATGCGTTTGCAGACATATCGGGGCTTTGCGAGCTCCTGTTCCAGCAGACGCGCGGCCTCGGGCTTGAAGAAGATCCGGCTCTCGAAATCCAGGCCCGGGGATAGGCCCATCCAGGCATGGGACGGACGGGCGTAGCAGTAGATGCAGCCATGTTCGCAGCCCTTGTAAGGGTTGATGGAGCGGTCGAAGCCAACGTCCGGACTGTCGTTCCGGGCGATGATGGTGCGGGCCCGCTCGCCCGTCAGGGTGGTGCGCAGGGGCGGGGCGTCCTGATCGTCGCCCGTCCATCCGTCGTCGAACGTCTCATGCACGACCGGTTCGTACCGGCCCGAAGCGTTCGATCGTGCGCCACGACCTTTTGCTGTTGCGGCTCCCATGGATTGGAAGATGTTCCGGAAAACGGAACAAAGCAAGAACAAAATGGGTGGGAGGTTTCTGGTGGGTCGGACCTGATCACCTAGCCCTCCCCACCCGGTCGCTGCGCGACCACCCTCCCCGTGAAGGAGAGGCGGACCCGAAAAGAGGGTCTGAATAGTCTGATTAGTCTGAAAACGGCCGGACCCGTGGATGATGGCCGCATTGCGGGGCAGGGCGGGTCGAAAGGCGCGGGCGAGCGCGCGGGCTTTGAAAACGCGACACTTTCCAGCGCCAGTCATCATGAGGCGCTGCGACGCCTCATCTTGCCTGCCGCCCCCGCAAGGGGAGGCGGGAGACGGGTCAGCCGACCTTTACGCGGGTGGCGGCTTCGGGGAGGTCTTCGCCGAAGGCGCGCTGGTAGAATTCGGCGATGGTCGGGCGTTCCAGCTCGTCACACTTGTTCAGGAAGGTCAGGCGGAAGCCCAGGGCCACGTCGCCGCCGAAGATGATGGCGTTCTGGGCCCAGGTGATGACCGTGCGCGGCGACATGACGGTGGAGATGTCGCCGTTCATGAAGGCGTTGCGGGTCATGTCGGCGACGCGGACCATGGCGGCGATGCGGCGGTGGCCCTCGGCGTTGTCCCACTCGGGCACCTTGGCCGCGACGATGTCCGCTTCGACGTCGTGATCGAGGTAGTTGAGCGTGGTCACGATGTTCCAGCGGTCCATCTGACCCTGATTGATCTGCTGGGTGCCGTGATACAGGCCCGAGGTGTCGCCCAGACCGATGGTGTTGGTGGTCGAGAACAGGCGGAACCAACGGTTCGGGCGGATGACCCGGTTCTGGTCCAGCAGGGTCAGGCGGCCCTGCGCCTCAAGCACGCGCTGGATCACGAACATCACATCGGGGCGGCCGGCGTCATATTCGTCGAACACCAGGGCGATGGGGCGTTGCAGCGCCCAGGGCAGCATGCCTTCGCGGAATTCGGTGACCTGTTTGCCGTCTTTCAGGACGATGGCGTCCTTGCCCACCAGGTCGATCCGCGAGACGTGGCTGTCAAGGTTCACACGGACCAGCGGCCAGTTCAGGCGGGCGGCGACCTGTTCGATGTGGGTCGACTTGCCGGTGCCGTGATAGCCCTGAACCATGACGCGGCGGTCAAAGGCGAAGCCGGCGCAGATGGCCAAGGTCGTCTGGGGATCGAAGCGATAGGCCTCGTCGATCTCGGGCACATGACTGTCGCGCGTGTCGAAGGCGGGCACGACCATGTCGGAATCGACGCCGAACGCCTCCCTGACCGTCACCTTGCGGTGCGGTTCCAGCGTCATCAGGGGATCGGGCGTGGCGTCGAGCGGAGAGGTCATGTCCACCCTCTAGAACCGCCGCGCGCGCGGCTCAACACACGCGCGGCGTTCAGGCGCAGTTATTCGGCGCTCAGTCACTCCGCCGACAGGGCCACGTCGACGTTGCCGCGCGTGGCGTTGGAATAGGGGCAGACTTGGTGCGCCTTCTGGATCAGGTCGTCGATCACCGCCTGATCAAGGCCGTGGTCGGTGATCTTGAGCGCGATATCCAGGTTAAAGCCTTCGCCGCGCGTGTTCTTGCCGAAGCCGACGGTGGAATGGACGCGGGTGTCCGGCCCCACAGGCGCGCCGGCCTTGCCCGAGACCAGTCGAAGGGCGCCCAGGTAGCAGGCGGCGTAACCGGTAGCGAACAGCTGTTCCGGGTTGGTCCCGTCGCCGCCCTTGCCGCCTATTTCCGTGGGAACGGACAGGCGCACGTCGATCTTGCCGTCGTCGGTGGCCGAGCGGCCTTCGTCACGGCCGCCGCCGGATGCGGTGGCGTGGGCGCGGTAGAGGACTTCCATCGTCGATCTCCTGTTTGGTGCAGCCCTGATGTGGGCGCCCGTCTCGCGATAACAACCGATGTGATTCGCCTGTTCGGCGAGCGGGGATTAGGATTGCGTAATCAACCTCCCGTCGGGGGAGAACGACGATGCGACCGCAGTATTTCTGCTACGTCTACGATCTGCCTGAAGCCACGCCGCTGATGTTCCCACTTGAGGCGGACACGCTGCCGGACGCCGTCAGCGAGGCGCGGCAGATGATTTCCGATGACCGGTCGCACCCGGCCTTCGCCGAGATATGGGATGGTCTGAAGGACAGCGTTGTAACGCGTGTCGAGCCGCCCATCCCGGAACCGACACCGCCCGGTCTTTTGCGTAGCCTCAGGCGAGCCCGGCTTTCCTGAGCGTCTTCCAGGCCTTGATAACCCGCTGAAGCTTGGCCTCGGCGCCGCGGTCACCACCGTTGGTGTCGGGGTGGAAGCGTTTCAGCATCTCGTGATAGCTGGCCTTGATGGCCGCCTTGTCGGCGCCCGGCTCAAGACCCAGGTCGCTCAGGGCGGTGCGCTCCAGCTTACCGATGCGGCGATCTTCGGGGACTGCGGCGGCGGCCTCGCGCGTGCGGCGACCGAACAGGCCGAAGCTGTCGCGCCATGAGCCCGCGCCCGTATTGTTGGCCGTGCCGAACTTGGCGGCGAAGGCGGCGGCCTCACGCGTGTTCTTGCCCGCCTTCATTTCCCAGGTCGGGCGACCGCCGGTCATGGCCTCGTTTTCCTGGGCGGCGCGGACTTCGCCCTCGCTCATGCCAGCGTAGAAGTTCCAGCCCTTGTTGTATTCGCCTGCGTGACCCTGACAGAAGTCGTAAAAGTCGCCGATGCGTTCGCGTGACTTGGGCGCACGGGCAGTGGCGGGCCGGCGGCAGTCAGGCCACTGGCACGGCTTCTCGCCCGGCTTGAGGTGCAGGACATCAGCCTGCGCCGCTTCCTCTTCGGGCTTCGGAGGCTTCACACGAATGTCGGTGAAGCGCGGCTTGTATTGAAACGACGCGGCCATCATCCGAAGTGTAAGGCTGATTTGGACCTCATCAAGGAACAGCGCATGTCAGAAGGCCCCATAGCGACGATTATCCGCAAAAAACTGACGGATGCGTTCGCGCCGCAACGGCTGGAGCTGGAAGATGACAGCTGGCGGCATGCCGGCCACCACCATGAAGGCGGGATGGACGCCCAACCGGGGGGCGAGAGTCACTTCAACCTGATGATCGTGTCGGATGCGTTCGCCGGGCAGGGCAGGCTGGCGCGCCAGCGAGCGGTCAACGCCGCGCTGAGAGAAGAACTGGCGGGGCCGGTGCATGCGCTGTCGATCCGGGCCCTGACGAAAGACGAGGCAGGCTGACTGTCCCAAACTGGACAACCGTCGGTTTGTAAACGGGTGCTGTGTTCACACCCTCTTAGAACCTTTGACGATAGCGTGACGCTGGGGACAACGGATCGGAGTGGGGGATGGTCGAGTCCGACAGCATCGCGGGCGCGCTGAAAGAGCAGCGTCCCGGCGAAGCCGCGCAGGCTTTGCGCGCGATCTTGCAGACGCAGTATCTCCGCTATCTGATCATCGCCAGCTGGGCGATCGGCGTGCTGGGCACCCTGGGCTGGCAGGTCGCCGGTCTGTGGTTCGTGGCGACCATGCTGGCGGGCTCACTGCGGGGCGCGGTCGAGCGCCGGGTCAGCCAGCGTGTCGGCACGGGCTGGGGCCTGATCTTCCCTGCGGTCGCGACGGTGACCACCGCTGTCTGGGCCGTCGCGCCGTTGCTGGCCTGGTATTCCAGCGCTCCGTTTGGTCAGGCGCTGGCCGTGGCCCTGCTGATTTCCGGCTATGTCCTGGTGTTTGGCCAGTTGCGCAGTTCTCCGCGTCAGGCCGTGGTGGTGTCATCGCCTTACACGCTGGTCACGGCGATCATTCTGCTGAGCCAGTGGGGCACGCCGACATTCTGGTCGTTGCTGACCCTGATCCCGTTCACGGGCGGCGGCATCATCGTCATGGTGATGATGACCATGCTGCGCGAGGAACGCATCCGCGCCTTCCAGGAGCATCAGTCCCATCTGATCGGCGAGCTGGAGGCCGCCCGCGACCGGGCGAACGCCGCCAACGACGCCAAGTCGAACTTCCTGGGCGTCATCTCGCACGAACTGCGCACCCCAATGAACGGCGTCCTGGGCGCGGCGCAGTTGCTGAGCGCGACCCGGCTGGAGACGACCCAGCGCGAATATCTGTCGATCATTCGCAATTCGGGTGACAACCTGCTGAGCCTGCTCAACGACATCCTGGACATGACCAAGATCGAGGCGGGCAAGATGACCTTCGAGGTCGTCGACGTAGCGATCGCGGACCTGCAAAAGCGCGTGACCGGCCCGTTCGAGGCCCAGGCCCAGGCCAAGGGACTGGATTTCGTCGCCGAGTTCGAGGGCGATGTGCCGGCGGTGGTGCGCGGTGATCCGTTGCGCGTCTGCCAGGTGATCCAGAACCTGCTGTCGAACGCCGTCAAATTCACCGAGGCTGGCGTCATTCGCTATGTCGTGCGGGGCGAGAAGATCGCCGAGCGCCGCGTGCGTTTCGATTTCGAGGTGACGGACAGCGGCGCCGGGATCGCGCCGAACGATCTTGAGCAGTTGTTCCAGCCCTTCACCCAGTTGGACGCCTCGTCCACGCGCCGGTTCGGCGGAACGGGTCTGGGCCTGACCATCGCGCGGCGCATGGCCAATATTATGGGCGGGGACATCACCGTGCGCTCCAGCCTGGGCGTCGGCTCGACCTTCACCGTAAGCCTGGAGGCCGAGGTGGTCGAATGGGCCCGGGCCGAGGTGACGGCCGATGTCGCCGCCAAAGCCGACGAGAACCCTTGCCTGAACGTGCTGGTGGTCGAGGATCACCCCGTCAACCGCATGATCATCGAGGCGTGGATGGGGTCGGCCGGTCACCGGGTGCAGACCGCAGAACACGGCCAGTTCGCCGTCGAGATGGCCGAGCAGCAGGCGTTCGACGTCATCCTGATGGATGTGAATATGCCGGTGATGGACGGCCTGACCGCGACGCGCATCATTCGCGATCAGCCGGGAGCTAACCGGGACACGCCGATCGTCGTACTGTCCGCCTCGGCGCGGACAGAAGACCATGACGCGGGCATGGAGGCGGGCGCCGACGCCTATTTGAACAAGCCGATCGACTTTGCGGCTCTGGCGGATGTCATGGGGCGGGTCGGCGGGGGACGGACCGGTCTGAGGTGTGGTCTGGTCAAGGACGCCGTCGCGGCCTGAACTGCGTCATCGGGCGCCAGGTCCGGGAAACCGGGGCCGTTTCATCCGTTAGGCTTCGGACGCTGCCGCCCGGAGCCTTATGCGCGCCTTCGCCGAACTGCTGGATCGCCTGTCGCTGACAGCCTCGCGCAACGCCAAGCTGGTGCTGCTGCGGGACTATCTGCGCGTCACGCCCGACCCGGATCGCGGTTGGGCGCTAGCGTCGCTGACCGGCGACCTGACCTTCACCGCGGCCAAGCCGGCCATGATCCGCAAGGCGGTCGAGGCGCGGGTCGATAAGGTCCTGTTCGGCTGGTCCTATGACTATGTCGGCGACCTGGCCGAAACGGTGGCGCTGATCTGGCCGCGCGATCCCGACTATCGACCCAATCGCGAGCCGTCGCTGGGCGAGGTGGTGGACACCCTGTCCCAGGCGGGGCGAGGCGAAGTTCCCCTCCTGGTCGAACGCTGGCTGGACGAACTGGAGCCCAAGGGGCGGTGGGCCCTGCTGAAACTGATGACCGGGGGCCTGCGCGTCGGACTGTCGGCGCGGCTGGCCCGCACGGCTGTGGCGATGATGAGGCCTGATACCCTGTCGGAGCCGCCGGATCCGGAGGGTGGTGAAGCGCACAAGGCGCTGGAGCCGGTCTCGGTATCCGACATCGAGGAGATCTGGCACGCGCTGGAGCCACCCTATGCCGACCTGTTCGCCTGGCTGGAGGGCAGGGGAGAACGGCCCAGTGGCGATGCGCCGGGACGGTTTCGTCCGGTCATGCTGGCCGTCGCGCTGGACGAGGCGGTCGATCTGGCCCGGCTGGACCCCGCGGACTATGCGGCCGAATGGAAATGGGACGGCATCCGGGTCCAGGCGGTGCGAGAAGAGGGGCGCGTGCGGCTGTATTCGCGCACGGGGGACGATATCTCGGGCGCCTTTCCTGACGTGCTGGCGGGCCTGACGTTCGAAGGCGCGGTGGACGGCGAACTGCTGGTCTGGCGAGAGGGGACGATTGCGCCGTTCGGGGATCTGCAGCAGCGGCTGAACCGCAAGACGGTTGATCCGAAACTGGTCGCCGCCTATCCGGCCGCGATCCTGGCCTATGACGTGCTGGCACAGGCGGGCGAGGACCTGCGCGCCCTGCCGCTGCGCGATCGCCGAACACGGCTGGAAGCGCTGGTCGCGACAGGAGGCGAGCGGCTGCATCTGTCGCCGATGCTCACGCACGCCAGCTGGGACGAGTTGGCGGCGCTGCGAGCCGATCCGCCGGTGGGGGCGGCGGCCGAGGGACTGATGCTGAAGCGGTGGGACAGCGCCTATGTCGCGGGTCGACCCAAGGGGCCGTGGTTCAAGTGGAAGCGCGATCCGCACGTCATCGATGCGGTGCTGATGTACGCCCAGCGCGGGCATGGAAAGCGCTCCAGCTTCTATTCAGACTACACCTTTGGCGTCTGGACGGA
The DNA here is from genome assembly GCF_004210735.1 of Brevundimonas sp. Classification (GTDB taxonomy): domain Bacteria; phylum Pseudomonadota; class Alphaproteobacteria; order Caulobacterales; family Caulobacteraceae; genus Brevundimonas. Next base: position 26,383 of record NZ_SDZL01000024.1, read on the forward strand.
CGAAGGGGTGCTGACCCCTGTGGGCAAGGCCTATTTCGGTTTTACTGATGAAGAGCTGAAGCAACTGGACAAGTTCGTGCGCGATCACACCGTCGAACGGTTCGGGCCTGTGCGGTCCGTCCGCGCCGCGCGGGATTTCGGCCTGGTGCTGGAGATCGCGTTCGAGGGCCTGCAGCGCTCGACCCGGCACAAGTCGGGCGTGGCCATGCGCTTTCCGCGCGTCAGCCGCATCCGCTGGGACAAGCCGGCGCGCGAGGCGGATACGCTGGAGGCCGTGCTGGATCTGCTGGACAGGATCGAGCGCGGCGGCGGGCGGGTGACCGCATGACCTCTTCCATTCATCGCCCGAAACGCTAGACCCGAAACATGATCCTGATCGACCTGCAAGACGCCATCGCCGCCGGCGAGAAACGCCTGACCACTGACGCCGTCATCATGGCCAAGGCGGTGGAGTTGCTGGGCGACTTCGCCGTTAATCTGTCCATCGCGATCCTGATCCTGATCGTGACGCTGTTCGTCGCCCGCTGGGCGTCCAGCGCGACCAGACAGGTTCTGGGCCGGGCCCGATCCATGCGGCGGGACCCCACTGTGATCGGCTTTATCGCCCAGGTCGTGCGGGTGGTGGTGATCATCATGGGTTTGATCGCCGTGTTGCAGCGGCTGGGCGTGCAGACGACCTCGATCATTGCGGTGCTGGGCGCCGCGTCGCTGGCGGTCGGTCTGGCCTTGCAGGGCACGCTGTCGAACGTGGCGGCGGGGGTGATGCTGCTGATCCTGCGGCCCTACCGCGTGGGCGAGGTGATCGACGTGGGCGGCGCCTCGGGCACGGTGCAACGGCTGGATCTGTTCACGACCCAGTTGTCGAACGCCAACAACCACAAGATCGTGGTGCCCAACAGCAAGGTGCTGAGCGATGTCATCATCAATCTGACGGGACAGAAGACGCGGCGGATCGAGATTCATTTCAACGTCGGCTATGGCGACGATCTGGGCCGGTCGCGCGACGTGATCGCCGCGGTGGCGCGGGTGCATGACAAGGTGCTGCCTGACCCCGCGCCGTGGACCGGGGTAACGGGTCTGCTGGACAGCTCGGTACAGATCACCCTGCATGCCTGGGTCAAGGCCGGCGACTGGTGGCAGACGCAGGCCGACCTGATGCAGGGCGGCAAGGAGGCGCTGGACGAGGCCGGGATCGAGATTCCGTTCCCGCATCAGGTCGCCGTGCCCTACAGGGAAGACGGCGCGGACGGACGCGTCCTGGAGAACTGAGCCGTGCGTTACGATTTCGGGTCCGACAATACGGCGGGCATGGCCCCGGCGGCGCTGGACGGATTGATCCGGGCCAATGACGGCTTCGCTCGCGCCTATGGCGCCGACGAGGTGTGCGCCCGGGCGGCCGATGCGATCCGCGAGCGGCTGGAGGCCGACGCCGAGATCCGTTTCGTCTTTTCGGGCACGGCGGCCAACGCCATCGCCCTGTCGATGCTGGCCTTTCCGTTCGAGGCGGTGATGGCGCACCACGCGGCCCACGTCTGCACGGATGAAAGCGGGGCGCCGGGATTCTTTGGTCAGGGTGTCGGGTTGATCGGCCTGCCGGGCTTCTCAGGCAAGATCGAGCAGCGGGCGTTGCTGGCTGCGCTGGACGAACCCGAGGTGGCGCATCGCCAGCCGCCGGCGGCCCTGTCGCTGACCCAGTCCACCGAATACGGCACAGTCTATACCGAAGAAGAACTGCGACGCCTGATCGAGCCGGCCAAGGCGCGGGGCTGCGGGGTGCACATGGACGGCGCGCGGCTGGCCAATGCGGTGGCGGCCGGGTTTGACCCCAAGGATATTCCGCGACTGGGCGTCGATGTTCTGGTGTTCGGCGGGGCCAAGGCAGGGGCGAATTGCGCCGAGGCCATCGTGCTGTTCGACAAGAGCCTGGCCCGGCGGCTGGACAACCGGCTGAAACAGGCGGGACAGACCGCGTCCAAGGCGCGCTATCTGGCCGGGCCGATCCTGGGCCTTCTGGAAAGCGGCGCATGGGAGACCGGCGCCGCGCACGCCAATCTGATGGCCCAGCGGCTGGCGGCGGGCGTGACCGGCCAGACCGCGTTCGTGCTGGCGCATCCGGTGGAGTCCAACGCCGTCTTTGTGCGGATGCCGCCGCGCGCGCATGAGCGGCTGAACGAAAAGGGCTGGACCTGCTATCGTTTCGACGACGGTTCGGTGCGGTTCGTCTGTTCGTGGGCGACGACGGAAGAGGCGGTGGACGAACTGATCGCCGCCATGACCGGCTTGGCGGGCTGAAACCGCCCTCGCGGCCTTACGCCCGCCATTCGGCGTGGCCATATGTGCGACCATGAGAGGTGAACGCTCCGGCGGCCGTCGCGCCGACCCCGAAATCCGCGCCCAGATGGCCGGTCTGGCAGCGGCCAAGCCTGAGGGCCCGCCGACGGGTCAGGCGCTGGCCGACCTGATCCGGCTGGTCGGGCGGTCGCGTGCGCCGCAACTGAGATTGCGCCTGACCGGGGCCATCGCCCTGACACTGGCGGGCAAGGGGTTGGGTGTGCTGGCGCCGCTGGTGCTGGGGGCTGCGGTCAACAGGCTGGCGGCGGGGCAGGGCGCCGGGGTGGCCGTGGGGGCAGGTTTCGCCGCCTTCGCCATTGGCTGGGCGCTGATCCGGTTTCTGTCCTCGGCGACGCCGCAGATTTCGGACGTGGTGTTCGCCCCGGTGCGACAGGCGGCCCAGCGCCGTACAGCGGCCGAAACCTTTGCCCACGCCCTGAACCTGTCGCTGGACTTCCACCAGACCAAACGGTCCGGGGCTCTGTCGCGAACGGTGGAGCGCGGCTCGCGGGCGGTGGATTTCCTGTTGCGGATCCTGGCGTTCAATCTGGTGCCGACGGCGCTGGAGCTGATGCTGGCGGCGGCGGTTCTGGGCGGAAAATACAACTGGCGTTTCGCGGCCGTCGCGGTGGCGGTGGTGGCGGTCTACACGGCCGCGACCTTCGCCCTGTCGAACTGGCGGCTGGAGCATCGCCGCATCATGAACGCGGCCGATTCCGAGGCGGCCGGCCAGGCGGTGGACGCCCTGCTGAACTATGAGACGGTCAAGTCGTTCGGCGCCGAGGCGCGGGCGGCCGAGGGTTATGACCGGGCGCTGGGCGTCTATGGCGAGGCGGCGTTGAAGGCCAACAGCTCGCTGGCCCTGCTGAACATGATCCAGGCGCTGGTGATGAACGTCGGCCTGGGCGTCATGGCGGTGATGGCGGGTATGGAGGCGGCGGCCGGACGGATGGGCCCCGGCGACGTCACGGCGGCCGTGCTGATCATGATTTCGCTGTATGCGCCGCTGAACATCCTGGGCTTCGCCTATCGAGAAATCCGTCAGTCCTTCATCGATATGGAGGAAATGCTGAAGGTGACGCGTCAGGATCCGCAGGTGGCCGACGCGCCGAACGCCATACCTCTGCCGCGCCCTTCGGACGCCCGGGGCGCCGCCATCGACTTCGATTATGTCGGATACCGTCATGATGCGCGGGCGGCGGGGCTGGAAGATATCAGCTTCCACGTTGCGCCGGGCACGACGACGGCCCTGGTCGGGCCGTCAGGAGCGGGCAAGTCCACTGTCGTCAAGCTGGCCCTGCGCCTGCTGGACCCGCAGGAAGGCCGTGTGCTGATCGACGGTCACGACGCACGGGCGGTGACCCAGGCGTCGCTGCGCGCGGCGGTCGCGCTGGTGCCGCAGGACGTGGCCCTGTTCAATGACACGATCCGAGCCAACATCGCCTTCGCCCGGCCTGACGCCGACGAGGCGGCGATATGGGCGGCGGCCGATGCGGCGGAACTGGACGACTTCATCCGCGGACTGCCCCAGGGCCTGGAGACCAAGGTCGGCGAGCGCGGGCTGAAACTGTCGGGCGGCGAGCGTCAGCGGGTGGGCATCGCTCGCGCCCTGTTGGCCGACCCGTGCGTGCTGATCCTGGACGAGGCGACCAGCGCGCTGGACAGCCGGACCGAGGCGGCGATCCAGAAGACCCTGCGCCGTGCGCGGGCGGGCCGCACCACGCTGGTGGTGGCGCATCGGCTATCGACCATCGCCGACGCGGATCAGATCCTGGTGCTGAAAGCCGGGCGGATCATCGAGCGAGGCGCGCACCATGAGCTGGTGGCGCGCCAAGGCGGGGAATACGCGGCCCTGTGGCGCAAACAGACGCGCGGCGCGCGGACGACCGCCTAGCCGGTCGAGGCCGAGCCCAGCTTGCGTTCCAGCACCAGGCGAAGGTTGTCCAGCACCAGGGCCTTGGATTCCGTCGCGTCGGGCCCCAGCGACATCAGCAGTTGCAGCGCCTGGGCGTGGACGGTGACGATACGCCAGTCGAACGGCTTCCCCGCCGGGGCGGCGTCGATCAGGTCGCACAGGCCCGAGGCGGCGGCGCACAGATCGGTCAGCTCAAACGGGCCGGCGGCGTCGATCACGGCGCTGGACGCGCGGTAGGCCTGTTGTCGCAACTGGTCGCTTTCGTCCGCCGTGGTGGGGACGGGCAGGGCCAGAAGCTCGCCGATGCGTTCGGCGACGACCTGTCGGCTACGGCCCTCCAGCGTCGCCAGATTGGCCTTGGCCTCGGCCAAGGCGACGCCCACGCTGACACCGCCGGGCTTGTCGATAAGGGTGGAGAGGCGCGACTTGCGCTGGACCCAGGTAATCACGCTCACGCTTCAGTCTCCGCTTCACTCACGGTCGCCCCGCCGTCGCGGAGCCGATCCGCCCGCCGCTCGACCCCATCGGGCGGGGGAATGTTGTGGAACCGGCGATCCGGGCCGAAATAGTCGCCGACCTGCAGGAACGGCCGCGTGTCCCGCGCCACCCATATCAGCCGTTCCAGCAGGGCCGAAGCGCTGAACGGCTTGGTGACCAGGAAATTGATGCCGCAGTCGCGCGCCGCGTTGACCTTTGACCGCCGGACGTGGGCCGCCGTCATGACCACGGGCGCAAAGGCGTTGCCGTCCGTTCCCGACCGCCGCAACCAGCGGACCAGTTCATAGCCGTCCATGCCGGGCATTTCGGCGTCGACGATCAGCAGATCGACGTCATGGACGCTGAGCTTCTCCATCGCGTCGATGGCGCTGCGGCAGACATAGCGGGGACGGATGCCGAACCCCATCAGGGCCTGGGTGGTCAGCTCCAGCGCGAATTCGGAATCGTCGACCACCATGGTGACGGCGTCACTGAGATTGAAGACCGCGCTGTCGCGAAGGGCTTCACCGACTTCGGCCATGGGAGTCCCCGCCATCTAATCGATCCCCCGTCATCGGACATGATCCGGAGATTCGCAGTCGGGTAGGTTAACGGCTTAGCTGAGGCGTCCGATAGCGTAGAAACGATCCGCCCGCTGACGACGCAGTTCATCCGCCGACAGCGGGGTCAGTGCGGCCAGTTCCTCGGCCAGGACGTCGCCGACCGTGGCGATGGCGGCCTGGCGGTCCGAGTGGGCGCCGCCCACCGGCTCGGGGATCAGGCGATCCACGATCTTCAGGTCGATCAGGTCGGGGCCAGTGATCTTCATGGCCATGGCCGCGTCGCGGGCGCGCGCGCCATCGCGCCACAGGATGCCGGCCGCGCCCTCGGGCGAGATGACCGAATAGATGGAATGCTCCAGCATCAGCACGCGGTTGGCCGCGGCGATGGCGATGGCGCCGCCCGATCCGCCTTCGCCCGTCACCGTGGCGATGGACGGGACGCCCAGCGTCAGGCCGCGCTCGGTCGAGCGGGCGATGGCCTCGGCCTGGCCGCGCTCTTCGGCGCCCAGACCCGGATAGGCGCCGGCGGTGTCGACAAAGGTCAGCACCGGGATGCCAAACTGCTCGGCCATGTCCATCAGGCGTACGGCCTTGCGATAGCCTTCGGGCCGGGCCATGCCGAAATTGTGGGTCAGGCGGGTGGCGGTGTCGTGGCCCTTTTCGTGGCCCATGATGACGACCGACTGGCCCCGGAACCGGGCCAGCCCGCCGATGATCGCCTGATCGTCGCCGAACTGGCGGTCGCCGCGCAGTTCGACGAAATCGGTGAACAGGCCGTCGATATAGTCGATGAAGTGCGGGCGCTGCGGGTGACGCGCGACCTGGGTCTTCATCCAGGGGTCCAGGCCGCCATAGGTCTTCTTGCGAAGCTGATCGGCCTTCTTGCGCAGGCCTTCGATCTCGGCGTCGAACGAACCCGTGGTCGGGGCCAGCAGCGACAGCTCCTCGATCTTGGCCTCGAGTTCGGCGATCGGCTTTTCGAATTCCAGGTAGTGCGTGGCCATCAGGCGTCCGTGAGGAGGGAGCGCGCGTTCGCGCTACGGAAGGCGGCGGAACCTAGAGGGACGAACGCCGGGGGGCAAGCGGGGGTTCATTCGTCCCGCGCCAAGGGGTGCTTGCTGTGCACCACCTGGGCCAGGCGGTCGGTGGCGACGTGGGTGTAGATCTGGGTGGTGGCGATGTCGGCATGGCCCAGCAGGGTCTGGACCACGCGCAGGTCGGCGCCGCCTTCCAGCAGATGGGTAGCGAAGGCGTGGCGCAGGACGTGGGGGCTGACGCGGTTAGGGTCGATGCCTGCCAGAACGGCGGCCTGATCCAGCAATTGGGCAAAGCGGCGGGGCGTCAGATGGCCGGTCTTGCCGTGCGACGGGAACAGCCAGGCGCTGTCGGGCGCGCCCGGTTTGCGCGCGGCGTCACGCGCGCACAGCCAGGCCTTGATCGCCTCGCGCGCGGCGGGGTTCAGGGGGGCCAGCCGTTCCTTGCCGCCTTTACCCCGCACGATCAGATACGCCGGGTCGCGACGCACGGCCTCGACCTTGAGCCCCAGAAGCTCGGACACGCGCAGGCCCGAGGCGTAGGCCATCTCGACCAACGCCACCAGGCGAAGGCCCGCCATGGTGTCGGCGGCCGAGGCGGCGGTCAGCAAGGCGGCGATTGCATCCCTGCTGAGGGTTTTGGGCAGGTTACGGCCTTGCTTCGGCGCGTTCAGGCGGCGCGAGGGGTCATCCCCGCGCCAGCCTTCGCCCAGGGCGAACCGATAGAACTGCCGCACGGCCGAGCGGCGTCGGGCCGCCGTGGCCGCCGAGAGGCCGCGCCGGGACAGGTCGGCGAACCACGCTTCGACCGCTTCCTGACCCGCCGTCATCAGGCCGCCCGCGTCGGTCAGCCAGGCTTCGGCGTCCGCCAGATCGCGGGCATAGGCGGAAAGGGTATGGGGCGAGGCGTCACGCTCGACCGCCATCATCTCCAGAAAGGCCTCGACCTGCGGCGTGGGCATCAGGCGGCCTTCTGCAACGCAACACGGGGGTGGAGCCCCGCCGGGACTTGTGTAGAGGGTATGGGGACCATGTCCGCCCGCGCCGCTTCCCGTGCCGTGATTCCAAAGCCTGACCGCACCATAGCTCTGGTCGGGCTGATGGGCGTGGGCAAATCGACGGTAGGCCGCCGGTTGGCGCATCGACTGGGTTTGCCCTTCGCCGACGGGGACGCCGAGATTGAGGCGGCCGCAGGCATGACCGTGTCGGAGATCTTCAGCAGCATGGGCGAACCCGAGTTCCGGGCTGGCGAGGCGCGGGTAATGCGCCGGTTGCTGGAAGGCCCGCCGTTGGTGCTGGCGACGGGCGGCGGGGCCATGCTGAACGCCGAGACGCGCGCCCTGATGAAGGCGCGGGCCATCACCATCTGGATGCGGGCTGATCTGAAGGTCGTGGCCGAGCGGGTCGGGCGACGCGACACGCGTCCCTTGCTTCGAGGGCGCGATCCGCTGGAAGCGTTGAACGGCCTGGCCGAGGCCCGCTATCCGATCTACGCCGAGGCGGACCTGTCCGTGGATGTCGGCGGCGGCTCGCACGCCCAGGCCGTCGAGAGCATCCTGAAGGCCTTGAACAAGCTGAAGCGGAAGCAGGAGGCGTCATGATCACCGTCACGGGCGGCGATTTCCAGCCCTATGAGGTGCTGGTCGGGCGCGGGCTTCTGACCGAGGCCGGGCGCTATCTGGCGCCGTTCGCGCACGGCCACGTCGCGGTGATCACCGACGAGACGGTGGCGGCCCTCCATGCGCCCGCGCTGCTGGAACAGTTGCGCGGTGTGGCGCGCGCTGTGGACCTGGTGACCGTGCCGGCGGGGGAGGCGTCCAAGTCCTTTGCCCAGCTTGAACAGGTGCTGGACCGGCTGCTGGAGCTGGGGCTGGATCGCAAGGATCTGGTCGTAGCGCTGGGCGGTGGAGTGGTGGGCGATCTGGCCGGCCTGGCGGCGGCGCTGTACATGCGCGGCATCGACTTTGTGCAGGTCCCGACGACGCTGCTGGCGCAGGTCGATTCCTCGGTGGGCGGCAAGACCGCGATCGATACGCTGCGCGGCAAGAACCTGATCGGCGCCTTCCATCAGCCGCGGCGGGTGCTGGCCGATATCGATGTGCTGGCGACCCTGCCCAAGCGTCAGTTGAGGTCAGGCTGGGCCGAGGTGCTGAAACACGGGCTGATCTGCGACGCGGCCTTCTTCGACTGGCTGGGCGGCGAGGGCGCGTCGGGTGCGGACGGCGATCCGTCGGCGCTGGAGCGGGCCGTGGTCCGCTCGGTCCAGATCAAGAGCGCCATCGTCGGCGAAGACGAGAAGGAGGCGGGGCGGCGCGCCCTGCTGAACCTGGGGCACACCTTTGGCCATGCGCTGGAGGCCGAGCTGGGTTTCGGCGACGCCCTGACCCACGGCCAGGCCGTCGCGCTGGGCTGCGCCATGGCGTTCCGTTATTCGGCGCGCGAGGGGCTATGTTCGCCGTCCGCGGCCGAACGGGCCGAGGCGGGGATCGCGGCTGCGGGCCTGCCGGTACGGCTGGATCAGGTCGCGCAACGGTTCGGCGCGGATGCGATGCTGGGACGAATGGCTGGTGACAAGAAGGCCGAGGGCGAACGGCTGACCCTGATCCTGGCGCGCGACATCGGCGACGCCTTCGTGGCCAAGGGCGTGGATGCGGGGTCGGTGCGCGCCTTCCTGGTCGAAGAGGGCGCGTCGGCGTGAACCTTGCGACTGTCGTGCTGGAAGACCGCTTCGTCCGGCTGGAGCCCTTTGCGCCGGAGTTGGAGGCGGAGATGCGGGCCGCGCTGGATTGTGACCCCGACGCCTGGAACGGCATGGTCGGGGCGGCCTATGGCCCGCATTTCGACGCCTGGTGGGCCTCGGCGCTGAGGGCGATCGAAGGCGGGTCGCGTATCGCCTGGGCCGTTCGACGTCAGGGTGACGGCGCAGTGGTCGGCACGACCAGCCTGTATGAGATCCGGCCCGACTACCGCCGCTGCGAGATCGGCTCGACCTTCTATCGGCCCGAAGCGCGGGGCGGAGCGATCAACCCCGCGTGCAAGCGGCTGTTGCTGGCCCACGCCTTTGACGCCGGCGCGGTGCGGGTCGAGATCATTACTGACCGCACCAACCCCGGTAGTCAGGCCGCGATCCACAAGCTGGGCGCGAAGAAAGAAGGCGTGTTGCGAAAGCACAAGATCACCTGGACGGGCCGTATCCGTGACACGATCCAGTTCGCGATCCTGGATGACGACTGGCCCGAAGTGCGGCGAGGCCTCGACGCGCGTTTGACGGCCTTCGCAGCCTAGTCGACGGCGCGGCACTCGGTCGGTTGACGGCCGTCGGCGGTCCAGGTGGCCAGGACGCCCTTGCCGCGCAGTTCGTGGCCGCTGGCGCGGTACCACAGACCCTCAAGCGCCTGTTCCTGATACAGGTCGACGGCCTCGCCCATCGAGTTACGGACAGTGGCCATCTGGCGCGGATTGTCGAAATCCACCGACAGGCGCTCGCCGTTGCCGCACAGGTATACTGCGCGGATGGTGCGGTTCAGGGCGCGATCCTGAATCTCGGCGCCGGTGCGCTGGCGGGCTGTCTGGGCCTGGATGGCGCGGGACTTGACCTCTTCGCCGTCGGTCGGCCCCTTGCCAGGGCTGGGCCCGCAGGCCGCGATCGACAGCAGGGCTACGGCCGCCAGACTTGTCCGCGCTGAGTGAATGAACATGGGCCCCCGCTGATCACCTTGGACACGTCGCCGTCTCCGGCCACGCTTAACGCGAGGCGAGCGTGCGCGTTCCGCCCCGGCGAGCCCGGAAGAAAGCCTTCAGGGCGGTGGACGACGCTTCGGCCATGACCCCGCCAGCGACAGCAGGCCGCCAGTGACAGGTCGGTTGATCGAAAACGCGTGAGCCGTGGATCACGGCGCCGCCCTTGGGATCGTCGGCGCCCCAGACGACCCGGCCGATGCGGGCGTGGCTGATGGCCCCGGCGCACATGGCGCACGGCTCAAGCGTCACATAGAGAGTCAGGTCGGTCAGACGATAATTCTGGAGGGCCAGCGCAGCCTCGCGCAACGCCACGATTTCGGCGTGAGCGGTGGGATCATGGGCGCCGATGGGGCCATTTTGCCCTCGGCCCAGCACTTTTCCGGTCGTTTCATCGACCACCACGGCGCCGACAGGCACTTCGCCGACGTTCGCCGCCGCTTGCGCCAGGTCGAGCGCCATGCTCATGAACCGCTCATCATGGATCGCCATCCCAAAGACAACGACAAGAAGCCCCGCTCCCGTCAAGACGACGGCCCGCGTGGACCCCGTAAATTCGCCGATGCGCGCCCGGACAAGGGCGGTTTCGGAGACCGGAAGGGCCCACCGCGCGGCGACAAACCCTTCGCCAAGGGGGACAAGCCCTTCTCCAAGTCCGGACCGAAGGGTGCGGGCAAGGGCGCAGGGGCCAAGGAACCGACGGCGCCGGCCCGCAGTGAGCGTGTCGCCAAGGCCATGGCGCGCGCAGGCATCGCCTCGCGCCGCGAGGTCGAGCGGCTTATCGGCCTGGGCAAGGTGGCGGTCAACGGCCGCATCCTGGCCACGCCCGCCGTGCTGGTCACGCGCGACGACGTCATCACCGTGGACGGCAAGCCGATCGGCGCCGCCCAGTCCACGCGGGTCTGGCGCTATCACAAGCCGGCGGGCCTGATCACCAGCCACAACGATCCGGCGGGCCGTCCCACCGTGTTCGACGCCCTGCCCAGCGGCCTGCCGCGCGTGATCTCGGTCGGGCGGCTGGACCTGAACACCGAGGGCCTGCTGCTGCTAACCAATGACGGCGAGTTGAGCCGGGCGCTGGAGCTGCCGGACAGCGCCCTGGTGCGCCAGTACCGCGCCCGCGCCCGTGGCCGCATCACCCAGGAGCAGCTGGACAAGCTGAAGACCGGCTGCACCGTCGACGGCGTCCACTACGGCCCCATCGAGGCCACCATCGACAAGGCCAAGGAGAAGGCCGACGGCGAGCGCAGCTCGGCCAACCTGTGGATCAGCGTCTCGATCACAGAGGGCAAGAACCGCGAGGTCCGCAAGGTGCTGGAGTCGGTGGGCCTGACCGTGAACCGCCTGATCCGCCTGGCTTACGGTCCGTTCCAGCTGGGCGCCCTGCCCGTGGGCGCGATCGAGGAGGTCGGCCCACGCGTGATCCGCGAGATGCTGGCCGACCATATCCGGCCCGAGAACCTGCCCACCGGCAACACGGTCCAGACCCCGGCGCCGATCCCCGGACGGCGCGCCGTCGGCCCCATCGTCAAGGGGAACTCGGGCTCGGCCATGTCGGACCCGTCGCGCAAGCCCAGCCGCGTCCGCGCGGCCACGGCGGCCGCCGAAGAGGGCGCGGCCCGCGGCGATCGCCCGGTCAAGAAGGACGGTTGGGCTAAGGCCGCGCCCAAGTTCGAGCACAAGAAGACCTTCAAGCCCCGCGCCCGGCCCGAAGCCGGCGAGGGCGGCGACACGGAACGTCCGCGCAAGCCCTTCCAGCGGGCCGAGCCGCGCCCGGATCAGTTCATCGAGGACCGCCGCGTCCCGGCGCGGGGCGGCAAGCCCGGCGGGTTCGGCAACAAGCCCGGCGGCGGCGCCCGTTCGGGCGGCCCCCGGTCGGAGGGCAAGCCGTTCGGCGCGCGCCCCGGCGGCGCAGGCCGGCCCGCAGGCGGCAAGCCCTTCGGCGGCAAGCCGGGCGGCGGCGGTCGCGGCGGCCCGCGCGGACGCAGCTAAGGGGGCGGCGGCATGGCCAAGGACGCGACCGGCGCCCGTCTGTCGGGCCGCTGCCTGTGCGGGGCGGTGCGGTTCCAGGCGACGCCCAGGGGCGGCATGCACGCCTGCCATTGCGAGAAATGCCGCCGCATGTCCGGCGGCGTCTTCCTGAGCGTCGAGTGCGTGGACGTCCAGGCGACAGGCCCGCTCAAGACCTATGAGTCCTCGGACTGGGCGGTGCGCCAGTTCTGCGGCGACTGCGGCGCCAGCCTGTTCTGGCGCATGCGCGACGGCAGCCTGGACTCCGTCGCGGTCCAGGCGTTCGACGACCCCGGCGCCTTCAGCTTTGACGGCGAGATCTACATCGACGCCAAGCCCGGCAACTACGCCTTCGCCGGCGAGCGCCAGCGCCTGACGGGCGCCGAGGTCGAGGCGATGTTCGGCATGGGCGGCGACTGATGCGCATCGTCGCCGGCAGCCTGAAGGGCCGCGCCATCGTCGCGCCGGAGGGGCAGGGCACCCGCCCGACCAGCGACCGCGCCCGCCAGGCCATCTTCAACGTGCTGGAGCATGCCCCCTGGTCCGAAGGGCTGAACGGCGCGCGGGTGATCGACCTGTATGCGGGGTCCGGCGCCCTGGGGTTCGAGGCTGTGTCGCGCGGCGCGGCCTTCGCCCTGTTCGTCGAGACGGACGACGGCGCGCGCGGCGCCATCCGCGAGAACATGGACGCCTATGGCCTGTTCGGCCGCTGCCGGGTGCATCGGCGCAGCGCCACGGACATGGGCCCCCGCCCCGGCTCGGCGGGCGAGGCGTTCACCCTGGCCTTCCTGGACCCGCCCTATGGCAAGGGGCTGGGCGAACAGACGCTGGCCCGCCTGCTGGAGGGCGACTGGCTGGCGCCCGGCGCCATCGTGGTGTTCGAGCGCGGCTCGGACGAGCCCGAGATCGACACCCCCGGCTATGACCGCCTGGACGCCCGCGACTATGGCGCGGCGAGGGTGCTGTTCCTGAAGCGGGCGGACTGATCGTTCCGCGACCCCGCCGGGATGGCGCCCGGATCAGAAAAAACAGGGTGTACATAGTGCACATCGTGCACATTTCCGGCCCGCGTCGCCGCCCCCTGCGGCTGTGCCGGCGCCGGCGCGGGGGCTGACAGGGCGGCGTTACGCACCTGGGCGTCCAGCGCGGGCGGGGTGGTCATGGCCAGGGCGTCCAGACCGGGGGTGATGTCGTCCTGATCCACGTCATGGCGCGCGGCGGCCACACGGGCGGCCAGCCGGGCCGGGTCGCTTTCGCCAAAGAATTCGATGTCCGACTCGGTCATTTCGGTGCGCAGTTCCAGCCACAGGCGCCGCCACCGGATCGCCTCGACCGCGCGGCCGTGGTTCAGCGCCTGAATGAACCGCAGACGCGCCGTCTCGACCTGATCGTCGGGGTCGATGTCGTCATAGATGGACAGGTCCACCTCGGTCGGCGCCGGATCGGCCTGATCGACCCGTCGCCAGCCATAGCGACGGGCGCGGCGACGAAAGGCCGACAGGCCCAGGTCATGGCGATGGCACACGGCCTCGGCGCTCATGCCGGACAGATAGTCGTCCCGCGCCATCAGCCAGGTTTCGGCGGATCGGATGCGATAGCTTTCGGTCATGAGGCGGCACCCTAAAGGCCGGGTGCGCCGGAATCGGTCGTGGGCGATTTTCCTTCTCCCGCTGGGAGAAGGTGGCGCGCAGCGCCGGATGAGGGTCGGCCGTTTCAGTCGGCGCAAGCCGGGGCGCTGGCTGTGGCGCGGGCGGGGCGGCGGCTGACGCCGAAGGCCGACCGGCGACCCTCACCCTTTCGCCTTGCCGATCACTTCGCTCTCGGAGGCTCAAGCCCTCTCCCATCGGGAGAGGGAAGAAGGGCGGCGACCAGCCCCCGCGCGGCGGCCGTGACCTCGGCCCAGGTGGTGTCGAAACCGGACGCGTCGCCGAACCAGGGGTCGGTCACGGCCTGACCCCGGCGGCCGGGCACATGGTCCAGCAGCAGGCTGAGCGCCGCAAGTGAGTCCTCTGGGGCGTCATCGGGCCGCAGCCGCTCCAGATCCGTCAGGTTCTGGTGATCCAGGGCGATGATGTGGTCGAAACGGTGAAAGTCCGCCGCCGTCACCTGCCGCGCCCGCAGGCCCCCGATCTCCACCCCATGCCGCCGCGCCGTCGCCTGCGCCCGCGCATCCGGCGCCTGCCCCGCATGCCAGTCCCCGGTCCCGGCGGAATCAATGGTCAGGTCCAGGCTAAGGCGCGCCGCCTCGGCCCGCAGCGCCCCCTCGGCCATGGGCGAGCGACAGATGTTGCCGAGACAGACGAAGAGGATGGATGGCATGGGGTCAGTCAGCTACGTTCCCCGCCTCAGAATAGAACTTGGCTATCATCTGCGCCCAATACCGATCGAAAATACCGACATGGTTACGCAGCTGACGGCGAATTGCCGGCGAGTCTAGCTCCCGTGCCGCCCGGTACGCGTACTGTACAAAATTCCTGCTATCGCCCCAGTGCGTAAAGCGTCCGATGACTACGCGCTTTCTGATTTCGTCAGCCGGAATCCCGTCGCGCTTAGCGGCGCGAACATAGCGCCGAAGGTTTGTCTTCATCCGGGCATAGAAGGCCTTCATGCTTTCTGAACGAATGCGGATGTTGGCTCCATCGAATATGAAACCAAGGTACTGAAGCTGATCTCCTGCAGACACCAACGTTGATCCCTGTGTCGCAAACTGCGTGCGGCAGGTCTTCTTGTCGTTGAGGGAGAGGTGGATAGCGGATGCCTCAGCGCGGATGAGCGTCAAGAATTCTGCCTCAAGGTCTCCCCGTGGGAGCACGACCGCGATGTCATCGCTGTATCGTCGATAGGATCCGCCACGCGCCTCGACCCACGCCTTAACCGTGGCGTCGAAATCCAACATATAGATGTTGGCGAGCAGCCCAGAGAGCGGCGTGCCTTGGGGAATTCCGTGATCCTTCTGGTTTCGGCGAATAAGCTTGCGGATGACTTCCCGAAACACGTCAATGCTACAGATGCGTCGACCTTTCGGTTTGCCCAGCCGCGCCTCGATGTCCTTCGCTTCGACATACTCGAAGCGGGTCAGTCGGCGGAATATGGAAAGCCAATCGTCCGGGAAATGGTCGCAACCCAAGACGCCCATGAGTCTGCTTCGCAGATTGGTATGATTTAGGCAGTCGAAGAACTTGGAAATATCGAGACAGATTACGGAGCATTCGCCTCGAGTTCGTATCTCATCGAAAAGAGATTTGGCGAACGGGACATTGTAGCCGATGCCTCCCCGGTAAGCCAAAACGCTGGATCCGAGCTGGCGTTGAGCGAGGACAGCTTCATATTTGTCAGCAAGGACAGACGCGTACGTTGCATAGATCGCTGAATCCATGTGGGCCGCGTACTTAATTTCACGTGGCTTTTCGTCAACCACTGGCGGGAAGACGCTGAAGTCGATCTTCCGTCGCGTCTTGGTATAGGCCAGAAGGGGGAAGAACGCATGTTGAGCGACCTGATCGCTCGTCAATACAAGCGCGTCCAAGGCTGCCCGGTCGAGTGGGTCATCGAAGTGTTTATACTCTCGAACCTTGAGCGTCCGAGACGTTACGCGCCGGGGGCGGGTGCCGTTCAACCCTTGCGCTCCCCCGGCTGCATTCACGATGATGTTCCGGCCTGGACCGGCCACGGCATTAACATTCTGGCGTATAGTCGTGACGCCGGTCATGGAGACCTCATCATGCCCACCGGGCAATCCGCGATCTGGTGCAAGTTACTCCTCACCTCGGTGAAGATCGCCCTTGCGTCCATTAACCTAGTCCCCCCAAGTCCAGCGAACTCATCTCGGGGCAGCACGGTTCTGCACTGATTCGATAGCGCGCAGCAACGGCAAAGATTACGGAAGCGTTGATCGCTTGATGAGCCGAGTCGCTGCACCGCGCAACCGCTCTCACCTTCTCCCGAACAGCCGCTCCAAATCCGCCAGCTTCAGCTCCACATACGTAGGCCGCCCGTGGTTGCATTGGCCTGAGTGGGGGGTGGCTTCCATTTGGCGGAGGAGGGCGTTCATTTCGGGGGCGGACAGGGTGCGGCCGGCGCGGACGGAGCCGTGGCAGGCCATGGTTCCGCAAACCTCGGCCATGCGCTCTTTCAGCGACAGGGCGGCGCCGTGTTCGGCCAGGTCGTCGGCGATGTCGCGGATCAGGCCCTGAACGTCCGTGTCGCCCAGCAGGGCCGGGGTTTCGCGCACCAGGACGGCGCCGGCGCCGAACGGTTCGACGATCAGCCCCATCTCGGCCAGTTCGTCGGCGCGGGCGGCGACGCGCTCGGCCTCGGCCGGGTCCAGCTCGACCACCTCGGGCGTCAGCAGGGCCTGGCGGGTGACGGCGCCGTCGGCCATCTGGGTCTTCATCCGCTCATAGACCAGGCGCTCATGCGCCGCGTGCTGGTCGACGACGACCAGGCCGTCGCGGGTCTGGGCGACGATATAGGTGGCGTGGACCTGACCCCGGGCGACGCCCAGGGGGTAGTCGAGGGGGTCGGGGGAGTGAGTGGTGAGTGGTGAGTGGTGAGG
>NZ_SDZL01000116.1 GCF_004210735.1 Brevundimonas sp.
GCGACGAAGAACAACGACGTCGAACTGGCCAAGTCGAACATCATGCTGATCGGGCCGACCGGCTCGGGCAAGACGCTGCTGGCCCAGACGCTGGCGCGCATCATCGACGTGCCCTTCACTATGGCCGACGCCACGACCCTGACCGAAGCCGGTTACGTGGGCGAAGACGTCGAGAACATCATCCTGAAGCTGCTGCAGGCGTCGGACTACAACGTCGAGCGGGCTCAGCGCGGCATCGTCTACATCGACGAAATCGACAAGATCAGCCGCAAGTCCGACAACCCGTCGATCACCCGCGACGTGTCGGGCGAAGGCGTGCAGCAGGCTCTGCTGAAGATCATGGAAGGCACCGTCGCCTCCGTGCCTCCGCAGGGCGGCCGCAAGCATCCGCAGCAGGAGTTCCTGCAGGTCGACACCGCCAACATCCTGTTCATCGTCGGCGGCGCCTTCGCCGGCCTGGAAAAGGTGATCTCGGCGCGCGGGGCAGGGGCCTCGATCGGCTTCGGCGCCAAGGTCAAGGAAATTGACGAACGCCGCACCGGCGACATCCTCAAGGGCGTCGAGCCGGACGATCTGATGCGTTTCGGCCTGATCCCCGAGTTCATCGGCCGTCTGCCGGTTCTGGCGACGCTGGAAGATCTGGACGAGGCGGCGCTGGTCACCATCCTGACCGAGCCCAAGAACGCCCTGGTCAAGCAGTACAAGCGTCTGTTCGAGATGGAAAACGTCGCCCTGACCTTCACCGACGACGCCCTGTCGGCGGTGGCCAAGAAGGCGATTACCCGCAAGACCGGCGCCCGCGGCCTGCGTTCCATCCTGGAAGGCATCCTGCTGGAGACGATGTTCGAACTGCCCACCTTCGAAGGCGTCGAGGAAGTCGTGGTCAACGCCGAGGTGATCGAGGGGCGCGCCCAGCCGCTGCTGATCTATTCGGAAAAGAACAAGAAGAAGGCCGACGGCGCCGCCTGACGCCGCTGTCTTGCTGATTGAAACAGGGGGCGGGTCCGGTCGGGCCCGCCCTTTTTCGTGGCGTGGCGGTCACGGCTTGACCATGCGCCTGTGGGCGGTCTGGCGGCCACGCTTGAACGTCGGTGCGTCAGACCCACATACTGCCTCGAACGCCGCCGGAATTGGCGGACCGAGTCGAGACGCCGGAGCATCTGCCGAGGCCCTTTGCCCGGTGGGCCGGAGATCAGCGAAGGCCCTGGAAAGTACGCATCATGTCTGACCCGAAAACCCTTCCCGTCCTGCCGCTGCGGGACATCGTCGTCTTCCCGCACATGGTCGTGCCGCTGTTCGTCGGCCGCGAAAAGTCGGTCAAGGCGCTGGACGAGATCATGAAGGGCGAGAAGCAGATCCTGCTGGCCACCCAGAAGAACTCGACCGATGACGACCCCTCGCCGGACGCCATCTATCCGATCGGCGTGCTGGCCACGGTGCTGCAACTGCTGAAGCTGCCCGACGGCACGGTCAAGGTGCTGGTCGAGGGCAAGTCCCGCGCGCGCCTGACCCGGTTCACCGACCGTCAGGAATTCTATGAGGCCGAGGCGGTCGAGATCGCCGACGACGCCGGCGACCCCGCGCAGGCCGAGGCGCTGGTCCGCGCCGTGGTCGAGCAGTTCGAAAACTATGTGAAGCTCAACAAGAAGGTCCCGCCCGAGGCCCTGAGCGCCATCCCCCAGATCACCGAACCGTCCAAGCTGGCGGACTCGGTCGCGGCCCACCTGTCGGTCAAGATCGTCGACAAGCAGGCCCTGCTTGAAACCATCGACGTGCCCGCGCGCCTGGAAAAGGTCTATGGCCTGATGGAGGGCGAGATCAGCGTCCTGCAGGTCGAAAAGAAGATCCGCTCGCGCGTGAAGCGCCAGATGGAGAAGACCCAGCGCGAATATTATCTGAACGAGCAGATGAAGGCGATCCAGCGCGAGCTGGGCGAGACCGACGACGCGCGCGACGAGATCATTCACTTCGGTCTGGAGAAGGTCAAGGAACGAATCATCGAGTATCTGGCCGTCCAGGCCCGCACCGGCAGCCTGAAGGGGCCGATCCTGTGCCTGGTCGGCCCTCCTGGCGTCGGCAAGACCTCGCTGGCCAAGTCGATCGCCAAGGCGACCGGCCGGGAATACGTCCGGATGTCGCTGGGCGGTGTGCGCGACGAGTCCGAGATCCGTGGCCACCGCCGCACCTACATCGGCTCCATGCCCGGCAAGATCATCCAGTCGATGAAGAAGGCCAAGACGACCAACGCCTTCGTCCTGCTGGACGAGATCGACAAGCTGGGCTCGGACTGGCGCGGCGATCCGTCATCGGCCCTGCTGGAAGTGCTGGATCCGGCGCAGAACTCGACTTTCGGCGACCACTATCTGGAGGTCGACTATGACCTGTCCCAGGTGATGTTCGTCACGACGGCCAACAGCCTGAACATGCCTCAGCCGCTGATGGACCGGATGGAGATCATCCGCGTGTCCGGCTACACCGAGGACGAGAAGGTCCAGATCGCCAAGCGTCACGTCCTGCCCAAACAGCTTCAGGATCACGGGCTCAAGGAAGGCGAACTGGTCATCCCGGACGAGACGATCCGCGACCTTATCCGCTACTACACCCGCGAAGCCGGGGTGCGCTCGCTGGAACGCGCCCTGGGCGGTCTGGCCCGCAAGGCCGTGCGCGAGATGGCCAAGACCAAGGTCGCCTCGATCACCGTGGACGCTGAAAAGCTGGCCGAATACGCGGGCGTGAAGAAGTTCCGCTATGGCGAGACCGACGAGGAGGATCAGGTCGGCATCGTCACCGGCCTGGCCTGGACCGAGTTCGGCGGCGACATCCTGACCATCGAGGCGATCAAGATGCCGGGCCGCGGGCGCATGACCGTGACGGGCAACCTTAAGGACGTGATGAAGGAGTCGATCTCGGCCGCCGCCAGCTATGTGCGAGCGCGGTCGCTCAGCTTCGGCGTCAAACCGCCGGTGTTCGAGAAGACCGACATCCACGTCCACGTGCCCGACGGCGCCACGCCCAAGGACGGCCCGTCCGCCGGCGTCGCCATGACGGTGGCCATGGTCTCGGTCCTGACCGGCATTCCGATCCGCAAGGACATCGCCATGACTGGCGAGATCACCCTGCGCGGCCGGGTCACCGCCATCGGCGGTCTGAAGGAAAAGCTGCTGGCGGCCCTGCGCTCGGGCGTGAAGACCGTCCTGATCCCGCAGGAGAACGAGAAGGATCTGGCCGACGTGCCCGACAATGTGAAGTCGGCGCTGGAGATCGTGCCCATTTCGACCGCCGACGAGGCCCTGCGCTGGGCCCTGACGGGCGCCCTGACGCCGGTGGAGTGGGACGAGGCGGCCGAACCGTTGCTTCCTGCCGCCGCCGCGCCCGGTGCTGACGGGACCAACGTCGTCAGCCACTAGGTCTGATCCAGGCTCTGAACGAGAAACGCGACCCTGGGCGTCCCGGGTCGCGTTTTCTTTTTGACGGCCGGCGTGGCGAAGGCGCCTTGAACGGACCGTCGATGGCGGGCAAGAGAAGCGACCGTTTCGACGGAAAGGGCGGCTAGCTCAGCTGGTCAGAGCACCTCGTTTACACCGAGGGGGTCGGGGGTTCGAACCCCTCGCCGCCCACCACCTTCCCGGCATTCGTTGGTTAGATTTTCTCGCAACGCAGCGTGTCGCCCGGCGCAAAGGCTCCGTCCCGCGCGCGCCACCATTCGATGGTCATGACTGTGGACTGGTAAAGGCGTAGACGAACTGCGTCGCACGCTCCTCGCCGGATATGATCTTGTCCCATGTCAGGTCCTGGCGTTCGCCCCGCTGACGCTGAAACACGCGAACACCGGAGGCGCTGCCGACGACAGGATGCGGAAGTTCAGCTGAAAAGCGAGCGGTCGCCCGACAGAACCAGATGGCCCTCGCAAGACCAGTCGCCCTTGGAAGGGAGCGGATATCCGAGGAAGGTCAGTCGCTGGTGTGGCGTCCGGTGCTGTGGCCGGGGCGGGGGAGGCGATG
>NZ_SDZL01000025.1 GCF_004210735.1 Brevundimonas sp.
GACCGCCCTGCCGATCATCGAAACCCAGGCCAACGACGTGTCGGCCTATATCCCGACCAACGTGATCTCGATCACCGACGGCCAGATCTTCCTGGAATCCGACCTGTTCTACCAGGGCATCCGCCCGGCAGTGAACGTCGGCATCTCGGTGTCGCGCGTGGGCTCTTCGGCCCAGATCAAGGCGATGAAACAGGTCGCCGGTTCGATCAAGGGTGAGCTGGCCCAGTATCGGGAAATGGCCGCCTTCGCCAAGTTCGGCTCGGACCTGGACGCCTCGACCCAGCGCCTGCTGGCCCGCGGCGCGCGCCTGACCGAGCTGCTGAAGCAACCGCAATACTCGCCGCTGACGGTCGAAGAGCAGGTGGTGTCGGTTTACGCCGGTACGCGCGGCTATCTGGACAACGTCGCGGTGGCGGACATCGGCCGCTTCGAAAGCGAACTGCTGGCCCGCGTGCATTCCGGCCACAAGTCGCTGCTGGACGGCATCCGCACCAAGAAGGCCCTGACGCCCGAGCTCGAAGCCGAGCTGAAGGACATCCTGGCCGCCTTCGCCAAGACCTTCGCGTAAGACCTGACCAGAGAGCGAGAGTAGCGCCGGATGGCCAGCCTCAAGGAAATGCGCAATCGGATCGGAAGCGTGAAAGCCACGCAGAAGATCACGAAAGCCATGCAGATGGTCGCCGCGGCCAAGCTGAAGCGCGCCCAGGAGCAGGCGGAGAACGCCCGCCCCTATGCGTCGCGGATGGCCTCGGTCATCGCCAACCTGGCCGCCGGCGTCTCGGGCGACGACGCGCCCAAGCTGCTGGCCGGCACGGGCGCGGACCAGCGCCACCTGATCGTGGTCGCCACGGCGGACAAGGGTCTGGCCGGTGGTTTCTCGACCAACGTCGTCCGCGCCGCGCGCGACCGGATCAACAGCCTGATCGCCCAGGGCAAGGACGTTCGCGTCATCGCCGTGGGCAAGAAGTCCCGTGACCCGCTGACCCGTCTGTTCGGCGACAAGATCGTCCGGACCTTCGAACTGAGCGAGCACAAGACCCTGGGTCTGCCCGCCGCCCAGCCGATCGCCGAGCTGATCGCGACCAGCTTCGAGGACGGCGAGGCCGATGTGGTCACCCTGTTCTACAGCCAGTTCAAGTCGGTGATCTCGCAGATCCCGACCGCAAAACAGCTGATCCCGGCCGTGGTCGAAGGCGACAGCGCACCTATCGACCTGAATGGTGCGGTCTATGAATACGAGCCCTCGGAAGAGGAAATCCTTGAGACCCTGCTGCCGCGCAACCTGACGATCCAGATCCTGGCCGCCCTGTATGAAAACCAGGCCGGCTTCTTCGGGGCCCAGATGGCTGCGATGGACAACGCCACGCGCAATGCGGGCGACCTCATCAACAGCCTGACCCTGCAGTTCAACCGCAAGCGCCAGGCCCAGATCACCACCGAACTCATCGAGATCATCGCCGGCGCCGAAGCGCTCTGATCCCGACCCGCCAGACATTCCGACACGGACACGCATGATGACCGACACCACCGCCCCCAAGAAAACCGCCGCCAAGAAGCCGGCCGCCCCCAGGAAGGCCGCTGTCGCCGCCGTCGCCGGCACGGGCAAGATCGCCCAGGTCATCGGCGCCGTTGTCGATATCGAGTTCGAGGGCGCCCTGCCGGCGATCCTGAACGCGCTAGAGACCCAGAACGTCGACCAGAAGACGGGCGAACCCTTCACCCTGATCCTGGAAGTCGCCCAGCACCTGGGTGAGAACATGGTTCGCGCCATCTCGATGGACACGACCGAGGGCCTGACCCGCGGTCAAGCCGTCGTGGACACCGGCAAGTCGATCATGGCGCCGGTCGGTCCGGGCACGCTGGGCCGCATCATGAACGTCGTCGGCCAGCCGATCGACGAAGCCGGTCCGATCAAGACCACGGAATACCGCCCGATCCACCGCGAGGCCCCGAACTTCGAAGAGCAGTCGACGTCGTCGGAAATCCTGGTCACGGGCATCAAGGTCATCGACCTGATCTGCCCCTACACCAAGGGTGGCAAGACCGGCCTGTTCGGCGGCGCCGGCGTCGGCAAGACCGTGACCATGCAGGAACTGATCAACAACATCGCCAAGGCGTACGGCGGTTACTCGGTTCTGGCCGGCGTGGGCGAGCGCACCCGCGAAGGCAACGACCTGTACCACGAGATGATCGAGTCCAACGTGAACGTGGACCCGGCCAAGAACAACGGCTCGACCGAAGGCTCCAAATGCGCCCTGGTCTATGGCCAGATGAACGAGCCCCCCGGCGCCCGCGCCCGGGTCGCCCTGACCGGCCTGTCGATCGCTGAATATTTCCGCGACGAAGAAGGCAAGGACGTGCTGCTGTTCGTCGACAACATCTTCCGCTTCACCCAGGCCGGCTCGGAAGTGTCGGCGCTGCTGGGCCGCATCCCGTCGGCCGTGGGCTATCAGCCGACGCTGGCCACCGAGATGGGCAACCTGCAGGAGCGCATCACCTCGACCAAGAAGGGCTCGATCACCTCGGTCCAGGCCATCTACGTCCCCGCGGACGACCTGACCGATCCGGCGCCCGCCGCCTCGTTCGCCCACCTGGACGCGACGACCGTGCTGAACCGCGACATCGCGGCCCAGGCCATCTTCCCGGCCGTGGACCCGCTGGACTCGACCTCGCGCATCATGGACCCGCTGGTCATCGGTGAAGAGCACTACACCGTCGCCCGCCGCGTTCAGGAAATCCTGCAGCAGTACAAGGCGCTGAAGGACATCATCGCCATCCTGGGCATGGACGAGCTGTCGGAAGACGACAAGCTGGTCGTGTCGCGCGCCCGCAAGATCCAGCGTTTCCTGTCGCAGCCCTTCTTCGTGGCCGAGCAGTTCACCAACTCGCCGGGCAAGTTCGTCGAGCTGAAGGACACCATCCGCTCGTTCAAGGCGATTTGCGACGGCGAATACGACCACCTGCCGGAAGCCGCCTTCTATATGGTCGGCGCCATCGAGGAAGTCGTCGAGAAGGCCGCCAAGATGGCTGCGGAAGCCGCCTGATCATGGCCGGAAAGCTGAACTTCTCCCTCGTCGCCCCGGAACGCGAGATCTTCGCGGGCTCGGTCGATCAGGTCGATGCGCCGGGCGTCGAGGGCGACTTTGGCGTGCTGCCGGGCCACGCGCCCTTCATGACCACCCTGCGCGAAGGCGTGGTAGTGGTCTATGACGGCGGCTCGCGTCGCCGCTTCGACGTCAAGGGCGGCTTCGCCGACATCAACGGCGAAGGCCTGACCATCCTGGCCGAACAGGCCGCGGAGATCGTCGAGCACTAGGCTCGGGCGACCCGCTGAAACGACATGAAGGGCCTCTCGCTTCGGCGGGGGGCCTTTTTCGTTGCTGTGTTTACGCCGAATGTGGTGGCAACGTATCCAAGTCATCAATGGGCCAGTCTGTAGTCTTCCTCGATCACAGGATTTGGCGGATTCCGAAGACAAGTAGCCCCACCATACCGAGTCCAATAAAGAGCATTGCGGCAAGCGCAATCAGCGCCAGGGCGCATCCACCCAGCGACCGTCCAACACTGGACACCGTCTGTCCGACGTTTGTGGTCCAACGCTCAACCACGTCCTCGACCGTTTCATGTCCTGCGCGCGTCCGTGCGTAGAGGGTCGCTGCCATCGCCACCGGAAAGGCGAGAGCTACGATCAAAAAGATCGGTGAAGCGGTCGGTCGCATCCCCATAAACTGTAGCAAGCCAGCAGGAGCGAACACATATAACGGGGTCCAAAACAGTCCTTGAAGTAGACACCTTCCAAGCAGCGTGAGCTTAGCTGGCCAACCTACTTCATTGGATGCAGGCATCAGACGTCCACCTCCAGCACAGTGCTGGGAGACACCTTTGCAGGAAAAAATGGTAGGCAAATAGCGTTATGTCGCTGCGTGATGGCACTTAACTGGCGTAGCGCAGCCCTCTTCTCTGCGTAAATTTAACGCGCCCAGCGCTCGAAAGCGGCGACAACCTGCTCGTAAGCAGGGCGTTTGAACGGCACGATCAGGCCGGGCGCGTCATGCAGGTCGCCCCAGCGCCAGGCGTCAAACTCGATCTCGCCATGGGCGTTCAGGTCGATCTCGGCCTCGTCGCCCAGAAACCGGCAGGCATACCAGCGCTGCTTCTGGCCCTTCCAGCCGCGTGCCTGTTTCGAACCGCCATAATCGGCGGGGAAGTCGTAGGTGATCCAGTTTTCTGTGCGGCCCAGCATCTGGACCGAGCGGACGCCCGTCTCCTCGTGCAGTTCGCGGAGGGCGGCGGCCTCAAGATCCTCGCCCTTGTCCACGCCTCCCTGGGGGAATTGCCAGTTATACGGCCCGGGCGTGGCCACGCGTCGGCCGTACCAGACCCGGCCATCGGGATGGAACAGGACGACGCCGACGTTGGGGCGGTACAGGGACAGGTCGGTCATGATGGCGGGTGAGTAGTGCTAGTGAGCAAGGGGTGAGCAGAGGCGAGGCGATGCGGTTCGACTCACCCCCGCTCACTAGCACTTTTCACACGACTATCGCCCAGGCCGCGTCGCCATCGCGCTGGCGGGGGCCAGTTGCAGGCCGCGCGCCTCCAGACCCGCGCTCCAGCGGGCCACGGCCTCGACCGTCACCGGATACGAGAAGCCCGACCCCAGGGCGGCGCCGCGTGACTTGGCCTGGGCCTCCAGCGCGTTCAACTGACTGACGATGGCGGCGGGGCTCTGGGTCTCGTCGACGATGCGGTCGGCGCTGGCGCGGGCGAAGGCGCCGGGGCGGCGGCGGGCCGAGCCGTCGTCGATAAAGGCCAGGCCGCGCTGGCGCAGCACGGTCTGGAAGGCGCCCATGCCCGTGTCCGAGGTGACGAAGCGGTCGCCCAGATAGTTGGTGACGCCGAAATAGCCGGTGGCGCGGCTGAGCAGCCAGGCCATGCGGGACTGCACGTCCTCCGGGCCGCCCGACGCCAGCAGGGTGTAGGGGCCGGGGTCGTTGTCGGGATAGCCACTGGGCTCCATCGGCATCTCCAGCAGCACTTCGTGACCCTGGGCGCGGGCCATGTCGATCCAGGCCTGCAGCCCGTCGGCATAGGGCACGAAGCTGAGGGTCACCTCGGCAGGCAGGCGCTCGATCGCGGCGCGGGTGGTGGCGGCGTTCAGGCCCAGTCCGCCGACCACCAGGGCCACGCGCGGCTTGCCGTTGGCCCGGAAGGGGCGAGCGTAGGCGATGGCGGGGGTGCGGCCGTCGGGCGCGATGACGGGCAGGGGGCCTTCCGGTCCCGGCTGGGTCAGGCCGTTGATCGGCGCGGCGGGCAGCGGTTGGGACGGCGGCCGACGCGGGGCGGTGACGGCCGAGCCGCCCGCCATGACCGCGCCGTCAGGCAGGGTGATCAGGGCTTCACCGCCGGCGGCCTCGGACAGTTCGTCGTCGGTGCCGGCCAGATCTTGATAGGGTCCGAAGCCGTCGAAGGCGAAGGCCTCCATCCCTGTCGGCGGAGCGGCCGCCTCGGGCGCCGGGCGCTTCAGCGAGACACGGGCCGACGGCGATCCGGCGCGCGGATCGCCCAGAACGGTCAGAAACAGGGCGGCGGCGGCCAGCAGGATGACGCCCGCAGCGCCCACGGCGACCGGCGGACGCTTCAGCGCGGCCAGCACCGGCTTGAAGGACAGTTTGGCGCCCTTGGGCGGCGCGCCTGCGGCGGCGGCGAGGGCGGACTGACGTTTGGCGAACATGGACAGGGCGGATGCTCGACGGCGGGACGCGGAGGGCCGGACGGACCTCCTCGCCCTCATCTTGACCGCACGCCGGTTAAGAAAGCCTAACGCGCCGTTCACCATGCGAAACGCCGCAGGGCGGGAGCCGGGGGCGGCGCCCTGCGTTGTCGCTGACGAACGGAGCCGCCCATGACCCTGAACCGCACCGCGCCCCTTTTGCTGCCGCTGATCCTGCTGGCCGCCTGCCAGCCGTCGTCGGCCGATCGTGACTCGTCGCCCGCCGCACCCGCGCCGACCACCGCCAGGGCGATCGAGCGCGCTGCGCCCGAGGCGGTGTCCCCCGAACTGTCGGTGCACAATGTCGTCTATCTCTGCACGGACGGGCGGACCGTGGCGGTTCGCTATGACTCCGAGCGGGCGTTCCTCAGCGTGGGCGGAAGCAACGTCACCCTGAACATCCATCCCTCGGCCAGCGGCGCGCGCTATGTCGGGCCCGGCGTGCAGTGGTGGACACGCGGCATGGAGCACGGGCAGTTGAGCCCGTTGTCGGGTGGCCAGACCTATGCCGAGTCGGACAGCGGCGTGGCCTGCACGACCACGGCGCCGACCAACCCCGTGACGGCGCCGGACGCCGCTGTCCCACCGCCCGCCTGAGCGAAATCAGTTCTCGCTGTCGTCGTCCTTGGCCGCATCGGCGGCGGCGACCAGTTGTTCGGCCGTGCCGTCGACGATGACGCCGGTCGGAGCCGCCGCCAGCCGGGTCAGGTCACCGCCCGCGCGCAGCACGTCAAGCGCCCGTTCCAGCTGATAATCCTTGTCCTTGGCATAGTCAGGCCCAGGCGCCTCGTGCGGGACGTGCGGCCCCTTGCGCTCGGCGCCGATGGAGGCGTCCAGCGAGTTGGCGTAGGCGGCCTCGGAATAGATGAAGCTGGAGCGCGAGATGATCCGCGCCTCGGCGGCCGAGCGCGACACCTCCAGATCCGGCTCGATGCCGATCTTCTGAATCGAACTACCGGAGGGCGTGTAGTAGCGCGCCGTGGTGATCGACAGGGCGCCGTCCTGGCCGCCGCGCAGCGGAATGACGGTCTGGACCGATCCCTTGCCGAAGCTGGTCAGGCCGACGATGGTCGCCCGTTCGTGATCCTTGAGCGCGCCAGCCACGATCTCTGACGCCGAGGCCGAGCCGTAGTTGATCAGCACCACCACCGGCAAACCGCCCGACAGGTCGCCCGGCGTGGCGGCGTAGCGTTCGATCTGCTCGGGCTTGCGGCCGCGCTGGCTGACGATCTCGCCGCGCTCCAGGAAGGCGTCGGACACGGCGATGGCCGCGTTCAGCAGGCCGCCGCCGTTGTTGCGCAGGTCCAGCACATAACCCTTGATGCCCGGCTTCTCGATCTTGAGACGGGCCATGGTCTCGTTCAGCTCACGCCCCGTGTTCTCGTTGAAGCTTGAGACGCGCACATAGGCGTAGTCACCCTCCAGACGGCCGGTGACCGAGGCGACCTTGATGACCTCGCGGGTCAGGACGACCTCGCGCGGCTCCTCGCCGTCACGCAGGAAGGTGACCTTGATGGAGGTGCCGGCGGCGCCGCGCAGCTTGTCCGACACGGCCGAGACCGTCATGCCCGACGCGCTCTGGCCGTCAATGGCCGAGATGACGTCGCCCGCCTGGACGCCCGCGCGTTCGGCCGGGCCGCCGTCCATCGGCGAGATGACCTTCACCAGGCCGCCGTCCGACGAAATGGTCAGGCCGACGCCCGAATACTGGCCCTCGGTCCGCTCGCGCAGGTCGCCATAGGATTTAGGGGCGATATAGTTCGAATGCGGGTCGAGCGCCGTCATCATCCCCTGCAGGGCGGCCTCGATCAGCTTCTTGTTGTCGACCGGAACGACATAGGCCTGCTCGACCACGGCGACGACATCGCCGAACAGCTGCAGCAGGCGGAAGGTCTCGTTGCGGGGCGTCTGGCTGGCCACTACGG
Organism: Brevundimonas sp.; assembly: GCF_004210735.1. Lineage (GTDB taxonomy): Bacteria > Pseudomonadota > Alphaproteobacteria > Caulobacterales > Caulobacteraceae > Brevundimonas. The sequence continues at coordinate 7,696 of NZ_SDZL01000025.1, forward strand.
TGGCGGTGGAAGCGCCCAGCGCCAGAACGGCGGCGCCGACGAGAAGCAGTTTACGCATTCGGTCTCTTTCCATGGCCCCGAAGGTCGGGCCGGACGTCAGGAACGACAGTCCACGATGAAATCATGGCGCGGTCGCGTCCGTTGATAAAATCAGCGCCGGGCCGGGAAGCAAGCTCTTTCGCCCGGTTTCGTCGCTTCGTGAGAGATCAGGGCAGCCAGGGCGCCGGATCGATGGGCCGTTCGTCGCGGCGCAGCTCGAAATAGACCTCGCCGTCGGCGGCCGTGCGGCCCAGCGCCTGACCGTCGGCGACCCGATCCCCCGCCTCGACCGACAGGCTGTCCAGCCCGGCCACCACGGCGCGCCAGCCCGGCCCCAGGTCCAGGATCACCACATCGCCCCAGCCGCTGAGCGGGCCGGCATAGGCCACTGTCCCGGCGGCGGGCGCCCGGGCGGTCTCGGCGTCGGCGCGCCAGCGCCATCCGGGCGCGCCGTCCGCGAACCGGGTCGCAGGCGCGCCGTCGACGGGCGGGGTCAGGCGGTTGCGCCCGGCGGGCAGGCGTGTTGCGGGCGTCGCGGCCGCGGCCTCTTCGGTCGGCACGGCGCCGCCTAGGTCGCGGATACGCGCCTCCAGCACGGCGGCGGCCTTTTCGGCGGCGGCCGCCTCGGCCCTGAGGACGGCGTTCAGTTCGCGCTTGCGGCTGCGCAGGCCCTCCATCTCGGCGCGGCGGTCCCCTTGGGCGCTTTCGGTGGTGAACAGCCGCTCGCTGGACAGGGCGGCCAGACGGCGGACGCGCCCGATCTCGGCCTGGCGCGCGGCCAGGGTCGCGGCGCGCGACTGAAGTTCCGGCGCGACGGCTTTCAGCAGGATGGCCGCGCGGACGGTGTCGGCCGCCTTGTCGGCCGGGATCAGCAGCGGCGGCGGCGGGCGGCGGCTCATCATCTGCAGCGCCGACAGCAGGCGGCCCTGGCGGCCGCGCTCGCGCGACAGGGCGGTGACCAGCGTCGCCTCGCGCTCGCCCAGTTCGTGCAGGCGCGCGCGCTGGGCCTCGATCTGGACGTCGTCGGTCTGGACCTCGACGGTCAGGCGCGACAGGCGGCGATCCAGCTCGGCGATCTCGGACGCGGCCTCGGCGGCGTCAGCGCGCAGGCGGCGGGCGCGGGCGCCCTCGTCGCGGTATTCGGCCTGCAAACGGGTGAGTTCGGAGACCGACGCCTGCGGCGCGCGGTGGCCCATGGCGGGGCCGACGGCGATCAGGCCGAGCAGGACAGGGGCGATCAGGCGGCGCATCAGTCCCTATGATAGGGCGATCCGGCCAATATGGTCACGGCCCGATACAGCTGTTCGGCCAGCATCGCCCGCGCCAGGGCATGGGGCCAGGTCTGAGGGCCGAACGCCAGGGTCGAGCGGGCGGCCGCGCGCACCGACGGATCCAGCCCGTCCGCCCCGCCGATGGCGAAGACAATGCGCCGCTCGCCCTGGTCGCGCAGGGCGGCCAGATGGTCGGCGAAGGCGCGCGAGGAATAGGTCTTGCCCCGCTCGTCGCAGGCGATCAGGTGCGCGCCCTCGGCCGCCTTCAGGATCAGCTCGGCCTCCGGGGCCTTGCCGGTCTTGCGCGGTTCAAGGTCGATCAGCTCCAGCGGCCCCAGCGACAGGGCGCGACCGGCCAGGGTGGCGCGTTCGGCATAGTCGGCCGCCAGCGTCGCCTCAGGCCCGCGCCCGGGCTTGCCGATGGCCGCGATCCCCAGCCGCATGGGCGGCGATCAGGCCTGCGGGCCGCGGTGGCCGCTCTCGACCGACCAGATCTTCTCGATGTTGTAGAAGGTGCGCACTTCCGGGCGGAACAGGTGGACGATCACGTCGCCCGCATCCAGCAGCACCCAGTCGCAGTGGGGCAGACCCTCGACCTTGACCTTGCCCAGGCCCATTTCCTTGAACAGGCGCAGCAGGTGGTCGGCCAGGGCGCCGACGTGGCGGTGCGACCGGCCCGAGGCCACGATCATGGCGTCGGACATGGGGCTTTTGCCACGCAGGTCGATCAGGACCATGTCCTGGGCCTTGTCGGCGTCCAGCTTGGCGATGACGGCGCGCTCCAGCTCGGTCATGCCGACCGGCAGGGGGGCGTCCGCGAGGTTATGGGGACCGCTGTCGGCCTCGTCCTCGGCGTGGATGGGCGTGATCGGGTCCATCTCGTGCGCCGTGTTGGAAACGGCGGCGTCTTGCGCGTCGTGCGCGGGCGAGGGGGTCAGCGGAGGGCTCCGAAGAGGTTACTAAAGCGGCAATCTAGCACAGAACGCCCCGAACGTCACCCGCCGGTGCGATTCGCGCGTTCCTGACGCAGGGCGGTGGACGACCGGTGGTTCAGCGGCGCCGTCAGATAGGTCCAGGCGGGCGCCTCCAGATGCGGCAGCAGCCGGGCCTTTTCGGCCGGAATGCGGAAGCCGGCGAAGCGGGCGGCGGCGGGGGCGGTGCGGCTGTCCAGCATCGATCCGGGCCGCGCGATCACCGCCACCGGCATCAACCGCATGATGTCGGCCCAACCGCGCCAGCGATGGAAGTCCGCCAGATTGTCCGACCCCATCAGCCAGACGAAATTCACGCCCGGATGGCGCGCGACGATGGCGCGCAGGGTGTCGATGGTCCAGCTGACGCCGACGCGGGTCTCGAAATCCGAAACGATCATCGACGGCCCCGGCGCATGGGCGCGGGCCGAGGCCATGCGTTCGGCCAGCGGCGCGGTCTCGTGCGCGCCCTTCAGCGGATTCTGCGGCGACACCAGCCAGACGACCCGGTCCAGGCCCAGCCGCCGCATGGCCGTCTCGGCCACATGGGTGTGACCATCATGGGCCGGGTTGAACGAGCCGCCGAACAGCCCCACCGCCATCCCCGGCGCCAGCGTCAGCCCGTCCCTCAGCGCACCCGAGCGGGGGCCAGGACCTTGCGGCGCGGGACCGGCGTGAAAAAAGGACAAGGCGGCTCGAACCGTTCCGACGACTTATGCTCACCCGCGCCCTAACACGGCGCGAACCCGCGTGTCGCCAAAAACCCTTTCAACCCGCGAAACGGGCGCAGCGCGCATTCAGACGGGGCCGCTCTGCGTCCAGGGGCGCCAGTCCCATCTGGCGGCGTCGCGCGTCCACCCCAGCCGGATCTTCCATCGGGTGCGGCGTCCATTGACCCGGGGCCGTGCAGCCGCCCTGGGTGCCATAGCGCTGCGGCCGGCCGCCGTTCACCGCCACCCGATCATGCAGATAGGCATAGTTGGAAGGGTCGGTTTCGCCGTCCGCGATCAGCGGCTCCAGCAGGGCCAGAACGCGTTGCTGGAAGGCCCGGTCACGATCGGCGTGCTGGACGATCAGCCATGCGGCCGCATCGCCGTCCTCGCCGTAGATCGATCGGCGATACCAGCCGTGCGTCGCCAGTTCCCGCTCCAGCCATGCGGCGTTGTCCGCGTCGACGCGGCACCCTTCGCCGCCGAAGGTGCGGTTGACCCGCGTCCGCCCGCCCTCGGACAAGGGTCCCAGCCAGACGTCGCCAGCTTCCACCCAGCTGGCGCGCATGAATTGATCCAGAGCCGCGCGTTCCAGCAATGCGCGCTTTCGCGGCTCGCGGACGGCGGAGAGCGCGGCGACCTGCTCGCCCACGGCTTCATAGGGCAACGGAGCCTCGTCGCCCGACCAGACCGACTCCCGAAGCGCCCGCCATCGCGCCAAGGCTTGGCCCGCGTCGTCACGGTCGGCCGTCCAGGCGGCGGCGTCCGGGGCGTCGGCGGCGGTCTTCAGGCCAGCGAGAACCGCCTGCTCCGCCTGCGTGATGCAGCGGCTCCCGAGTTCGGGCCGCAGTCGCGCCTCGACCGCCGCGCTCAGACCGTTCAGGTCGGCGCCCGCCGCCTTGAGGCCGTAATAGTCGAAGCTCTGCGCCGTCTCAGCGTCACCCAGCAGGGACAGGATCGGCGGCGGCACGGTCGGCGCCGCATCCATGGCCGTCAGCATGACGGCGGCGATCAGCGCGATGGCGTGACGAACCATGATCTTCGCTCCCCCGTGAGAAACGCAGAACAGCCAGAGCGCAGGTCCGAATTAAGGCGCCCAGCCGCCGGGGGTTTCGGGGACGACGTGTTCGTCGTCGGGGCCGACTTCGCCGCGGGTCTTGCGGACCTCGGTCCAGGCGGCGCGCAGCAGTTCGGTCACGCCCTCGCCCGAGACGCCGGACACCAGATACGGCCGCTTGCCCGAAACGGCCTGCAAGGCGGCGGCCTTTTCTTCGCGTTCCTCGGGCGACAGGGCGTCGATCTTGTTCAGGGCCAGCAGTTCGGTTTTGTCGGCCAGACCGGCGCCATAGGCGTCCAGTTCACCCCGGATGATGCGCCAGGCGCCGACGACGTCGTCCTGGGTTCCGTCGATCAGATGGATCAGCGAGGCCGAGCGCTCGACATGCCCCAGGAAGCGGGTGCCCAGGCCGGCGCCTTCGCTGGCGCCCTCGATCAGGCCGGGGATGTCGGCGATGACGAACCGCTCGGACGGGCTCAGGTCCACCATGCCCAGATTGGGCGTCAGGGTGGTGAAGGGATAGTCCGCGATCTTGGGCCGGGCCGCGCTGGCGGCGGCCAGGAAGGTCGACTTTCCCGCATTGGGCAGGCCCGCCAGGCCGATGTCGGCGATCAGCTTCAGCCGCAGCCAGATCCAGCGTTCCTGACCTTCCTGGCCGGGGTTGGCGTGGGTGGGGGCCTGGTTCTGCGGACCCTTGAAACGGGTGTTGCCCCAGCCGCCGTTGCCGCCGCGCAGCAGCAGTTCGGTCATGCCGGCCGTATCCATGTCGAGAAGGACGGTTTCCTTGTCCTCGTCCAGCACCTGGGTGCCGACCGGAACTTTCAGCACCACATCCTCGCCCTTGCCGCCGTGCATCTGGCGGCCCTGGCCGTGATGGCCGGTCTGGGCCTTGAAATGCTGCTGGTAGCGGAAGTCGATCAGGGTGTTCAGGCCGTCGGCCGCCACGATCCAGACGTCGCCGCCCTTGCCGCCGTCGCCGCCGTCGGGGCCGCCGTTCGGAATGAATTTCTCGCGCCGGAACGAGACGGAGCCGCCCCCGCCGTTGCCGGAGCGGATATAGATCTTGGCCTGGTCGAGAAACTTCATCGCGGGCTTATGCCAAAAGACCGCGGCGAGGGCGAGGCGCCTGTCGTTAACCCGTGCTTATCGTCCCGGCGCCAGAACAGGTTGTAACCTTTCGCGGGATTCGCGTCATGAACGTCGCCGCCCTGTTCGCTTCGCTTTCGACCCCCGGCTCGGCCCCGGCCGCGACCGGCGGCGCGATCACGCGCGGGGACAAGGCGACCGAGCGCGACAAGGCGAAGCTGGACGAGGCCCGCGCCGCGCTTCAGGCGCTGAAATCGCGCCCGCCTACCCAGGCGGCCGAGGAACGCAAGGCCCTGGCGCGCAAGAAGGTCGATCAACTGAAGGCGCGCATCCGCATGCTTCAGATGAGCGCCTCGATGGACCCGAAAGCCACGGCGCGCATGGCGGCCCAGCTGGCGCGCGAACTGGGCGCGGCGGTCAAGGCCTATGCCTCGGCGGGCGGTTCGACCGCTGAACTGGGCCTGGCCTCGGCCGGAGCAGCGCCTGCAACGGGAGAAGCGGGCGCCCAAGGCGCGCAGGGCGATGCGGACAATGCACCGGCTGATGGCGAAGCCGCCGACGCCATAACCCCAGCCGCCACCACAGACCCGACCACTCCAGATACGACTGGCAACGGGCGCGCCGAGGATGGCAAGACCTCCGCCGATCCCTACCGCCGGCTGATCGACGAGGGAAATGCGCGCAGCGCCGCGCTGGCGAAACGCAACTCCGAGAGTGACGCGGACCGCGAATTCCTGACCCAGGCCAAGGGTCTGGCCAATGCGCTCAAGGCCGCGCTGCGGCAGGCCCAAAACCGTCAGGATACGGAAGACCTGTCCCCGGCCGAGCGCCAGGCCGCCGACAAGGCCTCGGCGGACATGGATCGGGAGATCGCCGAGGCGGGCGCGTCCCTGAACCCCGGCGTTTTCGTCACCGCCTAGGCGTCAGCCGCGAGCCCAGACACCGAACGGATCGCTCCACGGCATGCCCAAGGCGTCGGCCACGGCCGGATAGGTGATCTCGCCCTTCAGCACATTCAGTCCCCGCGCCAGATGCGGATTGCGGCGCAGCGCCTCCAGACCCTGATCCGCCAGGGCCAGGCCGAAGGGCAGGGTGGCGTTGTTCAGGGCCTCGGAACTGGTGCGGGGCGCGGCGCCCGGCATGTTGGCGACGCAATAGTGAACCACGCCATCGATGACATAGGTCGGGTCCTCGTGCGTGGTCGGCTTCGATGTCTCGAAACAGCCGCCCTGGTCGATGGCGACGTCGATCAGCACGCTGCCGGGCTTCATCGTCTTCAACTGATCGCGACGGACCAGGGTCGGGGCCTCGGCCCCCGGCACCAGCACCGCGCCGATCACCACGTCAGCCTTGACCAATTCTTCTTCAATCGCGCCGATCGACGAATAACGGGTGATGACCCGGCCGCCGGTCAGTTCGTCGATCTCGCGCATGCGGGGGATGGAGCGTTCCAGCACCACCACCTCGGCGCCCAGTCCCATGGCCATGCGCGCGGCGTTCAGCCCGACCACGCCGCCGCCCAGCACCAGCACCCGCGCCGGCGCCACGCCCGGCACGCCACAGAACAGCAGGCCCATGCCGCCGTTGTGCTTCAGCAGTGTCTCGGCCGCCGAAAAGACGGCGATCCGCCCGGCCACCTCGGACATGGGCGCCAGCAGCGGCAGGCCCCCGCGCGCGTCGGTCACGGTCTCATAGGCGATGGCCGCGCATTTCGACGCCAACAGGCCACGGGTCTGCTCGGGGTCGGGCGCCAGATGCAGATAGGTGAACAGGATCTGGTCCTCGCTCAGGCGTTCCCACTCGACCTTCTGCGGCTCCTTCACCTTCACGATCATGTCGGCGTCAGCGAAGACGGTCGCGGCGTCGGCGACGATGGTCGCGCCGGCCTTCTGATAATCAGCGTCGGTGAATCCCGCGCCCATGCCTGCGCCGGTCTCGATCGAGACGGCATGGCCATGCGCCGTATATTCGCGCACCGCCATCGGCGTCAGGCCGACGCGATGCTCGTTGGTCTTGATCTCTCTGGGGACGCCGATACGCATGGAAACCCTCTCCGAACGGATCGCCATCGATAACATAGGGCTGCAGGGTGCGCAGGCGCCCATCGACCAGAGGGCGGGAACCGCGATGCTTAGACGTAGAAGCCCTCGCGCAGATTGATACCATGCTCGACCCAGGCTTTCAGCGCAGCCAGCATCTGGGACCAGCCCTGGCAGTTGCCGAATGCGGCCTTCAGGCCTGTCGGGGTCTCGCGCCAGCCGCCTTCCTCGATCGTCACCAGGGTTCGGCCGTCGTCCAGAGCGTCGAAGGTGAAGACGACCGTGGTCATGTAGGCGACGCGGACGACCGGATCGCCGTCGTCCGGTGGGCCCTCGTTGGCTTCCCAGCTTATGACGATGCGACGGTTCTTCTCGACCTCGATCACCTGGACCGGAAAGGCGCCGGGGAAGTCCGCGAATTCCCACTGGACCGTGGCGCCGCCTTCCAGGGGTCCGACAGCGCCGCCAGTGGTGAAATAGCGCGACAGTTTCGCCGGGTCCGCGACGGCCTCGAACACCTCCTCGACCGGCCGGGCGATGCGACCGGACACTTTGAACTTCAGATCCATCGGTCTTCCTCCTTGTTCGACGTCAATAGTGTTATATTCTTATAACATGTCAAGTAAGGCGAATCAGGACCGGGTGTTCAAGGCATTGTCAGCCGGTGTGAGGCGGGCGATTCTGGATGCGCTGACGGACGCGCCACAGACGACGGGCGCCCTGTGCGAGCGCTTCCTGCCGCTGGACCGATGCACCGTCATGCAGCACCTGAAGGTGCTGGAGGGCGCCGATCTGATCATCGTCCAGCGCAACGGCAGGGAACGGTGGAATCACCTCAATCCCTTGCCCATCAAACAGGTGCATGACCGCTGGATAGGGCCGCACGCGGCGCGCGCGGTTGAAGTGCTGGAGCGACTGAAGACCGATCTGGAACGCTAGTCCGCGTCTATTTGAGCGCCAGCGTCACCGCCTTGATGTCCACGTATTCGTCGATGCCGTGGATCGAGCCTTCGCGGCCATAGCCTGACTGTTTCACCCCGCCGAACGGGGCGACGGCGGTTGAAATCAAGCCGGTGTTCACGCCACACATCCCCGCCTCGATCCGGCGGCCGATACGCATGGCTCGATCCAGATCGCGCGTGAACAGATAAGAGGCCAGGCCATAGTCGCTGGCGTTGGCCTTGTTCACGACCTCGTCCTCGGTCTGGAAGGCGAAGACGGGGATCAGGGGGCCGAACGTCTCTTCGTTGCGGAACAGGGCGTCGTCGCCGCCCAGGGTCACGGTCGGCTGGAAGAAGCGGCCACCCAGCGCATGCCGCGCGCCGCCGGTCAGGACGCGACCGCCCGCGGCGATGGTGCGTTTCAGGTGATCCTCGACCTTGTCGATCGCCTTGTCCTCGATCAGCGGCCCGACCTTGACGCCCGGCTCGAAGGCGGGGCCGACGGGGATCCGGGCCACCTCGGCGGCCAGCTTTTCGGCATAGGCCTCGGCCACCGACGCCTCGACATAGACACGGTTGGGGCAGACGCAGGTCTGGCCCGAGTTGCGGAACTTGCCCTTGATGGTCTCGGCCACGGCCAGATCCAGGTCGGCGTCGGCGAAGACGATCAGTGGCGCCGCGCCGCCCAGCTCCATCGACACTCGCTTCAGCGTCGGGGCGCACTGGGCGGCCAGGATGCGGCCCACCGGGGTCGAGCCGGTGAAGGACAGCTTGCGGATCAGAGGGCTGTCCGTCAGCGCCCTGCCGATGATCGCCGCATCGCCGGTGACGACGCTGAGCACGCCGCTGGGCAGGCCCGCCTGATAGGCAAGCTCGGCCAGGGCGATGGCGGTGAAGGGGGTCTGGCTGGCCGGCTTGACCACCGCGGTGCAGCCGGCGGCGAAGGCGGGCCCCAGCTTGCGCGTCAGCATGGCCGCCGGGAAATTCCACGGGGTGATAAAGGCGCAGGGCCCAACCGCCTCGCGGAAGGTCAGGATGACATGGCCCAGGGGGCTGTCCTGGGTCTCGCCGATCAGGCGTTCGGCCTCGCCCGCGAACCATTTCAGGAAGCTGTTGGCATAAGCGACCTCGCCCTTGGCCTCCTCGAACGGCTTGCCGTTCTCAAGCGCCATCAGGGCGCCCAGCCCCTCGACATTCTCGTCGATCAGGCGGGCCCAGTCGCGCAGGAAGGCGGCGCGCCTGTGCGGATCGGTGCGCGACCAGGCGGGGAAGGCGTCGTGCGCGGCCTGGATGGCGGCTTGCGTCTCGAGCACGCCCAGGTCGGGGATGTGGCCGATGATCTCGCCGGTCGCCGGATCGTCCACGGCGATGCCGCCGCCGTGGGCCGGAACGGGCTCGCCTGCGATCAGGGCATGCTGTGACAGCAGCGAGCGGGCCAGAGCGCGGGGATCGGTCATGAAGGCCTCGTCAGGCGACGGCGGGAGTGGTCTCCTGATCCATACGCCCCCACCGCCAGGGCTGCCAACCGCCATAGGTCGCCGAACGCCACAACCACTCCGCCGGTCCGAACCGGAACCGCGCCAGCCACCAGCGGCTGAAGAGGATCTGCAAGGCGAACACGACCAGCGCCAGAGCCAGACAGAAGGTGGGTCCCGCATACTTCAGCCAGCCCAGTCCGAAGCCGTACAGGACGAAGACATAGACCAGGCTCTGCATCAGATAGCTGGTCAGCGCCATCTGCCCGACCGCGCCAAGGCCGGACAGCAGGCGGCGGATCGCGGGCGTCTGGCACAGGACGACCAGGCCGGCCGCATAGCCCAGCGCCAGCGTCAGCTGCGCCGGCTGGCCGATCACACGCAGGACCGGGCGGATCGTCTCAGGCGCCTTGAGATCCAGAAAGCGCAGGCCGGGATTGATGATCGCCAACGTCAGACCCAGCGTCAGCAGGATCAGGGCCACGCGGCGGAAACCGGCGGCATGACGCGCGGTGTCCTGCATCCAGCCCCGGCGGTGAATCCAGCTGCCCACCATGAACCGTCCCAGAATATTGCCCAGGAAGGCCACGCCGATCATCTGCGCATACAGATCGTCCCACGCCGAACGGACCAGGATGCGGACATAGGCGAGATAGTCGTGGCCGAGGAAGATCTCATATCGCTGCGCCTTCAGCGTCTCGCCCGCCGCGCTGATCGCCTCGCGGGATTCGGGTGACACAAACAGCCGGTCCAGCTCGCGCACGCCCGCAAAGGTGAACAGGCAAAGCGGCAGGCCGACCGCCAGCAGCAGCCAGGATGGCCAGCGCCGGGTCAGCAGCAGCAGGAAGCCCATGGCCGCATAGGCGTGCAGGATGTCGCCCATCCACAGCAGGAAGAAATGAGCGATCCCCAGGGCGAGCAGCAGGCCCACGCGTCGGGCGTAGAGCCGCGTGCCGTCGGCGCCCCGTCGCCGGGCGCGCTCGGTCAGGATGGCGAAACCGAAGCCGAACAGCAGCGAGAACAGCGCCTGCGCCTTTCCCGCGATCAGCCAGTAGCCGAGGAAACGGATGACATGATCAGCCGGCGCGGTCGGCAGGGCCAGGATCACGGCGTCGGGCACGGCCAGTTCGGCATGGCTGAACAGATTGGCCCACAGGACGCCGAACAGGGCGAACCCGCGGATGATGTCCAGCTCGCCGATGCGCTCGGCGCCGCTGACGGGTGTGGCCGATGATTGGGTCATGCTGCGCTCCCCCGAGATCGCGCGCAGCAGAACACGTCATGCGTGTCCCGGCCATGGGAATTCGATCAGTTGTCGATCAGGTCCAGGTCACGGCCCCGCGTCTCGGGCAACCAGATCAGGGCGACGATCACCGCCACAGCCGTGAACACGACCGAGTACCAGAGGCCGAAATAGATGTTCCCCGACGCGGCCACCAAGGCGAAGCTGGCGGCGGGCAGCAGGCCGCCGACCCAGCCGGTGCCGATGTTGTAGGGCAGGCTCATGGCCGTATAGCGCACCCGCGTCGGGAACAGTTCGACCAGAGCCGCGGCCTGGGGTCCATACAGGGCGCAGGCGGCGATGATGAAGATCATCAGGATGCCGAACGTCAGCGGCATGTTGATCCGCGCGGGGTCCGCCCGATCGGGATAGCCGGCGGCGGTCAGGGCGGTCTTGACCTGGGCCTCGACCCGGGCGTGCGCGACCTTCAGTTCAGCCTTGGTCAGGCCGCGTCCGTCGATCGAGGCGACCTGCGCCCCGCCGACATGCACTACAGCGACCGCGCCCGGCGCCGCGACCTCATTGGCGTAGGAGACGCCGGCGTTGGACAGCACGCTCTTGGCGATGTCGCAGGACGAGGCGAAAGCGGCCTTGCCCACCGGGTCGAACTGGACGGCGCAGGTCGCCGGATCGGCTTTGATGACCACGGGGGCGCTGGCCTGCGCTTCGGCCAGGGCCGGATTGGCGGCGCGCGTCAGGGCGTGGAAGCCCGGGAAGAAGGCGACCAAGGCCAGGATCATGCCGAACAGCATCACCGGCTTGCGTCCCACCTTGTCCGACAGCCAGCCGAAGAAGACATAGAGGAACGCCGAGGCCAGCGTCACCGCCAGCACCAGTTGGTCGACGGTGGCCACGTCCACCTTCAGCACCCGCTCCATGAAGAAGCGGGTGTAAAAATAACCGCAATACCAGACGGCCCCCTGGGCGATCATGATGCCGAACAGGGCGATCAGCACGAACCGGCCGTGCCGCCAGGTCCCGAAGGCCTCGCGGAAGGGAGCGCGGCGCTCGCCGCCCTCGGCTTCCATCCGCTTGAAGGCGGGGCTCTCGTTCAGCTTGAGCCGGATCCACAAGCTGATGGCCAGCAGCAGGGCCGACAGCAGGAAGGGAATGCGCCAGCCCCATTCGTCGAACGCCTCGGTCCCGACAACGGCGCGGGTGATCAGGATGACGCTGAGCGCGCCGATCAGACCCATGGCGGCGGTGGTCTGGATCCAGCCGGTCAGGAAGCCGCGCTTCCTGGGCGGCGCATGTTCGGCGACATAGATGGCCGCCCCGCCATATTCGCCGCCCAGGGCGAAACCTTGCAGAACGCGCATGATCAGCAGCAGGATCGGCGCGGCGATGCCGATGGCGTCATAATCGGGCAGCAGGCCGATGGTGACCGTGGCTGCGCCCATCAGTGTGATGGTCACCAGAAAGGTGGTCTTGCGCCCCGTCCGGTCCCCGAACCAGCCGAACACCAGGGCGCCTAGCGGCCGCACGACAAAGCCCAGACCAAAGGTCAGCAGGGCCAGGATGTAGCCCGTCGCCTCGCCGACATCGGCGTAGAAATGCCGAGCGATGATCGTCGTCAGCGATCCGAAGATAAAGAAGTCATACCACTCGAACGCCGTGCCTGCGGCCGATGCCGCGACCACGGTTCGCAGGCCAGGTCCCTGTTCAACCTGGTCCGTTTCGGCGTCGGTGACGGCCATGACGATGATCTCCCCGAAGCGTCTCTGACGGACGCTTTCGATGAAACCCTAGCGAGAGGCGAGGCGGCGGAAAAGCCCCGTTCGACGACGATGCGGCAAGCACGAAAAAGCCCCGCCGGTCGGGGGATCCGGCGGGGCCTTGAGCGCCTGATGCGTCAGGATCGCGCGTCAGGCGCAACCGCGGTCGGGCAGGCGTCCGCGGCTATGCGAATGGAGGCTTAGTTCTGCGCGTCGCGAGCGGCGCCCGTGACGGCTTCGCCGGCGGCCTGGGTGTCACGACCGACACCGGCGACCGTATTGCAGGCGGCGGTGGTCAGCAGGGCGGCGGCGGCGGCGAGAACGATGAGTTTGCGCATGGGAAGCTCCGGTGGATGGCGAGGACGCCTGACCGTCAAACGCAAGCGTCACGACCGGGTTCCGCCCAGATCTGCGGGGTCCGCCGGCGTCAGCGCCTCGGGCGTCGCGAAGGTCAGGCGAGCGATGGTTCCGCCGCCCGGCGCGGGGACCAGATCGGCGTTTCCGCGCAGTTGCTTGGCGAAGGCGCCCATCAGGGTTCGGCCCACGCCCGCGACCCGATCGGCGTCGGCGCCGGGCCCGTCGTCCTGAACCTCCAGCACGCTGGTGTCGCCCTGAACCTTGAACCGCACCTGCAACTGGCCGCCGCGTCCGGCAAAGGCGTGCTTCTGGGCGTTGGACACGGCCTCGACCAGCCACAGGGCCAGCGGGGCCAGCTTGTCCGGGTCGATCACAAGGGAATCCGCCTCGACAGAACTGGTGACCATTGGGCCGCGCATCGCCTCGGCGGCGATCAACTGGCCGACCAATTCGGTCAGGAAGTCCCGCGCGTCGGCGTGGCGGATATCCTCGCTCTGGTAGAGGGTGCGGTAGATCAGGGCCAGGGCCGAAATGCGCTGGCGCGTATCCCCCAGCGCGGTCTTCGCCGCCGGATCGGCCAGGGCGCGTTGCTGCATGCTGAGCAGGGACGAGATGATCTGCAGGTTGTTCTTCACCCGGTGATGGATCTCGCGCATCAGCGCGTCCTTCTCGGCCAGGGACTCGTTCAGCGACCGGTCTCGCAAGGTGATGGCCTCGGCCAGATCGTCCAGCGTTCCCGCCAGCACTCGAATCTCGGACGGGGCGTTGACCGCCTGGACCGGCCGGACCGAGAACCGGCCCCGCGCATAGATGGCGGCGATCCGCTCCAGATAATCCAGCCAGCGCACGACGATGCGTTCCGAGAACAGCATCACCGCGCCGAAGGCCGTCAGCCAGGCGCCCAGCGGCAACAGCAGGGTGCTGATCGGGTTCAGCCGCGCCCACGACAGCAGACCCGGCGCAGGAGCGGACAGCAGCACATAGACGTCGCGCCCCGACAGGGCGGCGCCCGCATAGACGCGTCGCCGACCGTTTCGGTCATGGGCCTCGAACACGCTGGAGGTGTCGGCGCGGGCGCGTTTGACCCAACCCAGCAGGGCCCCGTCGGAGGGCGTGAAGGCGTCGATATTGGTGGCCAGCAGCAGCCGCCCGTCGCCGTCGGTCAGCGCGGCCTCGGATCCTTGGGGCAGGGCGCGGTCATTGATGTCGGGCTGCAGGTCGGCCAGCGGCAACAGGGCGCCCATGGCGCCGTCGAACGCGCCCATCGGTCGTTCCGACCGAACCGCCAGCAACAGGGCCGGCGATGACGACAGGTAGGGCGGAGAGCGGGTGACGACCACCGATTCACCCGACTTCATCCGCTCGAACCAGGCGGTGGAGCGAATATAGGCGCCGGTCGGCGTCGGCATGCCCGGCGCCAGACGCGAGGTGCAGACCGGCTCTCCGGTGGCGCTGATGCGATACAGCGCCTCATACCCCTCCAGCCGGCTCACCAGGGCCGTCAGTCGGGGCTCGCAATACAGGCCCAGGGCCTCGGGGCTCAGCGCCTGAAGCAGCACGGTGGCGCTGTCCAGTCGGCCCTTGGCGGCGGCGGCGCTGCGCTCGGCCGCCAGTTGCAGGTCGGCGCGCTGCTCTTCGGCCTGACGCCGGAACCCGGCCTGGGTCTGGACCGCGCTGAGCAGGATGAAGGGCAACAGGGCGAGCGCCATCGCCAGCCCCAGGCGAAACCGGATGCCCTGGAAACGGGGGGCGGCGAATGCCCGCCCGAACGACCTCGCAAACTTGCGCACTAGCCCTGACGGGCGCCGCTCAGACGATCGGCGGCGGCCAGGATGGACCGCATGGCGTCCCCGGCGGACTGACCGTCACGGCCATAATCGCCGCGTTCCAGTGTGGCGTGCAGGGCGCGTCGCGCGCGACTGACGCGGCTTTTCACCGTACCGACCGCGCAGTTGCAGATTTCGGCCGCTTCCTCATAGGCGAAGCCGCCGGCGCCGACCAGGATCAGCGCCTCGCGCTGTTCTTCGGGCAGGGTCTTCAGCGCCTGACGCAGTTCGTCCAGCGCCACCGGCGCCTCCGGATCATCGACGGCGACCAGGGTGCGCTCCGCCGCTTCCTGATCCAGCTGCGACTGCCGCCAGGACCGGCGCTTCTCGGAATAGAACTGGTTGCGCAGGATCATGAAGGTCCAGGCCTTCATGTTGGTGCCCATCTGATAGCTGGCCCGGGCGTCCCAGGCCTTCATCATGGCGTCCTGGGCCAGGTCGTCCGCAGCCGTCGGATCGCCGCACAGGGTGCGGGCGAAGGCGCGCAGATGCGGAATCAGGGTGACCAGTTCCTTCTTGAACGCCGCATCATCGGACGAGGGCGGTTTAGGCGCCGCGCCTGTGCCGCTGCTCATGCCTTGCCCCCGGCCTTCTCGTCGGCCCGGCGCAGGATGTCGAGGAACTCGTCCGGAACCGGCTCGTTCACGACCTGGTCGAACATGTGGCGCAATTTCACGCCGATCGCCTGCTGACGCAGGCGCGCTTCCTCAAGGTCCGTCTCGTCAGTCGGGTCTACCGGCTCACGACGGGAGGAATCTGCTGTGTTGGTCATGGAGAGAACGGCCGCCACCCTTGAGCGTTCAGATATACTGGAAGCTGGAAACGCCGCTTCCGGTCACGGGTTCCTAGCTTGAAGATATTTCCGTCTCAAGCTTGTGAGCTGACGCGGAACCGTGACCGATTTGATACGTTGATGGCCTGTTCCACGCCTCATGGCTGGATGGGACAAGCTGAATTTTGTCGGGGAAGTAACGAATGAGCCTTCTGGCCAGACTGGCGCCGCATCTGCCCTATGTGCGTCGTTATGCGCGCGCGCTTACCGGGGATCAGGCCACGGGTGACAACTATGTGCGGGTCGCGCTGGAGGCTCTGGCCGCCGGCGAGCGGCAGCTGTCGCCGGACATGACCCCGCGGGTCGCCCTCTATCATGTGTTCCACGCCATCTGGTCCTCGACCGGCGCCCAGCTTGAGGACGCCAGCGGCCTGGAAGGCGTCGACGACGCGTCGCGCCGACTGATGCGTATCTCGCCCCGTTCGCGGCAGGCCTTCCTGCTGACCGCGCTGGAAGGATTCACGCCGTCCGAAGCCGCGCAGATCCTGTCGACCGCCCCGCACGAGGTCGAAGGTCTGATCGCCTCGGCCCAGGCCGATATCGACGCCGAACTGGCCACCGATGTGCTGATCATCGAGGACGAGGCCATCATCTCGGCCGACATCGAGAGTCTGGTGCGGGAACTGGGTCACAACGTCACCGGCATCGCCACGACGCACGACGAGGCGGTGGATGCTGTGGCGCGCATGCGTCCGGGTCTGGTGCTGGCGGACATCCAGCTGGCCGACGGCTCGTCGGGCATCGACGCGGTCAAGGACATCCTGAAGCGGATCGACGTGCCGGTGATCTTCATCACCGCCTTCCCCGAGCGTCTGCTGACCGGCGAACGGCCCGAGCCGACCTTCCTGATCACCAAGCCCTTCCAGCCGGAGACTGTGAAGGCGGCGATCAGCCAGGCGCTGTTCTTCCATCCGTCCCGCCAGAAGGAAGCCGCCTGACCCCAGGCGTATTCCCTGAACAAGGAAAGGGCCCCGGTTCGCGCCGGGGCCCTTTTCATATTCGCCGTCCCGGCCAGCGCGTTCAGGTGGCGGGGGCGCTGACCGTGGGGGCATTGACGTTCGGCGCCTCGCCGGTCGGCGGGTTCGTCGGCTGTCCGGTGGCGGTCGTGGGCGCGTCCGCGGCGGGCGGGGCGGGGTTCGGGTCGCTGAAGGCGCGGGCGTCGACGGCCTGATCGCCATTGTTGACGTTCTGGGCTGCGAAACCGCCCTGGCTGACCAGCCACATGCCCAGCAGCAGGATGGCCGCCGCCCCGGCCGAGATCACCAGCAGTGTCAGGATGCGAACCCCGCCGCGTCCCTGGCGAACATACTGGGCTTCGATCGGGCGATGTTCATTCACGGCGTCGGCCGAGTGGGAATGGGGATCGTCGTGGGTCATGGCGTCAGGCTCCGTCTTGTCCTTGGCCAACGCGCCATCCAGCGCGGCTGTTCCGATTCGCGCACAGGAAGAAAAAGTCGTGCAGCAAGGCGGAACCGCGCGCCCTGGACACCGTTATCGATCTGCGGAGGCGGCCACGCCCCCCGACTTGAGACTGGCTTAGGCCGGTCTGTCGCCTCCGCGCCTCATTCTCGATGATGCCGACTTCAGGCGGGCCTTTCAGGCCCGCCTTTTTTCTGGCCGCTCTCGACATCGGGCCATGGTGCGGCACTATGGGTCCAGAAAGAAAACGCAGGAGTCTTCCCATGGCCCGGACCAATCGTCAGTGGGTGTTGCGCCAACGGCCGCGCGGCCTGATCCAGCCCGGCGATCTGGAGCTGATCGAAAGCCCGATCCCCGACCTGAAGGACAGCGAGGTTCTGGTCCGCACCCTTTATCTGTCGCTGGACCCCACCAACCGCACCTGGATGAACGATTCCGAAGGCTATCTGCCGCCGGTGGCCTTGGGCGAGGTGATGCGCGGCCTGACCCTGGGGGTGGTCGAGGACAGCCGCTCCGCCCGGTTCAAGGTCGGCGATGTGGTGACGCCGCTGTCGGGCGGCTGGTCTGACTATGCGGTAGTGGCGGACAGCGGACTGCGCCCCGTGCATCGTGTCCCCGGACTGCCCCTCACGGCCAACCTCAGCGTGCTGGGGATGACGGGGCTGACCGCCTATTTCGGCGTCACCGATGTGCTGAAGCCGAAGCCGGGTCAGACCATGGTGATTTCGGCCGCTGCCGGCGCGGTCGGATCGATCGCGGGCCAGGTGGCGAAACAGCACGGCGCCCGGGTCATCGGCATCGCCGGCGGCCCGGACAAATGCCGCTGGCTGACCGACGAACTCGGGTTCGACGCCGCCATCGACTACAAGAACGAGGACGTGGGCGCCGCGCTGGACCGTCTGGCGCCGGACGGGATCGACCTGAATTTCGAGAACGTGGGCGGCGACATCATGATCGCCGTATGGAACCGGCTGAACACCCATGCCCGTATGGCGGTGTGCGGTCTGATCTCGGCCTATAACGCCACCAAGGCCCCGCCGACGCCGAACTTCGCCCGCATCATCACCCACCGCCTGACGGTCCAGGGTTTCCTGGTGCTGGACTACGCCCCGCGCGCCCGTGAGATGGTCGAGACGATGGGGCCGTGGCTGGCCGAGGGCAAGGTCAAGTGGAAGGTCCACGTCGACGACGGCCTGGAGGGCGCCGTGACTTCGTTGAACCGCTTGTTCACCGGCGACCATGACGGCAAGCTGCTGGTGCGGGTGTCGGAAGAGCCCGCAGGCTGAACGAGGATCGACGCCGGATGAGCGAGCCGCTGCACCTTCACTACGAGGATCTGGCGGTCGGCGAGGTCGCGCCCCTGGGCGCTTGCGCCATCGACGGGAATGCGTTGAACCTCTTCGTCGAGCGGTTCGCGCCGGGCTGGGATGTCGCCTATGGCGCGCCGGACGCCATGGTCTATGCGCTGTGGAGTCGGCTGGCGACCGAGAAGGCGTCGGCCTGGGCCCAGAGCAAGGTGCTGGCCGTCGATGGTCTGCGCTTCATGCGCAACCCGCCTGTCGGGGAGCTGTTGCGCGGCCGGATGACCGTGATGGGCAAGGACCCGGTCGGCGATGACAAGGGCATCGTCATCGCCCAGCACGATATGCTGGACGAGGCGGGTCGGCTGGTTTTTTCCTGCCTGACCCGCGCCGTTTTCGCCCGGCGCTGAAAACTCCCGCTCTGAATAAAAAACGCCCCGCCGATCTCTCGGCGGGGCGTTTTCGCATTCAGTCTGAATCATGCGCCTCAAGTAGCGCGAAGCGCGGTAGGCGCGCTTATGATCAGGCGTTGGCGACCGTCGGCTGGGCGGCGGCGCGCTGGAAGGCCATGGCGATCAGGCGGTCCCAGCCCAGCAGCGACACCAGGTGGGCGTAGATCTGGCCCAGGGCGCCGTTGTCGCGCAGTTCGGCCAGTTTCTCGGCCGGCAGGGCCTTCAGCTTCTCTTCCGAGATGGCGAAATATTCGGCGATCTTCTGGGCCGGAGCGGCCGAACCGTCGGCGTTGCGCGGGGTGAAGGCGGCTTCCTTGACCTCGAACAGGTCCAGGTCGGTCAGCAGCTTGACGAACGATTCGGTCCGCTGGCGCTCCTGCTCGAAATTGTTGCAGAATTCCATCGAGTTCTTGGTGTACTCGCTGGGCTGGCCGTCCTGGAACAGCGGGGTCTCGCCGCCTTCGACGACGAAGCTGGCGCTGCGGTCGATGCACAGGACCAGGCGCTTGTTCACTTCGTCATTGGCGAAGACGAACGGATAGCGGCGCACGAAGGCCGGGATGTAGGCGTCGGCCTTGAACACGCCGTCCTCGCCGACGAAGAAATTCTCGCCGGGACGCAGGCCCATGACCGCGACGGGCTGCTTGGCCTCGCCGGTGAAGATGATCGGGTACGACAGGGCCGACGGCGCGAACTCGGTCACGGTCAGCGGCACGATGTGCGTCTTGGCCACGAAACCGAACGGCGACTGGACGAAGTTGACGCCCAGCTTGGCGTGTTGCTCGGCCGACAGCGGCTCGGGCTTGCCGTAGAACAGGACGTTGCCGGAGAGCTGGCCGCCGGCTTGGGTGGTGGTGTCGGTCATGGACGCGAAGGCTCTGGTTGAAAAAACAGGGTCGGGCCTTCTAGCCCATGCCCGCGCGGGCGGCAAACGCCGCCGCCCGCCGGGGGAATCCCGGATCAGAACCGGTAGGCGACGCCGACCCGCAGATTGCGACCCGGCAACGGCGCCAGATCCTTGAGGAAGGAGGCGTGCTCGCGCACCTCCTGGTCCGTCAGGTTGCGCAGGTCGGCGTACAGCATCAGGCCGGTCTCGCGCGACGGGCTCCAGCTGACGAAGGCGTCGGCCGTCGTATAGGCGTCGGTCGGCAGCTCCAGCGCGGCGATCCGGTCCTGTTCGGCGACGTGGCGCAGCTGCACCTTCACCGTCCAGGGGCCGACCTCGGCCACGGCGCGGCCGGTCAGCGACCACGGCGGGATGCGCGCGGGCGGCCCCAGGTCGGTGTCGCCGCGAACCACGTCATAGCCCAATTCCAGGTTCAGGCTGTCGGCCCCGTCTTCCCACGCTTTGTAGGCCAGCTCGGCCTCCAGTCCCTTGAAGGTCGCGTCGGTCTGGACATAGCGATAGACGTTCAGGCCGTCCTCTTCGTCGCCCGTCGGGACCAGGTCGATGAAGCCGTCATAGCGGGCGTGGAACAGGTGCAGGTCGCCGGTCCATCGGCCCTGTTCGACGTGCACAGTGCCCTCGATCGAGACGACCTTTTCGGACGACAGGTCGGCATTGCCGATCTCAAAGCCGCGCGTGGCGACGTGCGGTCCCTCGGCGAACAGTTCGGCCTCGGTCGGCGCGCGGCCGTTGCGCGAGATCGACAGGCCCAGGAACAGCGGATCGTTCGGCTTCCAGAACAGGCCCGCCGAGCCGGAAATATTGGTGAAGTCGCGCTGGCCGGCGACGCTGTCCAGGTCGCGGTTGTCGACCCGCAGACCGCCCTCCATGCCCCAGTCGCCGCGGTCCAGCCGGTGCATCGTATAGGCGCCGATCTCGGTGATGTCGGTGCGTGGGACATAGGCCTCGTCGCCCTGGGCGTCGAACTTCTTGCTCAGGCCCTGCACGCCCCAGGCGCCGTCCCAGCCGTTACGGCGCGCCTGAACCAGTTCGACCCGGCCCTCATAGCCTTCCGAGGTGAAGCGGGTGCCGACCTCGTCTCCCTCGAACTCGGTATGGGTGTAGTCGGCGTAACCGCCCGACGCCCGGACCTTGTCGAACGGGCCGGACGCGAACCGGTACTCGCCCCGCGCGTCCCAGCGGGTCTGCTCCAGGCCGATGGTGACGGCTTCCTCGTCATGGGCGTGATCGTCATCGTCGTGATCGTGATCGTGATCGTGGTCATGTTCGGGGGCGTGACCGGGCACGCCATAATCGCTGTCGGTGCGCTTGACCGACAGGCCGACAAAGCCCCGGTCGCCGATGAAGGACACGCCCCCGCCATAGGCGTTCACGGTGACGAAGCTATTTTCCAGCGTCGTCGCGCCGCCGCCTTCCCAGTCCTCGCCCTCGGCCGCGACCTGGCGACGGGATTCGGCGGGAACGGGGATGTCATAGGCGTCCGCGTCGCGGTGCATGGCGTCCAGGCTGAAGACCAGCGGGCCCGTCGCGACCGACACGGCGCCGCCCAGACTGTAGCCGTCATCGACGCTGCTGGCCTGGGCCGACAGGCGGCCCTTCAGCCCGTTTTCGGGGCGCTCCTCGGCGATGCGATCGTCGATGACATTGACCACGCCGCCGATAGCCGACCCGCCAAAGGCAAGGGCCTGCGGGCCGCGCAACACTTCAATGCGCTTCGCCTCGCCCGGATCAGCGGCGACCTGGTGGTCGGGCGACAGGGCGCTGGCGTCGATCATGCCCAGTCCATTGGTCAGCACCTGCACTCGGGGGCCGGACAGACCGCGGATCACCGGGCGGCTGGCGCCGGCCGAAAAGCTGGTCGACCGCACGCCGGGCATGCCGTTCAGCGCGTCCCCCAGGGTGGCGGCCGGTGCGGACAGCAGCGCCTGCTCGTCCAGCACGTCCACGGCGATGGTGCTGGCCCGCGCGCTGATCCCGAACGGCGCGCCGGTGACGATCACGTCGTCGAGTTGGGCGGTCGGCGCGGCGTTGCTCCTGTCCTGGGCGTTCGCGGCGGCGGCCAGCGCGCTCCAGCCGACAGCGGCGAGCAACAGGGAGCGACGGGCGAGGGAAGGGGACATGAGCGGTCTCGACGATACAGCGATACATGTCTGTTATGAGATAACATCACATGCCGTCAACCCGTCGTCGGTTGCGGCGGGCCGTCCGACCCATTAGCTGTGGGCCATGGGCGACACCTGCTCCCACCACCATTCCGACGCCCGTCCCGATGCGGCGCAACTCGACCGGGCTCTGGTCGCGGCGGCCGACCGTTGCGTGGCCGAGGGCGAGCGCATGACGGCGCCGCGTCGCCGCGTGCTGGAACTGCTGCTGGCGGCAGGCGAACCGGTAAAGGCCTATGACCTGATCGCCCGCTTCGGCGCTGACGGTCAGGCGGCCAAGCCGCCGACGGTGTATCGCGCGCTGGAGTTTCTGGAGCGCAAGGGGCTGGCCCACCGCATCGCCTCGATCAGCGCCTATGTCGCCTGCAGTGCAGGCGAGGCGGGCGATCGGGCCCATGCCGCCGCCTTCCTGATCTGCGACTGCTGCGGCGCGACCGAAGAGGTCGGCCCGTCCGGCGGCGACGCCTTCGCCCGCGCGGCCGAGGCGGCGGGCTACGCCATCGAACGCACCACGATCGAGGGCCACGGCCGATGCCCGGCCTGCCGGGTCGCGGCCTGATGGATGCGATCAGCCTGTCGCCGCCGCGTCGGCTGACCGTTCCGGTCGATAACCGCTGGGGCGCCGGCGAGATGGCGGTCATGGACTTCGGCGACGCCAGCCGCCCGGTCGATCTGGTCTTTGTCCACGCCAACGGGTTCAACGCCGCCACCTATCGCAGCCTGCTGCAGCCGCTGTCGGGCTCGCTGCGTATCTGGGCGCCGGACCTGCGCGGGCATGGCCGGACGCGGTTGCCGACCCGGCTGGAAGGGCGACGCGGCTGGCGCGATCATCGCGACGACCTGATCGCCCTGCTGGCGGCGCTGGACGGACCGCCGGTGGTGCTGGCCGGTCATTCCATGGGCGCAACCTCAAGCCTGCTGGCGGCGGCCGAACGTCCGGCGCAGGTGTCGAAACTGATGCTGGTCGACCCGGTGATCTGGCCACGCGCGGCGGTGTTCGCCTTCAATCTGCCGTTCGCTGGCCTGCTGTCCGGGCGGATCCCGATCGTCCGGGGCGCGCTGCGCCGCCGGAACCGGTTCGAAAGCCGGCAGCAGGCGCTGAACGCCTATCGCGGACGCGGCGCGTTCAAGGGCTGGCCCGACATGATGCTGGCCGACTATCTGTCCGACGGCCTGATCGAAGGCGATGACGGCCTTGTCCTGACCTGTACGCCGGAATGGGAGGCGTCGAACTACGCCGCCCAGGCGCACGATCCGTGGCGGGCGATGGCGCGACTGGACCGGCCGGTGCGCATCCTGAAGGGCGAGAACGGCTCGACCTGCGCCGTGCGCGCGTCGCCGCGCGGCCTGCCGCATGTGACGGTCGAAACGATTGCGGACGGCACCCATTTCCTTCCCATGCTGCGTCCGGACGTGGTGCGCGACGCCCTGCTGGACGCCGCCGTCTGAGTTTGCACACTGCTCTGGCGCGGCGACGGCCGGGGCGCTAAACCGCGCCCAACGACAAGAACGGAAATTCCAAGGGAAACGCTCAAGCCATGCGTGACATTCGCCATTTCATCGACGGCCAGGCGTTCGACGGCGCCTCGGGCCGGTTCGGCGACGTATTCAATCCCAACACGGGCGAGATTCAGGCCCGCGTCCAACTGGCCACGGTCAGCGAGATGGATCGCGCCGTCCAGGCCGCCCAGAACGCCTTTGACGGCTGGTCCTCGACCAATCCCCAGCGCCGCGCGCGGGTGATGTTCGAGTTCAAGCGGCTGGTCGAGGCGAGCATCAACGAACTGGCCGAACTGCTGTCGGCCGAACACGGCAAGGTCGTCGCCGATTCCAAGGGCGACATCCAGCGCGGTCTGGAAGTGGTCGAGTTCGCCTGCGGCATCCCGCATGCGCTGAAGGGCGAATACACCTGGGGCGCGGGTCCCGGCATCGACGTCTATTCGATGCGCCAGCCGCTGGGCGTGGTGGCGGGCATCACCCCGTTCAACTTCCCGGCCATGATCCCGATGTGGATGTTCGGCGTCGCCATCGCGGTCGGCAACACCTTCATCCTGAAGCCGTCGGAGCGTGATCCGTCCGTCCCGGTCCGTCTGGCCGAACTGATGATGGAAGCCGGCGCCCCCAAGGGCGTGCTGAACGTCGTGCACGGCGACAAGATGGCGGTCGACGCCATCCTGGAGCATCCGCTGGTCCATGCCGTCAGCTTCGTCGGCTCGTCCGACATCGCCCACTACGTCTATCAGAAGGGCGCCCAGAACCATAAGCGCGTCCAGGCCATGGGCGGCGCCAAGAACCACGGCATCGTCCTGCCCGACGCCGACATGGATCAGGTGATCAAGGACCTCTCGGGCGCGGCCTATGGCTCGGCCGGCGAGCGCTGCATGGCCCTGCCCGTCGTCGTGCCGGTGGGTCAGAAGACCGCCGACGAACTGCGCGAACGTATGGTCGCCGAAATCCCGACCATGCGGGTCGGCGTCTCGACCGACGCGGGCGCCCACTATGGCCCCGTCGTCACGGCCCAGCACCGCGAGCGCGTCGCCGGCTGGATCGAAAAGGGCGTTCAGGAAGGCGCCGAACTGGTCGTCGATGGCCGCGATTTCAGCCTGCAGGGACACGAGAAGGGCTATTTCATCGGCCCGTCGCTGTTCGACCATGTGAAGCCGGAAATGTCCTCGTATCAGGAAGAGATCTTCGGCCCTGTGCTGCAGATCGTCCGCGCCGCCAGCTTCGAGGAGGCGCTGTCCCTGCCGTCGAAGCACCAGTACGGCAACGGCGTCGCCATCTTCACCCAGAATGGCCGCGCGGCCCGAGATTTCGCCGCTCGGGTCAACGTCGGCATGGTCGGCATCAATGTGCCGATCCCGGTGCCGGTCGCCTATCACACCTTCGGCGGCTGGAAACGTTCGGCCTTCGGCGACATCAACCAGCACGGCATGGAGGGCGTCCGCTTCTGGACCAAGACCAAGACCGTCACCGCTCGCTGGCCCGACAGCGAGCTGGAGCACGCCGACTCCAGCTTCGTCATTCCGACTATGGGATAATCGCTGCGGCGATCGGCTCCGGCTTACGGTTTCGCGAACGACGCTTTTTGATGTTAAGCGTTAACCATTGCGAACAGCGAAGCTGGAGCGGTCCGCCTGATGCGTCGGTTCTTCATCTGGTCGGCCCTGGCGGCCCTGATTGGCCTGCTGCTGGCAGGCGGAGGCTACTGGGCCTACTGGACCTTCTACGCGCGCTTCCAGCCCGTGACAGTCAGCCGTGACGCGGCCGAGATCCAGCGTTTGCTGGACGCCTCCGCCTGGGTCGGCGCAGGCGGGGGCGCAGAGCCGGTCTGGCTGATCGGCTATCGCGACAGCGCACCCCTGCAACGCTACGAGGTCGAGGAAGGCCCCAAGCTGCGGGCGGCAGGCGCGGACCTGCGTATCATCGTCTTCGCCCGACCGGATCAGGATGGGATCAAGGTATCGACCGCCGCCGAGCGCGCGACCGTGGCCGAGCTGTGGATCACCCGCGACTGGGAACTGTACCAGCGCTGGACCGCCACGCCGGGCCGCAACTGGACGGCGGCGGGCCTGCCGTCGGCCGACGGCGACCTGACCCGGGCCTCGGTCGTCGCGGCGGGGCGCGAGTTCGCCCGGCGCCTGTCGGGGCATCTGCGTAAATCGGGGGTGCGGCGGGCCTATCCGCTGATCCTGTGGCGCGACCGCGAAGGTTATTTGAAAGCCTGCGCCTGCGACGACGCCCGGTCCTGGGCCTTTATCCGCGACGATCTGGGTGCGCCCGATCAGGTTGGCGGGGTTGAGCCGGGCGCGCCGCCGCCGCTGGACTATCCGCTGGACGGCACGGCGCCGGAAGGTCCGCCCGCCCTGGCCTATCCCGCCTTGCCGCCGTTGCCTGGTGACGCGGCGCTGGCCGAGGGCGGACCTGTCGATACGGGCGGCCCGACCAGCGAAACGGTCCCATCCGCAGCCGCACCGCGTCCGCGCCCGGTCACGCCCGCGACCCCGCGCGCCGCCCCGGCGCCCCAGCGTCAGGACGACACCACCTTCTATTGAAGGTCGTTACAGCGCCTCGCGGCAGACGGCGATCAGCCGGTCCACGTCGGCCTCGTCCTGATACAGGCTGAAGCCAAAGCGGATCACGTCGTCGCGCACGTCGGTGACGATGTTCGCCGCCTGAAGACGCGCCTTCCAGTCCGGCGCCCGGTCGTCCCGGAAGGCCAGGAAGCGCGCGCGAGGCGCGTCGCCCTCCACCGGGTTCAGCAGGGTCGCCTGGCCCAGAACGCTGGCCTCACCCGCCGCGACGTCGTCGGCGAAGCGCGCCTGAAGGCTGCGCGCCTGATCGGCGATGACGGGGGTGGTCAGGCCGTTGTCGTCCAGCATCCGGCGCACGGCGTTGAAGCGGTACAGGGCGCTGGCGTCGAAGGTCGCGCCCCAGAACCGGCCGCCGTCGGTGCGGTACTGGACCCCGCCGGGCGGGCCCTCCAGATCGCCGAACTCGGCGAACCAGCCGGTGATGACCGGCCGGGGGCAGAAGCCGGGCGGGCTGTGCAGGAAGCAGGCCCCTTCGCCCGCCATGGCGTATTTGTAGCCGCCCGCCAGATAGAAGACCTTGTCCGCCACGGCGTTCAGGTCGGTCGGCGTGGCCATGAAGCCGTGATAGCCGTCGATGACCACCCACGGTCCGGCCGGATCGGCCACGGCCGCCAGTTCCTCGATACGGTCGAACGTCTGGCCGGTGCGGAAGAAGACCTGGCTGACCAGGATCAGGTCATGGCCGCCCCGCCGGGCCGCCTCCAGAAACCGGTCGGCGAAGGTGTCGAACGGCGCCAGCGGCACGCGCTCGACCGTGGCCACGCCGGCCTCTTCCCAGCGCTCGCTCTGACGCCGGAACGAGTGGAACTCGCCGTCGGTGGACAGGATGCGGGCGGGGCGTCGCTCGATCCCCGAGACGATGCGCAGAAGCAGGTCATGGGTATTGGGCGCGAAGACGATGCTGTCGGGCGACGGCAGGTTCAGTTCGCGCGCGATGTGGGCCTGGGCCTGGGGCACGACCTCGCCGAAGATCAGGTCCCATTTGCGGTCGGCATGCAGATTCGCCTCGGTCCAGGCCTGCATCTGGCCGTCGAACGAGGCGTCGGGCCACAGGTGATGGCTGTGCGCGGCGAAATGCAGCCGCCCGGGCGCGGCGGACAGGGCGCGGGAGAAGAGGGGCTTGTGGCTCATGTCCGGTCGCTAACCCGGATCGCCCCTCGCCCCAACAGAAAAGAGGCGGACCCGTCGCCGGACCCGCCCCTCAACCTCTCATCAGTCACCGCGCGCTCAAGCAGCGAGCCGCCGCGCGGCGAGCGATAGCGCCCTAGGCCAGCGCCCCGTGGCAGTGCTTGAATTTGCGACCCGAGCCGCAGGGGCAGTCGGCGTTGCGGCTGGTGCGTTCCCAGCCCGGGGGCAGCAGTTCGGCAGGCAGACGGGCGCGGTCGTCGCCCTGCAGCGCGCCTTCCGGCAGCTGCGCGGCGGGATTGCTCATCTCGTTCTCGCCGGTTTCCGGGTTCAGGTGGATTTCCTGGAACTCGGGCAGTTCGGGCGGCGGCTGGAAGCGGAACTCGACCGTCATCAGCCAGCGCGTCACATTGTGGCGCAGGTCGTAGAGCAGCGTCTCGAACAGGCCGAAGGCCTCTTCCTTGTATTCGTTCAGCGGGTCGCGCTGGCCGTAACCGCGCAGGCCGATGACGCCGCGCAGGTGGTCCAGATGGACCAGATGCTCGCGCCACTGCATGTCGATCATCTGCAGCAGGAATTGCTTTTCCAGGCCACGCGTCTGCTCGACGCCGATCATCTCAAGCCGTTCGGCGGCGCGGGCGTCGGCGGCGGCCAGGATCCGCTCCTCGAGTTCCTCGTTCGAGACGCCTTCCTCTGCGGCCCAGTCCGTCAGCGGCAGCTCCAGGCCCAGGGTCGAGCGGACCTTTTCGTCAAGGCCCGCGATATCCCACTGCTCGGCATAGGCCTTGGGCGGCATGTATTTGTCGACCAGGTCGGCGACCACGTCGGTGCGGAACTCGCTGACCATTTCCGACAGATCTTCGGCGTCCATGAACTCCTGACGCTGTTCGAAGATCGCCTTGCGCTGGTCGTTCACGACGTCGTCGTATTTCAGCAGGTTCTTGCGGATGTCGTAGTTGCGGGTCTCGACCCGCTTCTGCGCCGTCTCGACCGCGCGGCTCAGCCAGGGATGGCTGATCGCCTCGCCCTCGGCGACGCCGAAATTGCGCATGATGGTTTCAAGGCGGTCGCCGGCGAAGATGCGCAGCAGGTCGTCCTCGCAGGACAGGTAGAATTTCGAGGTGCCGGGGTCGCCCTGACGACCGGTCCGGCCGCGCAGCTGGTTGTCGATGCGGCGGCTTTCGTGACGCTCGGTGCCCAGGACATACAGACCGCCGGCGGCCAGCGAGGCCGCCTTGTGCACGGCGATGTCGGCCTTGAGCCGGGTCTCCTCGGCGGCCTCCATCTCGGGCGTGACCTCGACGGCCATGTTGCGCTGTTCCTGGCGCCAGCGCTGCAGGCGCATTTCCAGGTTGCCGCCCAGCTGGATGTCGGTGCCGCGGCCGGCCATGTTGGTGGCGATGGTCACTGCGCCCGGCAGGCCGGCGTCCGCGACGATATAGGCTTCCTGCTCGTGCTGGCGGGCGTTCAGAACGTTGTGCGGAATGCCCTGACCGGTCGCATAGGTGATGTCATAGGCCTCGTCGCCGACCTTTTGCGCATCCTTGTCGCGACCCTCGTATTCCTTCTTCAGCGTGCGGCCGGTCTCGACCTTGTAGCTGTAGGCGGTCAGGACCGTGGACAGCTCTTCCGACTTTTCGATCGAGACGGTGCCGACCAGGATCGGCTGACCCCGGACGTGGCATTCGGCGATCTGGGCGGCGATGGCCTGGTTCTTCTCGGCCTCGGTGCGATAGATTTCGTCCTCGAAGTCGATGCGCTGGACCGGGCGGTGGGTCGGCACCTCCAGAACGTCCATCTTGTAGATGTCGAGGAATTCCTGGGCCTCGGTGGCGGCCGTGCCGGTCATGCCGGACAGCTTTTCATAGAGGCGGAAATAGTTCTGGATGGTGACCGAGGCCAGGGTCTGGTTCTCGGGCTGGATCTTGACGTCTTCCTTGGCCTCGATGGCCTGGTGCAGGCCTTCGGACAGGCGGCGCCCGGTCATCATGCGGCCGGTGAACTCGTCGATCAGGATGATCTCGCCGTCCTTGATGATGTAGTCCTTGTCGCGCGTGTACAGGGTGTTGGCGCGCAGGGCCTGGTTGGTGTGGTGCACCAGGCTGACGTTGACGGCGTCGTACATGTCGGCGTCCTCGGCCATGTGGCCGCCGGCCTTGAGCATCTGCTCCATGCGTTCCGAGCCTTCCTCGGACAGCAGGGCCTGACGCTGCTTCTCGTCCAGGTCGAAGGTCGCCTTGTCCTTGACCAGTTCCTTCACCAGGGCGTCGACGATCTTGTAGAGGTCCGAGCGGTCCTCGGTCGGGCCCGAGATGATCAGCGGCGTGCGCGCCTCGTCGATCAGGATGGAGTCGACCTCGTCGACGATGACGAAGTTGTGGCCGCGCTGGACCATCTCGCGCCGGTCATAGACCAGGTTGTCGCGCAGATAGTCGAAGCCGAATTCGTTGTTGGTGCCGTAGGTGATGTCGGCGTTGTAGGCCGCCTGACGCTGGCCCTGCGACAGGCCGTTGACGATGACGCCCGTCTCCAGGCCGAGGAAGCGATAGACCCGGCCCATCCACTCGGCGTCGCGCCGGGCCAGATAGTCGTTGACGGTGATGACGTGGACGCCCTTGCCCGCCAGGGCGTTCAGATAGGTCGGCGCCACGGCGACCAGGGTCTTGCCCTCGCCGGTCCGCATTTCGGCGATGCCGCCTTCGTGCAGGATCATGCCGCCGGCCAGCTGGACGTCGTACTGACGCTGGCCCAGCACCCGCTTCGACGCCTCACGCGCCACGGCGAAGGCGTCGTTCAGGATCTTGTCCAGGGTTTCGCCGGCCTCCAGGCGATCCTTGAACGTCTGGGTCATCATCCGCAGCTCGTCATCGGACAGGGCGGCGTATTGCGGCTCCAGCGCAGTGATCTTCTGGACCTGGGCCTGGAAGCCCTTGACCTTGCGGTCATTGGAGGAGCCGAACAGTTTCTTGGCGAAGCCGAGCATGGAGTATCCGGTAAGACGGTCGAGCGATCTGACGCTCTGGACGGGTCCCGAGAGGGGCGATGAAACGGCGCCGGGACGAGGGGCGAACCGACGGACGGCCCCGCTGCCGACGACGGGCGCGCGCAAGGGCCGCGCAACGGTCGAAAATCCCTCGACTTGGGCGCAGGCGGGACTTAAGCACCGGCCTTATCCCTGTCAACGCGAGGGGCTTTGGAACGGGCCGCGTCAAGGGGCCGGAAAGCCGCTGCGGGGGCTGTTTCGAGGCCGCTGTTCCAAGGCTGGAAGGACCGAGCGCCCATGCCGCTTTCGCGCCATTACCTGATCCCGGCCCTGCTGGCCGCCCTGCTGACGGTTGCGGCCTGTTCGCGCGGCGGCGGCGATGACCGCGCGCCCGAGCCCGGTGACCGCGCCGTGGCGCGCGTTCAGGAGCGGACCATCTGGGCCTCGGACGTCAAGCGCGAGGCGGTGGCGCAGGGGCTGGTGGGCGAGGGCGAGCCGCTGGATGTGACCTCGGACCTGTTCCGCCGGGTGCTGGACGAGGTGGTCGACCAGAAGCTGCTGGCCGCCGAGGCCGAGAAGCGCGGGCTGGACAATTCCTCGCTGGCCCAGCGCCGGCTGGAGGCGACGCGCGAGCGCATCCTGGGCGACATGCTGGTCGAGAACGTCGTCAACGGCCAGATTTCCGACGCCGCTGTGCAGCGCCTCTATCAGGAGCAGCTGCGCCTGGCCCGCACGTCGGAGGAGATCCGCGTCCGCCTGATCCTGTCGCGGACAAAGGCCGAGGCTGACGCTGTTATCGGCATCCTGGGCCAGGGCGCGGCCTTCGAGGCCGTGGCGATGGAGCGGTCGATCGATGACGCCACACGGTTTTCCGGCGGCGACCTGGGCTATTCGACGCTGGACGTGATGCCGCAGGCCTATGCCGCCGCCCTGCGCAACGCCGCGGCGGGCGCGACGGTCGGACCGTTCCAGACCGAGGGCGGCTGGGCCGTGCTGCGGGTCGAGGACCGGCGCAAGGAGACGCCGCCGACGCTGGAGCAGGCGCGGCCCCAGATCGTGCGCTACCTGACCTATGAGGGCGTGCGCCAGCTGCTGGAGCAGTTGCGCGGCAAGGCCAAGGTCGATGTCCTGCTGTCGCGCGAGGCCGGCGCCCCGCAGGAGCCCGCCTCCGCGCCCGCTGCTCCCGCGGCTACGCCCGCCCCGTCCTCCTCCCCGGAACCTGTCACATCATGAGCCGTCCCCCGCTCACGCCGCCGGGCGTGAAGAAGATCGAAAACGCCATCGAGAAGGCGCTGGATCCGCTGGCCAGCGCGCTGAAGCGGGCCACCCGCACGCCGGGCGGCCCGGTCGCTCCGCCTGCCGGCGGGCCGGGCAAGCCGGGGCTGGAGATTTCGCCGCTGGCCGTGCCTTTCCCGGCCATTCCGCCCATCGGCGGGGTCGAGATCGCGACCGCCCGGGCGGGCTTCTACAAGCATGAGCGCGACGATCTGGTGGTGTTCCGGTTCGCGCCGGGCACGACCTGCGCCGGGGTGTTCACGCGGCACAAGGTGGGCTCGGCCCCGGTCGATTGGTGCAAGCGGCATCTGGGCGCCGAGGACGGCGGCAAGGACGTGCGGGCGCTGGTCGTCAACGCCGGCTGCGCCAACGCCTTCACCGGCAAGGCGGGGGCCGACGCGGCCCGGCGCACGGCGTCCGAGGTCGCCAAGCGGTTCGGCTGTCGCCAGCGCGACGTCATGCTGGCCTCGACCGGGGTGATCGGGGTGGTGCTGGACGACCACAAGATCGCCGCCCGCCTGCCGGACATCGAGGCCGGGCTGAAGGCCGACGCCTGGGCCCAGGCCGGCGCCGGCATCATGACCACCGACACCTTCCCCAAGGGGTCGTATGCGGAATGCGAGATCGACGGGGTGAAGGTCCGCCTCGCCGGGATCGCCAAGGGCTCGGGCATGATCGCGCCGGACATGGCGACCATGCTGGCCTTTATCGTCACCGATGCGGCCATTTCGCCGTCGGTGCTGCAGGCGCTGCTGGGCCTGCATGTGCGGACCACCTTCAACAGCGTGACCGTGGACGGCGACACCTCGACCAACGACACGGCCCTGCTGTTCGCCACCGGGGCGTCGGGCGCGCCGCGCATCGGCCGGGTCGGCGACCGGCGGCTGAAGGCGTTCTCGGCCGCGCTGGACAAGGTGATGCTGGACCTGGCGCACCAGTTGGTCCGCGACGGCGAGGGGGCGACCAAATTCGTCCGCATCACCGTGGAGGGCGCGGCCAGCCCCGCCTCGGCCCGCAAGCTGGCCAAGTCGATCGCCGACAGCCCCCTGGTGAAAACCGCCATCGCCGGCGAGGACGCCAACTGGGGCCGCATCGTCATGGCCGTGGGCAAGACCGAGGAAGAGGTCGACCGCGACCGACTGGCCATCTGGTTCGGCCCGCATGAGGCGGCCATCAACGGCGCCCCGTCCCCGACCTACGACGAGGCGAAGATGAGCGCCTATATGAAGAACGCCGAGATCGACATCACCGTGAACGTCGGCGCGGGCCGGGCCGCCGCCACCGTCTGGACCTGCGACCTGACCAAACGCTACATCGAGATCAACGGCGACTATCGGAGCTGATCATGCTAGGGTTGCGTCCATGAGCGCCAAGCCCAAGCCCGTCGATCCCTATGCCGATGAGACGAGCCCGTTCATCAGCCGGGCTCTCTGGGAGGATCTGGAAAGCGAACACCCGTCGCTTGACGCCGTCGCCTGGGTTCGTCGGCAGCATGATCAGGCCCTGGCCGATCCGCGTCCGCCGCTGACGTCCGAGGAACTGCGCCAGAACCTGCTGGCCCGCCACGAGGCCCGCCTGAAGCGGGACGTGGATTGAGCCGACGGCTCGTCTTCCTTCCCTCGGCCGAGTTCGATTTCGCGGCCGCCTACGATCTGATCGCCGCGGATTCGCCGCGGGCGGCGCTGGCCTTCATTGACGACCTTCGAAGACGCTGCGAGGTGCTGACCGATTTCCCGCGCGTGGGGCGACCGGTGGACGATGTGGTCTACCGGATCACGTTCGACCGGCGGGCGGTCGTCTTCTATTCCTTCGACGACGAGACGGTTCGGGTTTCGGCGTTGCGTTACCTCGGACAGGCTTTCTGATGTCGCTTCCCACCGTCCTCGTCGTCGCCGTGGCTTTGATCGATCCGGACGGGCGGGTGCTGATCGCGCAGCGGCCGGAGGGGAAGCAGCTGGCCGGGCTGTGGGAGTTTCCGGGCGGCAAGGTCGAGGCGGGCGAGCGGCCGGAACAGGCGCTGATCCGCGAACTGAAGGAAGAGTTGGGCATCGATGTGAACGAGGCCTGCCTGGCCCCGTTCGTGTTCGCGAGCCACGCTTATGAATCCTTTCACCTTCTTATGCCCCTTTATCTGTGCCGGCGTTGGTCCGGCGTGGTCGTAAGGCACGAGCACGCCGCCCTGGCCTGGGTGAAGCCGAACCAGCTTTCGGACTATCCCATGCCGCCGGCGGACGAGCCGCTGGTCGCCTGGCTGCGCGACCTGATCTGACGCCCCGCAAGAGGAAGGGACGCCATGAGACGCTTCATCGCCCGCTTCCTGAGCGACCGGTCCGGCGCGACCGCCATCGAGTATGGCCTGATCGCGGCGCTGGTGTTTCTGGTCATGCTGAGCGGGCTGACGCTGTTCGCGGGCACGTCCACCGGCGCCTTCAAGGTCGCGTTCGGCAAGCTGTCGGACGCCCTGACCAAGGTCTTCTAAGCCGCGCCGTTCCGTGGAGCCGTTGCACTGCAACGACGAAAAAACAGTGCAATGCAGTGCAACCGTGCAATGGCCGGCCGTCAGCGACCCGGACCAGGCGGCAGTGTCGGCAAGCGGATGGGCAGACATGGCGGTTATTATAAGGGCCCTTCCGGCGCGGATGTCTGAAGGCGGCGATCACCCCGCAAGCGCCCGTGACGCCTGACAACCCCATGATGGCCGACGGGCTCTAGTCGGAGCCGGGCAGGGCGGCGTCGGTCACCTCGGTCACGCCCAGGGCGTCGGCCAGCCGCATCTTGGCCGAGCCGCGCTTGAGCGGTTTTTGCTGGCTGTCGTGCGGGGCCCAGCCGGCCAGGTGCACGATCTCGAACGTCGCGGGGATGCGGCCGTCGGCCTCGGCATGGCGTTCGGCGTAAAGAGCGGCGGCGCGGGCGATGATGTCGCGGGTCAGCGGCCGGGTCGGCCCGGCCAGAACATTGGTCTCGCCCATGGCGCGCAGGTCGCGGACCAGGGCGAACAGATCGGGATAGCGCACCGTCACCCGATCCACGTCCGACACCGGCAGGGCGAACCCCGCCCGTTGCAGCAGGCCCGCCCCGTCGAAACCGTCGGCGAAGGGCGAGACCCGCGCCTGGGCCCCGCCGCGCAGCTGAAGCTCGGCTTCGGTCAGAACGCCACGCAATTCTTTCAGCGTGCCGGCGCCCAGCAGGGTCCCCAGGAACAGGCCGTCGGGCCGCAGGGCGCGCCGGATCTGGGCCAGGGCCCCGGGCAGGTCGTTGGCCCAGTGCAGGGTCATCAGCGACACGATCACATCGGTCGACTGGTCCGTCAGCGTCAGGGGCGCGGCGCCGGGCTGGGCGTGCGAGGCCGTATCGCCAACGGCGACCGGCGCGCCGATGCGTGCGGCGACGGAACTGTCGGCCAGGGCGCGGGTGAACGGACCCGGCTGCGCTGACAGGTCGACCACGACCGGAAAGTCGCGCAGGATGACCTCCAGACTGCCGACCGCGTTTTCGGCCGCGCGGGCGTGCAGGAAGTCGGCC
The DNA here is from genome assembly GCF_004210735.1 of Brevundimonas sp. Classification (GTDB taxonomy): domain Bacteria; phylum Pseudomonadota; class Alphaproteobacteria; order Caulobacterales; family Caulobacteraceae; genus Brevundimonas. The sequence goes on from NZ_SDZL01000025.1 coordinate 42,537, forward strand.
GTGGCGAAGCGGCGGGCGGATCGCGCCAGCCGGGCGGCGCGGCGGCGGGCGTCGAAGATCAG
>NZ_SDZL01000067.1 GCF_004210735.1 Brevundimonas sp.
GGCGGGGGCGTTGCGGGTCTCGGGCGGGGCCTCTTTCCTCGCCTTCATGACCTTGGGCGCCGGGGCCCATTCGCCGATGGCCGCCAGCAGTTCGTCGATGCCGAAGTGGCGCAGGGCCGAACCCCACAGCACGGGCGTCAGGTGCCCCTCCAGAAACGACTGGCGGTTGAAGGCCGGATAGCCGGCCTCGACCAGCTCCAGCGCCTCGGTCATGGCGGCGTGCTCGCCTTCCTCGAAATACCGTGCGGCGTCGGCCAGGGGCAGGGCGTCCGGGTGTTCGGCGTCCGCGTTCGAGCCGGCGACTTTTTTCGCATAGGGTTGGAATTTGCCGGTGCCCAGCTCGACCATGCCGCGCAGGCGGTTACCGCTCTCGGCCGGCCACCAGATCGGGGCCGGGTCCAGTTGCAGCCGGGACGCGATCTCGTCCAGCAGGGCCATCGGGTCCTGCGCCTCGCGGTCCAGCTTGTTGATGAAGGTGATGATCGGAATGTCGCGCAGGCGGCAGACCTCGAACAGCTTCAGCGTCTGCGGCTCGATGCCCTTGGCGGCGTCCAGCACCATGATGGCGCAGTCGGCGGCGGTCAGGGTGCGATAGGTGTCCTCGGAAAAGTCCTCGTGACCCGGCGTGTCCAGCAGGTTGAACATCTTGGCCACGCCGTCCGACGTGGTGTGCTCGAACGTCATGACCGAGGCGCTGACCGAAATACCCCGTTCCTTCTCGATCTTCATCCAGTCGGACTGGGTGCGCCGGTTCTCGCCGCGCGCCCGCACGGCGCCCGCCGCGCGAATGGCGCCGCCGGCCAGCAGGATATGCTCGGTCAGGGTCGTCTTGCCCGCATCCGGGTGAGCGATGATGGCGAAGGTCCGGCGGCGACCGGCCTCTTCGGCGAGCGTGAGTTTCGACATGGCGCGCGCACTACCGCGTCGGGCCGCGAAAGTCACCAGAGCGTGAGCGCGGCAATAACCCCTCGCCAAGCGGGGCTTTTGGAGTCAGGCTTCGCCGTGTGAGACGCCCGGCCATCGCAGCGAGGCGCCGCAGGGAAAGGAAACGACCATGGCCACGACGGCTCCACGGGCGACATCCGCCGCTCAATCCACCATTGCCGCCGCCCCGCGTTTGAACGCGCACGGCAAGCCGTTGCACCCGGTGTTCGGCCTGATTATCGGCTTCGGCGCCATCTGCCTGGTGGCGGTGGCGGTGCACGCGCTGTTCGCGGCGATCTGACCCTGCGATCCTCCCCTGTGAAGCGCAGCGAAACGGGGGAGGGGGACCATGCGCAGCATGGTGGAGGGGGCGAGATCGGGCGCCATGTCTCTTGTGCCGTCATCCTCGGGCTTGACCCGAGGATCGGATTGTCCGCCTGCGCGACTTGGGAATGTCCAGTGCGCCGCTTCGCTCGATCCTGGGGTCAAGCCCGAGGATGACGGTGAAAACGAGCCTGGCAGCGTGCTGCGTCTTAGGCCGCCATCCGGCCCCAGACGACCTTGTCGGCGCTGACGGCGTCCAGCCGGCCCTTGCGGGCGCGGGTCTGAAGTTGGCGGATGATGGCGTCGGGCAGGGCGCAGAAGCGCGGCTCGACCAGTTCGGGCGCGCAGTTTTCGGCCGGGGCGGCGAACAGGGCCGCGTTCACATCGGGCGACCGCTCGGCGATCAGCCAGGCCAGACGCCGCGCCCGCACCGGATCGTTCCGGTGCAGCAACGGGTCCTCGGCGAACAGCTCGCAGCCCAGCTCCAGCACATAGTCAAAGCCCAGCTTCTCGAAACGCCGCGCGTCGGCGGACGTGACCGGGCAGGTCTCGTCCAGGTCGAACACCACGTCGTTCAGCAGAAACAGCATCGGGGCCTACTCGCCATCACGTCGACGCTTCTGGTCGACAGGGCCACCCTAGGCGCCTTGGCTTGCGGTTCCGTTCCCGAACGCGGTTAAGGATTCACCACCGGTCGCGCGGCCGTTCATGGATGGGAAACCGACATCAGCCTCAGCCGGGACGATAGGGGCGATAGTCCGGACGCGGGGTCGGCTTTCCCTCATGCCGGGTCAGACCCTGGGCGTCCCGCGCATTGGGAGCCATCTCGTCCATGAAGGTCAAACGGCACGAGGCGTCGGCTTCGTCGCCGATGGCCAGCAACTGCACCTGGCCGGAAAGCGTGGGCTCGTACCACACGCTGTTGGTCCAGCCGCTGTCCGGGCCGCCCGACTTGTAGAAGGAGTCGCCATAGAGCGCGTCCAGCTCGGAGCGCTTGACCTGGCACTGTTCGTATCCTTCCGGGAACTCGATCCGGTAGCTGACCAGCTTGCCGTCCCGGAAAAAGAAGTCCATCGGCGTCGCCTGGCCGTTCAGATTCTCGACGCTCACGACACCGAGTTGGCCGTTCTCGTCGGGCAGCCCCGTCTGCGCGCGGGCGCGTCCGTCCAGCGTCCGGATCACTTCATTCGAGGTCATGCCCCACTTCAGATCCTTCAGGGTTCCGCTCTCGGCCTCCTGAGCCGCGCAGCCGGCGCTGGCGATGATCCCTGCGGCGATCAGAAGATGTCTCATGTTCCCAGCCCTATGATGCGGCGAAGCCCGCGCGCCTATTGTCGTGCTGCGTGGGATGTCGTCGATGCGCTTGCGGCCAACTTACGGCGAACCTGCGATCAGCGGCTTTCGTAGCCTACCGTCGGGCTTAACCCACCTTCTCCGTCAGGAAATGCCGGCCCTGGCGGTCTTCGATCTCGACCACCCACAGGTCGGGGTCGTATTTGCGCTGGCGCTCGATATAGGCGTCCAGTTCGCTTTCCTGCTCGCTCTCGACCGGCTGCATCCAGAACCGTTCGCCGTCGGTCCCGAAGGCTTCGCTATACAGGCGGGCGCGGCGTTCGGCGGTGTTGAAGGCCTTGACGATGACGGCGCCGGCGCGGTCGTCGCCCTTTTTCACCACGGTGGCGTAGGCGCCCTCCAACTGGGCCCGGCGGATCAGGGCGCCCACCCAGACGTCGGTCGACAGTATCATTTAGGTAACCCTGCTCGGAAACCGGACCGGAACGCCTGATGCGTTAGATCGCGTCCCATGAGGATAAACGTTTCCCTCTTCGGCGCCAGAACGGCGCCCATCAAGGCGCTTTGGGCGGCGGCGGGCCTTTGCGCCCTGCTGACCGCGGCTGCGCCGGGCGTCGCCATGGCGCAGGCCAATCCCTATTACGAGCGCGCCTTTGTGCTGGAGGCGCACGCCCGCTGCGACCTGTTCCAGCCGGCGGTCGCCGCCGCCCTGGACGCCGCCGCGCGTCAGGCGCGGGGCGCGGCCCTGCGCGCGGGGGTGAACGAGATTTCGCTGAACGCCTCGGCCGGACGGGCGCGCGGGCGGGCCGCCGCCGTGGCCTGCGCCGACCCCGAACTGGGCGTGGTCAAGCGCCGGGTAGAGGGCGCCTTCGCCGGCTGGTCGCGCACGGCGCGGATGAATTTCGAGGGCGTGCGCGCCGCCTGGATCGCCGACCGGTTCGACACGCCCGGCTGGCGGCTGAAACAGGCGACCGTCACCGGCGCCTCGCCCGTCACATTCGGTCTGGACGAACAGGATCGCGGCGCCGCCGTGGTGTCGTTCGTGGGCAAGCCGCGCCCTTACGGCGCCCGCATCATGTTGCGCGATCCGGCCGTGGCGCCCCGCGCCTGGCCGGGCGTCCTTCCGCCCGAGGGGCTGCGCCGCGCCGTCTGGGCGTCGGGGTCCGAGCCCGCGCCGCGCGCCCTGCTGACGGGTGGGCAAAAGGCCGGCGACCTGTGGCGCTTCTCCGACGCGGCCATCGACGCGGTCGAGGCGCTGGACCCGCGTGAGGTCTTCACCGTCGAGTTCCTGTTCCGCGACGGCAGCGTCGCCCGCGCCGAGTTCGAGGCGGGGGATTTTTCTGCCGGTCGGGCGTTCCTGGCGATGGGGCGGATCTAGACGCGACCTTCTCCCTCCCCGTCCCGGGGAGGGTGGTCGCCGCGAAGCGGCGAGCGGGTGGGGAGGGCTTGGCGATGCCGGGTGCTGCGGATGTTCAGCCCTGCCGCCCCCACCCGGTTTCGGCCTGACGGCCTCAACCACCCTCCCCGGGACGGGGAGGGAGAGGGTTCAGTTCGCCACGCCGATCGGCACGACCTCGGCGCCCGCCATGGGCACGACCGGCATGCGCACCGTCACGGCCGTGCCTTCGCCCAAGGTGCTGTCGATCGACATGCGGCCGCCGTGCAGTTCGGCGAAGGCGCGGACCAGCGACAGGCCCAGGCCCGTGCCCTGCGAGCGTTGATCGGCGTCGCCGGCCTGTTCGAACGGCCGGCCCAGGCGTTTGACGTCCTCGGGCGCGACGCCGACGCCAGTGTCGGAGACGATCAGCTCCAGATAGGGGCCGACGGCCTCGACCGTCACGGTGACGGCGCCGCCGGGCGGGGTGAATTTCAGGGCGTTGGACAGCAGGTTCAGCGCGATCTGCTTGACCGCGCGGCGGTCGGCCTGGACCTCGACCGCCTCGGCGGGCAGGACGGCGGCCAGCGCCAGCCCCTTTTCGTCGGCCGGCAGGCGGACCAGCGCCATGGCGTCGGACACCGCGTCGCGCACGTCGAACCGTTCGATCTGCAGCTGATAGCGTTCGGCCTCGATCTTGGACACGTCCAGCACGTCATTGATCAGGTCCAGCAGATGACCGCCCGCCTGGTGGATGGAGTCGGCGTATTCGGCATAGCGGCCGGGCAGGGGGCCGAACAGCTGCTGCTTCATGATGTCCGAGAAGCCGATCACCGCGTTCAGCGGCGTGCGCAGTTCGTGGCTCATGTTCGCCAGGAAGCGGGTCTTGCCGGCGTTCTGGGTTTCGGCCTCGGCGCGGGCGGCCTCAAGCCCCGCCTCGCGGGCGTGGGCCAGGGTGCCGTCGAACGCCTGGGCGATCAGGCGCGGCCCGCCGCCGGGCGCCGGATCGAACCGCCGCAGCAACAGGACGATGCGCCGGTCCAGCGCCAGACGCGGGGCGAAGCGGGTCTCGACCTCGGCGCCGGTCATGGCCTTTTCGATGGCCGACAGGACCAGCGACCGGTCGGGCGCGTGGACGGCGGCGATCAGCCCCTGGTCGAACAACGGCTCGACCGGCAGGGCCGGCGGCGGCGCGCCATAGGCGGCCAGGATGCGGCCCGACGGCTCCAGCAACAGGGTCAGGCCGGGCTGGCGGGCCAGCACCGTCTCGATCCGCTCGACCGATCCGACCACGGCGGCCAGGCGTCGCTCGGACGGGGCCAGGGCCAGTCGGGCCGACAGGGCCGCGGCCACTGCGGCCAGCAGGCCGGTCGCAGCGGTCAGGCCGGGCAGGGCCTGGTCCGGGCCCCCCAGCAGCGCCGACATCAGGCCGGTCAGCACGGCGATCCCCATGCCCAGGGCGCCGCCCTGGATCAGACGCCGCCCGCCCAGGGCCACGCCAGCGGCCAGCGGCATGAACAGGAAGCCCGACAGCGGCCCGCCCAGCCCGCCGGTCAGGCCCGACGCGGCCACCGCCGCCAGGCACCACACGAACAGGATGGCCAGCCGCTCGTCCCGACGGTCGCGCCACAACAGGATCAGTCCCGCCAGCCCCGGCGCGGCCATGGCCAGCACCCCGATCAGCACGGCGCCGCCCATGCCGGGGTCCAGCAATCGCCAGCCCAGCGCCAGCAGCGCCACGGCCCCGGCCCAGGCCGCGTGCCAGGTCGCCAGTGCGGGCACCCCCTCGCGCGGGCGAGGGGTGGCGCTGGTCCTGACTTTGGTCGAAGGCGAAGACGGCAAGGAAGGCCCGGAAACAGTGGCGGCGAAGGGCGGCGTCCGGACAGGCCGGGCCGACCGCGCAGCTTACGCGCCCCACTGTGGCGGCGCGAGGGCGCTCCCGTCGCAGGGGATATGGCGACGGGGGACGGATGGCGAATGCCTGGGGGCGAATAGCAGATGGCGTTGTCTGATCCGCGCGTCCGGCCTATCTGCGGGCCATGACCGCCGCGCCCGCCCCCATCGACGACGTCCTGGCCGAACTGGTCGAGGAATTCGACCTGCTGGGCGACTGGGAAGGGCGGATCGAATACGTCATCGACCTGGGCAAGGGTCTGGAGCCCCTGCCCGAGGAAGACCGGATCGAGGCCAACAAGGTGCCCGGCTGCGCCGCCCAGGTCTGGCTGACCACGCGGCGCCGCGATGACCGGCTGCATTTCATGGCCGACAGCGACAGCGCCCTGTCCAAGGGCAATATCGCCCTGTTGCTCAAACTCTATTCCGACCGCGCCCCGGCCGAGATCCTGGCCTTTGACGCCCGCGCGGCGCTGGATCGCCTGGGCCTGCCCTCGGCCCTGACCCGCCAGCGCGCCAACGGCCTGAACAGCATGGTCGGCCGCATCCGCGAGGCGGCGCTGGCGGCGGCATAGAACGTAAACTCGTCGTATTTTCGGGCGCCCGTCGTTGCGTCCGAGACACGGAGCCGGACGTCCCGCATCCAGCATGACTGGTTAAGTCGGAGCAATTGTCCATGCGCGCGTCCCCCCTCGCCGCCGCCCTTTTTCTGTCGCTGATCGCGGCCCCCGCCGTGGCCCAGGACTTCCTGGGCCGTCTGGCCCAGAGCTCGGCCGAGGCCGCAGCCCGCAGGCTGGCGAACCGCGCCGTCGATGCGGCCACCCGTCCGCGTCCGGCGACGCCGCCTGCCGCCCGTCCGGCGGCGCCTCCGCCTGCCGCCCGTCCGGCGGCGCCTCCTCCCGCCGCGCGGCCTGCGGCCCCCGCCGCCACTGCGGCCCCGGCTGCGGCCGCAGCTACAACCGCAGCCCCGGCGCCGGCCGAAGCATCCGCCGCCTCGGGCGCCAGCATCACGGTGCGCAACAAGATGGCCGTCATGTCGTCCGACGGCGTCCGCGTCGCCGAGGTCATGCACGTCCCGAACAACGAGCGCGTCTATGGGCCGGGCGAAATGTTCTTCACCGCCGACACCTATTACAATCTGCGCCGCATCTATGGCCGCGAGGCCACCGTCAGCGGCGATGCCGTGCATCTGAAGATGACCGCCGCCCAGTTCCGCGCCCGGCTTCAGAACCCCGACGACGTCCGCAACCCCTAGGCGCCGGCATCCTCTGAGGCTTCCCTGACTGCGGGTCGGCCGGCCGCGCATGTCCAGATCGTGGATTGAGACCGTCATGTTCAGAACACTGGGCGCCGTCGTCGCCAGCCTGCTGATCGCCGTGGCGGTCGCCCCGTCCGCGCACGCCTTTGTCGATGACGAAGTCGTCGGCCTGCCGGGGATGCGCGACAACAAGGAGCCGCCGGTCGGCATCCCCTTCGTCCTGCCCGAGGGGGTGGAACTGGTCGAGCCGATCCTGAGCTACAGCTTCTTCGACGAGAACGACTGCAAGGACCCGGAAGAGGAAGGCCCCACGCAAGAGTTGGGCAACCCGGCCGGCGCCGTGCAGCTCTGCCTGGTGTTCAACAACAAGACCGGCGGCCCAATCAATATTGGGTTCCCGCCCGGGGTCATCGTCGAGTCCGAAAGCACAGAAACGCAGAACGGCATCCTGATCCAGTCCGCAGACATCGAGGTTCCGGCAAAGCAGGTTTTCGTAAAGCTCAAATTTGACTGCATGAACGTCACAAGGGGCGCCCCGACCGGCTTTTCCGGCGCCCGCTATCGCCTGGGGCCGGTGACGCAGCATCCGCATATCGTCGAGGCGCTGCGGCTGCTAGCCGACCGCGACCTGTCCAGTATGAACGACGGTGCGGCGGCGAGTGCGATTCTGGCAGACCTGTACGACGGCGATCCTCTGACCGCCCGCCATCGCGCCGAGATCGCCGAACTTCCGGCCAAGCAGCCCTAACCCCCTGCGTCACCTCTGGAACACGCCATGTCCCTGACCCGAATACTGGCCGCCGCAATGGCGGTCGCGACCCTTACCCTGACCTTGTCGAGCGCTGCCCTCGCCCAGGATGACCCGCCGGGGTTCGGCGAAAACAACCGCGCCCGGCCGACCGGCACGCCGTTCGTCCTGCCCGAAGGGATCGAACTGACGATCGTCAGTTACAATCCGTTCGATCCCGACGGCTGCAAGCGGCCGGACGCCGAGCCGGGCGAGGAGCCTCTGCCTGTCCAGGGTCCAGCCACCGGCCAGGTGAATCTTTGCTTCCAGTTCTATAACCGGACGAACGACCATTTCGAGTTCGAGATGCCACCTGGGATCATCACCATCTCGACCAACTGGAAAAACCAGAATGGCCTAGTGTTCCAGTCGATGAAGCTCGAAGTCCCGTCTGACCAGCCCATGTACGCGCCCATCAAAGCGGATTGCATGAACGCCACGATCAGCGCCCCGGGCCCGGGCATTCCCTATGAACTTGGCCCCGTCACCGACAACGAGGACATCCGCGAGGCTCTGGGCCTGATGGCCGGGGCGGATCTCAGCGACCCGATGGTGTCGGCCACCGCCAGCATGCTGATGAAGCCGCTGTACAAGGGCAAGCCGCTGACCAACGACACCCGCCGTCAGCTGATGGAGCTGCCGCGCCGTCAGGGCTGAGCCAGGCCATAGTGCGTCGCCAGCGCCTGCAGGCCCTGTTTCAGCATGATCTTGCCCTGGCGGCGACGCAGACCCAGCCCTTCCTCGGCCAGTTTCAGCGAGCTGCCGTGGATGCAGATCTGCTCCACGATCCGGCGCAGGCGTGGGCCACAGGCGATCAGCGCCGCCTCGACCCGCGCGGCGGCCGACAGGGCGCGGTCGGTCGGCTCGGCCCGCGCCGACGACCCGCCGCCCGAGCGGGGCAGGGCGTCCCAGCGCATGGTCAGAGACGGGCCGCGCAGCGCGGTCTCGGCCTCGGCCCGCAGCCGTTCCCCCGCCGCGACCTGGGCCGAGCTCAGCCACGGGCGGCCGGACGCATCCTGACGCCGGGCCAGCCAGGCGATGGGGCTTTCGCCCAGATTGGCGCGCCGCGCGGTGACGCGGCCGTCCACCTCCATCACCGGGCGCTGGCCCTCGATCACGCCCGGGCGGCCGGGGGCGGGACCGTCCGCCGTCGCCCTGACCATCCGCATCGCCCAGCCGCCGCCGGGCCGCACGACCAGACCCGGCGCGGCGATCAGGGCGTGAAACGCCGCCTCGTCGAACGTCAGATGCACCCGGTCGCGCCGCGTCGGTCCCAGCCGCAGGGCGTAGCCGTCTTCGCCTTCGTCCACCCAGGCGCCGGGCCGGCCCAGCAAGCTGCGGATGCGCGGCAGGCGGCGGTCGCTCATATGCCCGGCTCCCACTGCGGGGCGTCCAGCACGGCGCGCGCCACCTCTTCCAGCCGGTCCAGCAGGGCGTCCATGGCCGGGCGGTCGCGCGCGTCCTCGGCCCAGCGACAGGCCGCGCCCACCGTGGCCCGGTTCAGCGCAAAGGCGTGGCCCACCCGCTCCAGCGGCCAGCCGAAGGCGACGTGCGACAGATACAGCGCCAGCCACCGCGCCCGGCAGGCGGGCGGCGCCAGCCGGTCCCCCTTCATTCGCTCGGCCGAAACGCCGGTGGCCGCCGCCACCAGTTGCAGGGCCAGGCCCGCCCTGATCCGGTCGTCCTCTGCGACCGGCACCCGATACACTGTGTTCATTCCGTCCTCCCTGACGCGCGATGGCTGTGATAGGAACATAGTCCTATTCAACGCCAGGATCGGTCGTAGCGGACGAGCGCGGCGCTTCTCCCCCCATGGAATGGGGAGGGGACCACGCAGTGGTGGAGGGGCCGACGCGGCCGCGCCCGAACAAATTAACGAATCGTTGACTCGGCCCCTCGACGGCGATTCGCAAATCAGCCTACGATTCGATCATCGGATGGCGTTAACCGTTCTTAAGGTTTTCGGCTGTTAACGTCCGAACAAGGTTACCCGGCCGCGGGGCGTCCGGTCCACGATCAAGCTTTGCCTGGAGGGGCATGAATGCGTGTTCTGCTGATTGAAGACGATCACGCCACGGCGCAAAGCATCGAGCTGATGCTGAAGTCGGAAGGCTTCAACGTCTACACGACCGATCTGGGCGAAGAAGGCATCGATCTGGGTAAGATCTATGACTACGACCTGATCCTGCTCGACCTGAACCTGCCCGACATGAGCGGCCTTGAGGTCCTGCGCCAGCTGCGCGTGGGCAAGATCAACACCCCGGTGATGATCCTGTCCGGCAGCCACGAGATCGAGACGAAGGTGAAGACCTTCGGCGGCGGCGCCGACGACTATCTGACCAAGCCCTTCCACAAGGACGAGCTGATCGCGCGCACCCACGCCGTGGTCCGTCGTTCCAAGGGCCACGCCCAGGCCATCATCCACACCGGCGAGATCGCCGTGAACCTGGACGGCAAGACGGTCGAGGTGAACGGTCACCGCGTCCACCTGACGGGCAAGGAATACCAGATGCTGGAGCTGCT
>NZ_SDZL01000068.1 GCF_004210735.1 Brevundimonas sp.
ACTCGATCGCAAGGGTCTGATGATGTACGGCCAGATGACGGCCGGGTCGTGGATCTACATCGGCACCCAGGGTATCGTGCAGGGCACCTACGAGACCTTCATGGAGGCGGGTCGCCAGCACTATGGTGGCGACTGGTCGGGCAAGTGGATCCTGACGGCGGGCCTGGGCGGCATGGGCGGCGCCCAGCCCCTGGCCGCGACCATGGCCGGCGCCTCCTGCATCACCATCGAGTGCCAGCGCAGCCGCATCGAGTTCCGCCTGCGCACCCGCTACGTCGATGTCATGGCCGAGACCCTGGACGAGGCCCTGGCCCTGCTGGAGCAATCGTTCAAGGACAAGAAACCCTTGTCGATCGGCCTGTTGGGCAATGCGGCTGACCTTCTGCCTGAGATGGTCCGGCGCGGCGTTCGCCCCGATCTGGTGACCGACCAGACCAGCGCCCACGACCCGGTCAACGGCTACCTGCCTACCGGCTGGACCGTCGCCGAGTGGGAGGAAAAGCGCGACAGCGACCCCGCTGCGGTCGAGGCCGCCGCGCGTCAGTCGATGGCCGTCCACGTTCAGGCCATGCTCGACTTCCACGCCATGGGCATCCCGACCACCGACTACGGCAACAATATCCGCCAGGTCGCCTTCGACCAGGGCCTGACCAACGCCTTCGACTTCCCCGGCTTTGTCCCCGCCTACATCCGCCCGCTGTTCTGCCGTGGGATCGGCCCGTTCCGCTGGGCCGCCCTGTCGGGTGATCCCGAGGACATCCGCAAGACGGATGAGGCGATGAAGAAGCTCTTCCCTGACAACGCCGGCCTGCACCGCTGGCTGGACATGGCGGGCGAGCGCATCGCCTTCCAGGGTCTGCCCGCGCGCATCTGCTGGATCGGCCTGGGCGACCGTCACCGCGCGGGCCTGATGTTCAACGAGATGGTGGCTTCGGGCGAGCTTAAGGCCCCCATCGTCATCGGCCGCGACCATCTGGACTCAGGCTCCGTCGCCAGCCCCAACCGCGAGACCGAGGCCATGCAGGACGGCTCCGACGCCGTGTCCGACTGGCCCCTGCTCAACGCCCTGCTCAACACCGCCTCCGGCGCCAGCTGGGTGTCGCTGCATCACGGCGGCGGCGTCGGCATGGGTTACAGCCAGCACTCGGGCGTCGTCATCGTCGCCGACGGCACGCCGGAAGCGGCCAAGCGGCTGGAGCGCGTCCTGTGGAACGACCCGGCCACGGGCGTCATGCGTCACGCCGACGCTGGATACGACATCGCCAGGGACGCCGCAAAGGAACACGGCCTCAACCTGCCGTCGCTAACATGACCCTCTCCCAGCGGGAGAGGGAGACCGCGCACGGCGGCGCAGTCGTCGTCCTGGCGCGGTCGGGTGAGGGGTTACGCCCTGTCCTGCTCAAGCGCCGAACACCCTCACCCTTTCGCGCCAGAACGGATGCTGACGCATCCGTGCGCTCAAGCCCTCTCCCCACGGGAGAGGGAACCCTGACTTCGGAACGCCAAGAATGACCCACATCACCATCGGCCAGTCCCCGCTCACCCTCGCCCAGCTGCGCGCGGCCCTGAACGGCCTCGTCACCGTCAGCCTGACCCCCGCCGCCTGGGCGAATGTCGAAAAGGGCGCGGCCACGGTCGCCGCAATCCTGGCCGAGGGGCGGACCGTCTATGGCATCAACACCGGCTTCGGCCTGCTGGCCAACACCAGCATCGCGGCCGAAGATCTTGAAACCCTTCAGAAGAACCTGGTGCTCAGCCACGCCTGCGGCGTCGGCCCGCTGCTGACTGAGAACGTCACCCGCCTGCTGATGGTGCTGAAGATCGCCAGCCTGTCCAGGGGCGCCTCGGGCGTGCGCCGCGAAACGCTGGAGGCCCTGATCGCCATGGTCAACGGCGAGGTCCTGCCCTGCATCCCGTCCAAGGGATCGGTCGGCGCCTCGGGCGATCTGGCGCCGCTGGCCCATATGTCGTGCGTGCTGATCGGCGTCGGCGAGGCGCGGTGGCAAGGTCAGACGCTGGACGCCGAAACCGCCCTGGCCAAGGTCGGGCTGACCCCCGTCGTCCTGGGCCCCAAGGAGGGTCTGGCCCTGCTGAACGGCACCCAGTGCTCGACCGCCCTGGCCTTGGCCGGCCTGTTCGCAACCGAGGATGTTTTCGCCGCCGCCATCGCCGCCGGGGCCCTGTCGGTCGATGCGCTGAAGGGGTCGGACGCGCCGTTCGACCACCGCATCCACGCCCTGCGCGGCCAGCCGGGCCAGATCGCGGTCGCCGCCGCCCTGCGCACCCTGATGGCCGGCAGCGCCATTCGCGACAGCCACCGCCACGACTGTTCCAAGGTGCAGGACCCCTACTCCCTGCGCTGCCAGCCCCAGGTCATGGGCGCCGTGCTGGACGTCATGAAAGCCGCCGCCGCCACTCTGGAGCGCGAGGCCAACGCCGTGACCGACAATCCGCTGGTCTTCATCGAAGACGGAGACGTCATCTCGGGCGGCAACTTCCACGCCGAACCTGTTGCTTTCGCAGCAGATCAGATCGCCATGATCCTGTGCGAGATCGGCAACATCTCCGAGCGTCGCACCTCCATCCTGGTCGACCCGAAGATGAGCGAACTGCCCGCCTTCCTGGTCAGGGAAAGCGGCCTGAACTCCGGCTTCATGATCGCCCAGGTGACGGCGGCGGCCCTGGTCGCCGAGAACCGCATGGTCGCCCATCCGTGCAGCGTCGACACCGTGCCGACCAGCGCCAATCAGGAAGACCACGTCTCCATGGCCACACACGGCGCGCGCCGCCTGCTGGACATGGCCGAGAACACGGCGACCGTGGTCGGCATCGAGCTTCTGGCCGCTGCACAGGGACTGGAGTTCCACCGCCCCCTGACCAGTTCACCCCAACTGGAACAGGCCTACGCCATCGTGCGAGAGGCCGCCGCGCCCTATACGGCCGACCACTATTTCGCGCCGGACATAGAGCGGGCGACGGAGGGGGTGCGGGCGGGCCGCTATCGCACCTTTGCTGCGGACCTGCTGCCGTCGACCTGACGATCGACGGCGCGCGGCGCGCGTCCTAGTCCAGCGCGTAGTGCAGCAGATAGGCGCCGGTCTGGTTGGCCGAGAGACTGTTGGCGCGGATGGAATAGACCCCATCGCTCGGCAGGGTCACCGCCAGCAGGGAGTCGGTGCCCAGATCATCACCGTCGTCATTCGTGCCCAACGAGGAGCCCTGACAACCGCCGCCTTCCAGAATGGCCAGATAGGTGTCGAAATCCTCGGACTCCATCCCGGCCGTCAATTGCTGGCCCTCGCGCCCCCGAACGTCGACACAATCGTAATAGCTGCCGTCGGCCAGTTTGCGGTCGTCCTGACCCAGGCGTCCTTCCAGCGTGGTGACGTTGTCATCCGAACCGCCCTGAATGGGGGCGATGGACAAGGTGTAGCCGCCGGTCTTGTCGGCGCTCAGGCTGTTGGCGCGGATGAAATACTCGCCCTGCCCCAGTTCCAGCGCCAGATATGAATCCGTGCCCATCGAAGGGCCGTCGTCATTGGTTTCGGCCGCTTCACCGCCGCACGTCACACCGTGGCCGGCGCCGAGATAGGCGTCAAAGGCAGAGGACTTCAGGGTGATGGCCACCGACTGGGGCCGGTCGATCCTCAGCAGATAACAATCGTAATAGCTGTCATCGCCCAGGCGGGCGTCGCGGGCGTCCAGCGCCCCGTCCACAGTGTCACCCACCGCGATCCGGCTCTGCGCCGACGCGGCCGCCGGCGCGATGCAGATCAGGCTCGCGGCCCCCAGGGCCATCAGATATCGCCGCATGTTGCTCCCCCGATCAGCGATGTTTGTGATGGACCATCGCGCCGGCTGCCAATCAGGTCCAGAGTCCTCGAACAGGGTTCACCAAATTACGCACCGCTATGGCGGAACGGCCACTTGAACCCCTCGCCTCCCTGCGCGCTATCGCTGTCGTCAGGGGGGCGACGTGTGTAGTGGAGTTGAGTAATGAACAGGGATCGGATCATCGTCTGGTCGGCCGTGGCGGGTGTCGCCGTGCTGGCGATCGGCGGCCTGGGACTGGCGGCGTGGAACAGCACGGCTTCGGCTGGCGCGACTCCGACGGGTCGTCTGTTGAACATCGCCGTCGTCGCCCCGGTCGAGCCTGAGGTCCAGCCCGGCGGCGTCATGCCCGTCGGCGAACTGGTCGAGGGTTATGAACATGATCCCGCCATCCTGACAGCCTTGCACGGCGACCCGTTCGACGACGTCCATGTCGAAACCGCCTGGATCGAGCCGGAACCTGCCCTGCCCCCGCCCGTCACCGGCATGCCGGTGGTGCGCACCGATGCGCCCCAGCCGGGGATCGAACCCATCCGTCTGGACCCGCGCGACCGCAGCTATGGCTTCAATCAACCGCAGCCTGACTATGCCGCACAGCGCGCCGACCGTCAGGCTCGAATGGAGGCGATTGAGGCCCGTCAGGCCGCCGAGCCGCCGGCCTTCACGTCGGACGCCTCAGGCGCAGGCGAACTGAAGCGGGACAGCATCTTCTTCTGACGGCGCCATATCGGGCGGATCGGCCATCACGGCCTTTGCTGTCAGCACCGACGTTTGCGCCCCGCCCGGCGCGTTCTGATATCCGCGCCGCGGGCGGTGTTATGATCGCTGTCGATCCTTGAAATCGTCCGTCCCGCGCGCTGCCCGATTTGCTGGCGCGCATTGCACTGATGCACTGCACTGCACTGATTTTTTCGCCGTGCAGTGCAACGCCTGCGGCGCAAGGTCAGGGCGCCGTGCGTTGCAGCGGAGCCTTTTTCAGCGCCGCCAGATGGGTCGAGCCGGTGCAGAAACAGACCGTCCGCAACTGCCGGATGACCGTCTGGAAATGGTCCACCACCGCCTCGGTCGAGACTGTCGCCGCCTGGATCACGCCCGCCGCCTGACCCACGATGTCCGCGCCCAGACGGATCGCCTTGGCCGTGTCCACGCCGTCGCGGATGCCGCCCGATCCGATCAGCAGCGCGCTGGGACAGGCGGCCCGCGCCTCGGCGATGGCCCGCGCGGTCGGTATGCCCCAGTCCGCAAAGGCGGCGGCGTGCGCCTTGTCCGCCGCGCCCTCGGACCGCTCGCCCTCGATCAGGGCCCAGTTCGAGCCCCCGGCCCCGGCCACGTCGATGGCCGCCGCGCCCATGTCGCACAGCCGTTTCGCCGTCGCCGCCGAGATCCCGGCCCCGGTCTCCTTGACCACCACCGGCGCCTCCAGCTTCAGGATCAGCGCCTCAAGCGCCGCGCCCACGCCCCACCAGTCACGGTCGCCCTCGGGCTGACAGGCCTCCTGCAACGGGTTCAGGTGCACCACCAAGGCGTCGGCGCCGATCATCTCCATCGCCCGGCGCGCCTCGTCGACGCCAAAGCCGCGCGTCAGCTGGGCCGCGCCGATATTGGCCAGGATCGGCGTGTCCGGCGCCTTGTCGCGCAAGGTGGCGTCCAGCCCCCCGGTCGCCCCGCCCTCCAGCGCGCCGCGTTGCGACCCCACGGCCAGGGCGATGCCCAGATGCTGGGCCGCCTCGGCCAGCCGCGCATTGATCGCCTCGGCCCGCTCGGGCCCGCCCGTCATGGCGCTGATCAGCAGCGGCGCCTTCAGCCGCCGACCCAGAAAGTCCGCGCCCAGATCGATCTTGGCGTGATCCAGGTCCGGCAGCGCCTCATGAACAAAGCGCACGACGCCGAACCCGCCGTCCAGCGCATGACGACCTCCCCCCGCCAGGACGACGTCCAGATGCTGGTCCTTGCGGCGGCGGATGGGGGATTCAGGCTTCATGACGCCCCATAACGCTTCACTCGGCCCGGCGTAACGGCGACCTTACGGCTTTCGGTCGATCATCAGCGCATAGGCCCCGGTTTCACCCTGGGCGAAGCTGCCCGCGCGGACCTCGTACTCACCGTCCTCGGGCGCCGTCCACTCCAGCCGGGCATGGGTGTCCGACAGGCCGTCGTCGTCGGCCTCCAACTGGGTGTAGTCGCCGTCGTCGATCCGACCGATGCTGACATAGGCGTCGAAATCATTGGAGACGAGCGTCAGGTTCAGTTTCTCGTCCTTCTTGGCGTGCAGGCGATAGGCTTCGTAATAGCTGCCGTCCTCGGCCATGGAGTCGCCGACGCCCAGCGTCCCGCGCGCGGCGCCGCCCACCACGATGCTGCCCGGCTTGGGCTCCGGTCCCTGATCGATCAGCTCGATCGAGTACAGGCCCTTGCCATCCGATCCCAGCGGCGACGCGCGTACTATGTATTCACTGGTGTTTTCCGTCGTGTAGCTGAGACGCGCGTCCGTTCCCTCGCCCAGGCCGTCATCATCGGAGCCCAGCACCACGAACTGACCGTCGATCACCTTACCGATGGCGACAAAGGCGTCGAAATCGCCCGAGCGCACGATCACCTGAACTCTGCGACCTTCCTCGCCGCGGAAGCGATAGGCGTCGAAACCCCGATTCTCATCGTCGCGGGGATCCCGGTCGCCGATCTCGCCCGAGATGGTCGCGCCGAAGGTCAGCGTTCCGGGCGGGGGCTCCGGCGTCGCCTCCTCCAGCTTCAACTGATACGCGCCGGTTCCCTCGCTGAAGGCCCGCGCCTCGACCACATAGTCACCGGTGGCCGGCAGGGTGAAGGCGATACGCGAGTTGGTGCCCTCGGCCCCGCTATCGTCGTCCTCGGCAATGCTCTGGCGCGATCCGTTCGTCTCGCGGAACAGCTGCAGATAGGTGTCAAACGCGTCGGACGTCAGGTTGATGACCACCCGCTGCCCCTCGCGCCCCCGGAAACGCCAGGCGTCGGCGTGCTGGCCGCCCTCGTTCAGCGGCGTATCGACCGTCAGGCGACCCCGGACCGGCGTGTCGAACCGCAGGGCGGACACCGGCGCCGGCGGCGGGCCGTCCGCCACCGTCAGCGTATAGTCGCCCTCGGCCGTGGCGTTCAGGCCGGTCGCCCGGATCAGATAGTCGCCGCTGTCCGGCGCCGTGAAGATCAGGAAGGAATTCAGCCCGCCCGAGGGCGCATCGTCGTTCTTGGCCAGTTCCTCGAACACGTCCGCCTGTCCCGCGCGCCCCACCCGCAGCACCGGGTCGAAGGCCTCGCTGTTCAGACCGATGGCGAACCGCTGTCCGGCGCGCGCCGACAGGGCATAGGCGTCATAGGCCGAGCCGTCGTCCTGTTCCGGATCGGAAGAGGTCAGCTCGCCCTTCACCTCGTCGCCGACGCGGATCGTCGCCGGGCGCGGCGCCGGCGGGGCGGCCGGGCGCTCGATCAGCGACAGGGTGTAGGCGCCGGTTCCGTCGGTCCCCAGGCTGCGTGCGCGCAGCACATAGGCGCCGTCGCGGTCGGCGGTGAAGCGCAGGCGGGAATCGGTTCCTTCGCCCAGGCCGTCATCGTCGGTGGCGCGCGGCTCGCCCTCGGGGGCGCCGTTCGCGTCGGCGGCATAGACCGCCAGATAGGCGTCAAAAGCCGAGGACCGCATCACCGCCTCCAGCCGCTGGCCGGCGCGCACGGCCACGCGATAATCGTCGTAGCGCGCGTCATCATCGTCCGCGAGACGCGGATCGCTGGCGCTCAGCTCACCCTTGATGTCCGCGCCGATCGCCAGATCCCGCGCATCCTGGGCCAGGGCGGGTGCGGCGGTGACAAGCGCCAGCAGGCTGACGGAGGCGGCGATGATCGTGCGGCGCATGAGGACCCTCTTGTTCGACGGCGATCATAGACGCCGAACGGCCCCGTCTGTAAATCGCCAGCACAGCCTTCTCCCCAGACTTCCCTATCAGCGCCAGGAGCCCTCCATGACCGCAGTTCCCATCGACGGAAAGGCGTTCGCCGCCGGACTGGTGGACCGCGTCGCCGCCGCCTCGGCGCGGCTGGAGGCGGCCCACGGCGTCAAGCCGGGCCTGGCCGTCGTCATCGTGGGCGAAGATCCCGCCAGCCAGATCTACGTCCGCAACAAGGGCGAGACGACCCAGCGCGCCGGGATGCGGTCCGACACCCACCGCCTGCCCGACACGACCACCCAGGCCGAGCTGCTGGCCCTGATCGCCGCCCTGAACGCCGATGCGGGCATCCACGGCATCCTGGTCCAGCTGCCCCTGCCCGCCCATATCGAAGCGGACGCCGTGCTGTCCGCCATCGATCCGAACAAGGACGTCGATGGCTTCCATGTCGTCAACGCCGGGCGACTGGCGGTCGGCCTGCCGGGTCTGGTGCCCTGCACGCCGCTGGGCTGCCTGATGCTGCTGAAGGACGCGCTGGGCGACCTGACGGGGCTGAACGCCGTGGTCGTGGGCCGCTCGAACATCGTCGGCAAGCCGATGGCGCAGCTGCTGCTGGGCGAAAGCTGCACCGTCACCATCGCCCACTCGCGGACCCGCGACCTGCCCGCCCTGTGCCGCACCGCCGACATTCTGGTGGCCGCCGTTGGCCGGGCCGAGATGGTGCGCGGCGACTGGATCAAGCCGGGCGCGACCGTCATCGACGTGGGCATCAACCGCGTACCGTCAAAGGATCCGGACAAGGCTGCCGAGGGCAAGACCCGCGTCGTCGGCGACGTGGCCTATGCCGAGGCCGTCGAGGTCGCGGGTCGTATCACCCCCGTGCCCGGCGGCGTCGGCCCCATGACCATCGCCTGCCTGCTGGCCAATACCTACACCGCCGCCTGCCGCACGGTGGGCGCAGAGGTTGAATCGCTGGCTTGATGGCGAACCGCTAAGCGCGGATAGTCGCGACTCGAAAAGCGGCCGAGGGCCGATCGTCAGGAGACCTTCAATGGTTCGCTTCAGTCCCCGCACGGCCGGTCTGGCCGCCGTCGTCATCCTGGCCCCCGCCGTGGCGGGCTGTGGTTACAACACCATCCCGACCAAGCAGGAACGCGCCAACGCCGCCTGGGCCGATGTCCAGTCGCAGTATCAGCGCCGCGCCGATCTGGTGCCGAACCTGGTCGCCACGGTTCAGGGCGCGGCGGTGCAGGAACGCACGACCCTGACCCAGGTGGTCGAGGCCCGCGCCCGCGCGACCGGCGTCACCGTCTCGCCCGAGACCCTGAACGACCCCGCCGCCTTCCAGCGCTATCAGGCCGCCCAGGGCGAGCTGTCGCAGGCCCTGTCCCGCCTGCTGATGGTGGTCGAGAATTATCCGCAGCTTCAGGCCAACCAGAACTTCCTGGCCCTGCAGTCGCAACTGGAAGGCACCGAGAACCGCATCACCATCGCCCGGCGCGACTACAACGAGGCGGTCCGCGACTATAACACCTCGCTGCGCACCTTCCCGACCGTGATCTGGGCCAAGACCTTCCAGTCGGACGCCAAGCCGATGCAGATGTTCAGCGCCACGGCCGAGGCCCAGAGCGCGCCTCAGGTGAACTTCAACCTCGGCGCCCCCGGCGCACAACCCGGTGGGGCTGCCCCCGCCGTCGCTCCGGGCTCGACGCCGCCCGCAACGCCGGCGCCTGCCGCCCAGTGATCCCGCTGCTGGCCTCCCGGATCATCATGACACGCGCGGCCATGGCGACGCTCGCCATGGCCCTGCTGTGGCTGGCGCTATGCGTGCCCGCCTTCGCCCAGGCAGGCCCGACCTTTCCCCAGCTGACCGGCCGCATCGTCGACGAGGCCAAGCTGATCAGCCCCGAGGGTGAGGTCGCCCTGACCGAAAAGCTGGCGGCGCTGGAGCGGGACACCGGCGACCAGCTGGTGGTCGTTACGGTCAACAGCCTGCAGGACTATGAGATCGAGGATTACGGCTACCGGCTGGGCCGCGCCTGGGGCATCGGCCAGAAGGAGACCGACAACGGCGTCCTGCTGATCATCGCTCCGGTCGAGCGCAAGGTCCGGATCGAGGTCGGCTACGGCCTTGAGCCCATCCTGACCGACGCCCTGTCGACCCAGATCATCCAGACCCGCATCCTGCCGTCGTTCCGCACCGGCGCCTTCGAGGTCGGTATCACCGCCGGCGTCGACGCTATCGACGAGCAGTTGCGGCTCGATCCGGCCGAGGCCCAGGCCCGCGCGGCGGCGGTTCCGGTCGCCAAGCCCGAGGCGCCGATCTTCCCCGGCATCGTCGTGGCGCTGGTGTTCCTGTTCCTGTTCCTGGGCCTGATCGGCGGGGCTGCGGGCCGGGGCCGTCGCGGACGCGGCGACATGGCCGGCATCCTGCTGTGGGTCGCCAGCGAGGCCTTGCGCAACAGTGGCAAGGGCGGCGGTGGCGGCTGGGGCGGTGGAAGCG
>NZ_SDZL01000069.1 GCF_004210735.1 Brevundimonas sp.
CGAATAGACGATGCCCGACAGCGACAGAACGGCCACCTCGGTGGTGCCGCCGCCGATGTCGACGACCATCGAACCAGTCGGCTCGTGGATCGGCAGGCCGGCGCCGATCGCGGCGGCCATCGGCTCGTCGATCAGGCCGACGCGGCGCGCCGAGGCGTTCAGGCAGCTGTCGTTGATCGCGCGACGCTCCACCGCCGTGGCGCCCGAGGGCACGCAGACGATGATCTTGGGGTTCACGAAGCCCTTGCGGTTATGAACCTTGCGGATGAAGTGCTTGATCATCTCTTCGGCGACTTCGAAGTCGGCGATGACGCCGTCGCGCATGGGGCGGATCGCCTCCATGTGACCGGGCGTGCGGCCCAGCATCTGCTTCGCCTCTATGCCGACGGCATGGACGATCTTGCGACCGCCGACGTTGCGCAGGGCGACGACCGAGGGCTCGTTCAGGACAATGCCCTTGCCCTTCATATAGATCAGGGTGTTGGCAGTCCCCAGATCCATCGCGATGTCGTTGGAGATCATGCCGAATAGGGGTGAAAGCATGGGCGTGGGCTACCGTTCGGTTCGGGCCTGAAGGGGCGTTCTGCGTTTTACAGTCGTTCCGGCGACGCCCCGCCACGCGCAGCCTGCGCGCAACAACCTGATCGTCTTCGCCTGTACCGACCGAGGGCCGGTTTGCCCGCATGACGAACCGATTACAAGCCCCGATCACACACGGTGATCACGTCCTGGTTACAGCCCCGCTTTCGGCTCCGCTTGGACATTTGCGCTTCAGACAGGGTCCAGTCCTTCCTGATGCAGCACACGCTTAACGGCGTCGCGCGACTGGACCAGATCCAGATGCGCGTTCAGCCTGGGAAAGCGCTCCTTGGCCAGCAGATCCGCCTGACGCGCCCAGCGACTGAACACCGACAGATAGCCGTCCGAAACCGTATAGGTCTCCCCCGCGACCCATGGCCCCTTCAGCAGGTACTGCTCGACCAGATCGTATTTCGTCAGGGCCAGCGTCACGGCCGTCTCGCGCGCCTCCCCTTCCAGCGGCGGGCGCGAAAAGATCACCTTGCCGATCGCCGGATGCAGGGACGATCCCAGATAACCGTTGACCCGCTGGGTCTGGGCGAAGGCGAAGGGGTCGTCGATGTCGGCCAGGTTCGCGGGTGGATACAGCTGCGCGACATAGGCCAGGATGGCGACGTTCTCGGTGATCACGCCCTTGTCCGTCACCAGCGCCGGGGTCACGCCCGCCGGGTTGACGGCCAGATACTCCGCCGTCTTCTGCTCGCCCTTGCGCAGATCGATCTTGATCAACTCATAATCAGCTCCGGCCTCTTCCAGCGCGATGTGCGAGGCCATGGCGCAGGCGCCGGGCGAATAATAGAATTTGAGCATCATCGTTCTCCGTGAAAGCGATCGATCAGATGTCGCGGACGGCCTCGCGGCGACGCACCACCTCGCGGACCAGCAGCATCAGCACCAGCCAAACGCCCGCGACCGCCGCAAGGATCACCGACGTCCACACGCCGTCTCCCTTGACCGCCGTCATGAACGATCCGCCGAAGAAGGCGACCAGCGCCGTCTTGGGCAGAACCCCCAGCGCGCACCCGGCCAGAAAGCCCGCAAACGACGCCCGCGCCGCCCCGAACGCCATATTGACGACGATGAACGGCGCTGACGGCACGTTGCGGATGATGAAGCTGGCTGAAAACGCGTTGCGCCCCACGAACCGGCTCAGCCGATCCAGCGTCTTGCCGCCGAACCGGTCCAGCGCCCGCGCACCCGCCCCGCGCCCCAGCCAGTACGTCACCGCCGCCGACGCCACCGTCGCGACCCAGCTGTAGGCGAAGCCGAACCACGGCCCGAAGGCGACCACACAGGCGGCGATCAGGATGAATTGCGGCACGCCGACGAAGGCCGACAGGGTGAACACCACCACCGCCGCGACCAGACCCCACGGCCCATGCTGGAACCCGCCCAGCCAGACCTCCAGCCGATCCTCGGCCGCCAGTCCGAACTGGCTCTTGCCCACCGCGAACAGGGCGATCATGCCCCCGAACAACAGCAAGGTCGCCGCCAGCGCTCGCCAGCGCCGGGCCTCCATATTCATCAGGAAATCGGCGACCGCGCGCATCAAACTCGTTCCATCGACCCAATATCGGCGCCAGGCCGCACAAACGTTGTGCAGGAAGGCCCGGTTGCGTATCAAGCATCGCCTCCCCGGCGCCCTCATCGAACACTCGGGATAGCCATGTCCAGCCTTCAGTCCACCGCCCTCGCCCGCGTCAAGCCTTCGGCCACCCTGGCCGTCACCGCCCAGGCGCGCGAACTGAAGCGTCAGGGCCGCGACGTCATCGGTCTGGGCGCTGGTGAACCGGACTTCGACACGCCGGACAACATCAAGGCCGCCGCCATCGACGCCATCAACCGCGGCGAGACCAAATACACCGACGCCGACGGCATGCCCGAACTGAAGGCCGCCATCGCTGCCAAGTTCGCGCGCGAGAACGGCCTGACCTACGAGACCAACCAGATCCACGTCGCCTCGGGCGGCAAGCCGGTGATCTTCAACGCCTTCGTCGCCACGCTGAACCCCGGTGACGAGGTCATCGTCCCGGCCCCCTACTGGGTCAGCTATCCGGACATGGTGTTGCTGGCGGGCGGCGAGCCGGTCACCGTGATCGGTCAGGAGGCCGACGGCTTCAAGTTGCGCCCCGAGGTGCTGGACGCCGCCATCACGCCGCGCACGCGCTGGATCATCCTGAACTCGCCGTCCAACCCGACCGGCGCCGCCTACACCCGCGCCGAGCTGGAAGCCCTGGCCGAGGTGCTGCGCAAGCATCCGCAGGTCTGGATCCTGACGGACGACATGTACGAACATCTCGTCTATGGCGGGTTCGAATATCTGACGATCGCTCAGGTCGCGCCCGACCTTTACGACCGCACCCTGACCGTCAACGGCGTCAGCAAGGCCTACGCCATGACCGGCTGGCGCATCGGCTATGCGGGCGGGCCCAAGCCGCTGATCGACCTGATGCGCAAGGTCGCCAGCCAGACGACATCCAACCCCTCGTCCATCAGCCAGTGGGCGGCGGTCGAGGCGTTGAACGGGCCGCAGGACTTCCTGGCCCCGCGCGCCACTGCCTTCGAAAAGCGCCGCGACCTGGTCGTCTCGATGCTGAACCAGGCCACGGGCATTCGCTGCGCCAGCCCCGAAGGCGCCTTCTACGTCTATCCCTCGATCGAGGGGCTGATCGGCAAGACCGCGCCCTCGGGCGTCG
Organism: Brevundimonas sp.; assembly: GCF_004210735.1. GTDB lineage: Bacteria > Pseudomonadota > Alphaproteobacteria > Caulobacterales > Caulobacteraceae > Brevundimonas. The sequence continues at coordinate 3,276 of NZ_SDZL01000069.1, forward strand.
TCATCGACAACGACGAGACCTTCACCAGCGAGCTTCTGGCCGCCGAGGGCGTCGCCGTGGTTCAGGGCACGGCCTTCGGCCTGAATCCCTATTTCCGCGTCAGCTACGCCACCTCGGACGCCGTTCTGGAAGAGGCCTGCACCCGCATCCAGCGGTTCTGCGCCAGCCTGAAATAGGTCGAGGTTGAAGGCGTCTGTTGGCGCCTTCATCTCAAATCGGTCGCGTGCTCTTTACTCGTGACTGATGCAGGAGCGTAAGTTTCAGGGATCAACGTTCTCAAACGTCGGGAGCCTCCCATGAAACGCCTGACTTTCGCCGCTGTCACCGCCACCCTCGCCTCGCTGGCCGTTTCAGGCCAGACCGCCGCCCAGAACCAGCCGACCACCGGTCCGATCGCCACCTATTGGGTGACAGCTGAGACCAGCGCCGGCATGGGCATGATGGGCGGTCAGGGGATTCAAAAATCCCTGATGCTGCAACTGCAGTCCAGCCGCACAACCGCTGCCCCGGCAGCGGACCACCTGCCACCGGTCGGCCTGGCTGCCGGCCCTCGCCTGCCTTTGGCGACCCCGGCGCCACGACCGCAGGAGGCGCCCGAGCCTGACCCCGAACAGGCTCGCCGCATTTTCGAGCAGCAGGCCGCCAGCATGCCGAAGATCATCATCTACCATGGCTGTGGCGAGAGCGGCGGCGCGCCCCTGACGATCAACCCCAGCCAGGGCATGGCCGCCTTCCAGCGTCTGTGGAACGCCGTCGACGTTCGTTCTCCGGCGCCGCCCTCGCAGGGCCAGGGGCGCACCTACGGCGTCTGGCCCGACGGTCAGCAGGGTCACATCCCCGCCAGCGGCTCACTGGTCGGCGACCACGTCGTGCGCGGCAACTACAGTCCCGAGATCAAATTCAGCCTGAACGCCCATCAGGATTTCGTCGGCGCCTTCCAGCTTAGTGGCACGGATCAGGCCAGTCAGGGCCGCGTCAGCTGGCAGCCCGTCAGCGGCGCCAAGGCGATCCTGGCCACCGCCCTGTCGACCAACGACAAGAACGAGATGATCCTTTGGACCTCCAGCGCCGTGCCCATCATGATGGGCGCCGTGCCGGACATGCTGGCCCAGGCCGACATCGACCGGCTGCTGGGCAGCAAGGTGCTGCTGCCGGGCGTAACCACCCAGTGCGCGATCCCGTCCGGTTTCCTGGCGGCCGCGCCCCAGGCCATGCTGCGTATGACGGCCTATGGCGGCGAGGTGAATTTCAGCTATCCGCCACGCCCGGCCGACCGTCGCCAGACCTGGAACATCGAATATGTGACCAAGGTCCGCTACAATTCGACCGCTTCGGCCATGTTGGGCATGGATGCGCGGGACATGGCGGGCGACGCCGATGAACCGGCCAGTCCGGCCGACGCCGCTCGCGAGGCGGCCAATCCGACCGGTGTGCTGCCAACGCCGGGCAATGTCGCCGGCGCCGCGGCGCGTGCCCTGATCGGCGGTTTCCTGCGCCGCTGATCCGTTAGGAGGAAGATGCGCGGCCGGTCCTGCGGATCGGCCGCGTCTTGTTTCGCGCTCAGGCCCGGCGGCTGACCGCGAAATCGGCCAGTTGCTCCAGCGCCCTTCGCCAGTCGCTGTCAGGCAGGACAGACAGGGCCGCCTTGGCCTGATCGGCGAACTCGCCCGCCGCATCCAGAGTGCCCGACAGGGCGCCCGAGCCGATCACCAGCTCGCGCGCGCGGACAAAGTCCGCCTCGGTCCGCTGGCCGTCGTCCAGGGTGCGTTTCCAGAAGGCGTCCTCGCGTCCCGCCGTGCGCTGCATGGCCAGCAGCAGTGGCAGGGTCACCTTGCCCTCGCGGAAGTCGTCGCCCGCGTTCTTGCCCAGCGCCTCGGCCGTGCCGCCATAATCCAGCGCGTCGTCCGCCAGTTGGAACGCCAAGCCCAGCGCCATGCCGTAATCGCGCATCGCCTTGACCGCCGCCGCGTCGGCGCCCGCCCCGACCGCGCCGGATTCGGCCGCGGCGGCGAACAGCTCGGCCGTCTTGGCGCCGATGATCCGCAGATAGGTCTCGCGGTCCAGGTTGATGTCTTTGGCCCGCGTCAGTTGCAGCACCTCGCCCTCGGCGATGACGCTGGAGGCGGTGGCCAGGATGCCCAGGGCCCGGATCGAATCCGTCTCGACCATCAGTTCGAAGGCGCGCGCGAACAGGAAGTCGCCGACCAGCACCGCCGAGGCCGCCCCCCAGATCAGGTGCGCCGCCACCTTGCCCCGCCGCATGTCCGAACCGTCGACGATGTCGTCGTGCAGCAGCGTGGCGGTGTGGATGAACTCGACCGCCGCCGCCAGCCGGTGCGCGGGCCCCAGATCCTGACCGCCCACGACCCGGGCCGAGGCCACCGTCAGCAACGGACGCAGGCGCTTGCCGCCCGCCGCGATCAGATGTTCCGCCAGCAGCGGGATCACCGGCACCTCGGACTGCATCCGCGCCAGAATCAGGGCGTCGACCGCCGCCATGTCCGATGCCGCAAGGCGGATCAGAGCCTCGACGTCACCCTTGGAACGGGTGGGGGTGACCGTGTCGACTTCCAATGGAATACTCTTTCAGATTGGGGCTCGGTCGGGGGGAGCCGCGCCCGAATTGCGTCGCGCCGCCTTGCCCGGCGGCGTTCGGGCGCACAATGGTGGCGCCACCATGAAGGGTCAAGCTGCGTGACCGACGCGCCCGAAGCCGACATCACCGAGAACCGCCTGTTGGGCGGCCGCGTCGTCCTGCACCAACCCGCGCGTGGCTATCGCGCCGGCATGGACGCCGCCCTGCTGGCCGCCGCCGCGCCCGTCGCGGCGGGCGAGCGGGTGATCGAGGCCGGGTGCGGCGTGGGCGGGGCCTTGCTTCAGGTCGCCGCCCGCTGTCCCGGCGCCCAACTGACGGGGCTCGAACGCGAGACCGACATGGCCTCCCTGGCCATTCAGAACGCCGCCCTGAACGACGTGGCCGACCGCGTGGCGATCCGGCGCGGCGACGTGGCCGACGGGTTCCGCGCGCTGGCCCTGCCGCCGTTTGACTGGGCGATCAGCAATCCCCCCTTCTTTGACGACCCCGGCGCCCTGCGCGCGCCCGCGCCGGGCAAGCGCGCCGCCTGGATGGCCGACGACGGCCTGGCCGCCTGGACCCGTTTCCTGCTGAAAGCCGTGCGCGAGGGCGGACGCATCGTCGTCATCCACCGCGCCGACCGGCTGTCCGACCTGCTGTCCCTGCTGGGCCAGACGGCCGGCTCCTTCGCCATCCGCCCCATCCATGCCTTCGCCGACGAGCCGGCCAAGCGCGTGCTGGTCCAGGCGATCAAGAGCGGCCGCGCGCCGCTGCGCCTGCTGCCCCCGCTGATCCTGCATGACCGCTCGGGCGCCAAGCACACGGCCGAGGCCGAGGCGATCCTGAGGGGCGAGGCCGACCTGCCCTTCTGATCGGTATGGGTCGCGACTGACGTCCAGACCCCGCCCGGCGAAAAATACAGTCTGAATAGTCTGATTAGTCTGAAATCCCCCGGTCCAGATATGAGCCGCACAGCTTGCCACAGGTCCGGATGACGGCAGGCCAAAGACCGTCGGCGATGCGACAGGCATTGAACGGGCGAAGCAATTCACCGCCGGCCATCACATCACGCCCTCGCTCGCCGTGCGCTCGTCTTTTCCCTGGGGGGAGGAAGGGCTATGGCAGGCCCATGTCCCTGCGCCCCCTCTTCGTCACCCAGGTCTATGAATCCAGCCTCGCCGACGGGCGCGGCTTTGATGATTTCAACGCCTCGCTGGTCGACGCCTGCCGCATGCTGGCGGACGAGGACGCGGGCGGCCGTGCCTGGTGCCGGGCCAACGCCTATCGCGGCTACACCTCCTACGGCTCGATCAACGATCTGCCGGTGCGCTTTCCCGAGTTCGGCGAGTTGAAGCGCCACCTGGATCGCCACGCGCAGGCCTATGCCCGCGCCCTCAATTTCGACCTGGCCCGCAAGCCACGCCTCGACAATCTGTGGGTTAACATCCTGAAGCCCGGCGGCGGCCACACCGGCCACATCCACCCGCACGCCTTCCTGTCCGGCACCGTCTATGTCGAGGTTCCGGACGGCGCCTCGTCGCTGAAGCTGGAAGACCCGCGCCTGCCGATGATGATGGCCCGCCCCGGCGTCCTGCCCGACGCGCCCGAGGCCGAACGCCCCTTCGTCTATCTGAAGCCCCAGGCGGGCACGGTCCTGATGTGGGAAAGCTGGCTGCGCCACGAAGTCCCCACCAACGGCGCCAAATCCGACCGCATCTCGATCAGCTTCAACTACGCCTGACGCTGGTCGCAACTTGGCAGAATGACCGCGAATTCACTGGCGGCAGTCCCGCACCCTGCTTACGCCCAGAAGATCAAATCTAGGGACGCCCATGCTCGCCATACTCGCCGCCGCCCTGACTCTGACGGCTGCAACGCCTCAGGCTGCCGATGCCGCTGCTTCGCCTTTCGACGCCCAGGCGCGCGTAACCGAGGCTATCGCCGCCATTCGCCCGACAGCCTACCGTCGCGACGCCGTCGACTGGGCGGCCATTGAAACGCACGCGCGGGCCGATGCTGCTACCGCCCGGGACACGATCGACCTTCTGCCGGTTTACAGCCGCCTGCTGACTGCGCTGGGCGACCACCACAGCTTCGTCCAGGTCGACCAAAGCCTGCGCGACGCCTACAAGGCGCGATACGGGCGCGAGTTCGACGCCGACGTCCCGCGCAAGCCCCAGACGTCCACATTTATCATGCGCCGTGAGCGGTCCGCCCGCCCTCTCGCCCTCGCATCGGGCAAGCAAGCAGAACTCGTGACAGCGCCCAAGGTGTTCGGCGGCGGGGCCGATGCTCGCGCCTATGCGGACACCGTCTTCGGCCACGTCGCCGCAGCTTCCGAGCGCGCCTGTGGCTACGTCGTCGATCTGCGCGGCAACGTCGGGGGCAACGTCTGGCCGATGAAGGCCGGCCTCAGCGCTCTGTTGGGCGACGCCTATCTGAACAGCGATTCCTACGCGCGTTTCGAGAACGGCGCCTTCTTGGTCAATGAAGGCCAATACAAAGGCATGGAGGCTGCCCGGGCCACCAACTGGCGCTCTCTACCCGGCCTGGAGAACACGCCTGTAGCGATGCTCATCGACGACGGTGTCGGAAGCTCTGGCGAGGGTATCGCCGTTGCCTTCAGCGGACGCCCTAACACGCGGTTCTTCGGCCAGACCACTGCGGGCGTCGCCAGCAGCAACGAGGGCTTTACGCTCAGCGACGATGTCAATCTGGTGGTCACCACCAGCATGATGGCCGACCGCGAGGGTCGCATCTATCCGGACGGCGTCCCTCCTGACACCCCCGTCGCCCATGGCGAAGGCGACCCTGCCGATCCCGACGACGCCGTAGTCGAAGCGGCCAAGGCGTGGCTGACGACCCAGCCAGGCTGTGCGGCCGCCTGAGCCGCCTTCAAACCGCCCTGTCCGGCGGCTAGGGATTTGCTCAAAGGGCGCGCGACCGCTACATCCCGCGCCAACCTCCCCATCCGATCAGACGACAGGGCGCACCGCACCTCATGGCGCAGCAATATATTTTCCAGATGCAGGGTCTGACCAAGACCTTTCCCGGCGGCAAGAAGATCTTCGAGAACATCTGGCTGAGCTTCTACAACGACGCCAAGATCGGCGTGGTCGGCGTCAACGGCTCGGGTAAGTCCACCCTGCTGAAGATCATGGCCGGCCTGGACCATGAGTTCACCGGTGAAGCCCGCGCCGCCGACGGCGTCAAGCGCGGCTATCTGGAACAAGAGCCCAAGCTGGATGACAGCCTGAACGTTCGCCAGAACGTCGAGTCGTGGTGCGAAGAGAAGCAGTGGGTCAACCGCTTCAACGCCATCGCGATGGAGATGGCCGAGAACTACTCCGACGAGCTGATGGAGGAGATGACCGCCCTTCAGGAGAAGATCGACGCCGGCGACGTCTGGGACATCGACAGCCGTATCGAAATGGCCATGGGCGCCCTGCGCTGCCCGCCGGACGACTGGGAGGTCACCAACCTGTCGGGTGGTGAAAAGCGCCGCGTGGCGCTGGCCCGCCTGCTGCTGTCCAAGCCCGACATGCTGCTGCTCGACGAACCGACCAACCACCTGGACGCCGAGTCCGTCGCCTGGCTGCAGCACCACCTTGAGAACTTCCCGGGCTGCGTCATCCTGGTGACCCACGACCGTTACTTCCTGGACCTGGTGACCAAGTGGACGCTGGAGCTGGACCGCGGCAAGGGCCATCCGCACGAGGGCAACTACTCCTCGTGGCTGGAAGCCAAGCAGAAGCGCGTCGTTCAGGAGAACTCGGAATCCGAAGCGCGCCAGCGCGCCCTTACACGCGAACTGGAATGGGTCCGTTCCGGCGCCAAGGCCCGTCAGGCCAAGTCCAAGGCCCGTCTGGCCGCCTATGAGCGGATGGTGGACGAGCAGGAATCGATGCGCGGCGCGCAGACCCACGCCCACATCCAGATCCCGCCCGGCCCGCGCCTGGGCAATGTGGTGCTGGAGGTCGAGGGCCTGAAGAAGTCCTATGGCGACAAGACGCTGTTCGACAACCTGACCTTCAAGCTGCCGCCCAACGGCATCGTCGGCGTCATCGGCCCCAACGGCGCCGGCAAGTCGACCATGTTCAAACTGATCACCGGCCAGGAAACGCCGGACGGCGGAACCATCAAGGTCGGCGAGACGGTCAAGCTGGCCTATGTCGATCAGTCGCGCGACGACCTGAAACCGGACGAGACCATCTGGCAGGCGATCTCGGGCGGCACCGACGTGATGATGGTCGGCAAGCGCGAGATCAACACCCGCGCCTATGTCGGCAGCTTCAACTTCAAGGGCGGCGACCAGCAGAAGAAGGTCGGCCA
>NZ_SDZL01000026.1 GCF_004210735.1 Brevundimonas sp.
GATGTGGCGGCGGCAGGCAGCACGGCGGGGGCGGAGGCTCACAGCATTGCGCCGCCGCCACATCGGCGACCGCCGACAAGGCCAGGAAGCCCATCAGGGCCGGCAGCCATTTCATGATCCGCAACCGCATCGGTCGGGCTCCCCCGCGTTATTTCACGCGCGTCCCAGCAAGAACCGGGCCGCGTCAAATCGGGACAATGACGCCAAAGCCTTGCATTTCCGTTTGCATCGGACGGACGGATTTTACCGCGTCAGCGCCCGCATCGCCTTGTCCAGCCCCTCCAGCGTCAGGGGGAACATCCGCTGGTCCATCACCTCGCGCAGCAAGCCGACCGAGGCAGTGTAGCTCCAGTGCCGTTCCGGGACGGGGTTCAGCCAGACCGACTTGTCCCATTGCTGGCGCGCGCGCTTCATCCAGACGGCGCCCGCCTCTTCGTTCCAGTGCTCGACCGAGCCGCCGGGCATGGTCACTTCATACGGGCTCATCGTCGCGTCGCCGACGAAGATGGCGCGCCAGTCGCCGGGGTATTTGTTCAGCACGTCCCAGGTCGGCGTCTTCTCGCCATGACGCCGCCGGTTGTCCTTCCACACCCCTTCGTACAGGCAGTTGTGGAAGTAGAAGAACTCCATGTTCTTGAACTCGGTCCGCGCGGCCGAGAACAGCTCCTCACACAGCTTCACATGGGCGTCCATCGATCCGCCGATGTCCAGGAACAGCAGCACCTTGATCGTATTGCGCCGCTCGGGCCGCATACGGATGTCCAGCCAGCCCTGACGGGCCGTGCCGTCGATGGTGCCCTCCATGTCCAGCTCGTTCGCCGCACCTTCCCGCGCGAAACGGCGCAGGCGGCGCAGCGCCACCTTGATGTTGCGGGTGCCCAGTTCGACCGTGTCGTCCAGATTGCGGTATTCCCGCTTTTCCCAGACCTTGACCGCCCGGCCCTGCCGTCCCGGCCCGCCGATGCGCACGCCCTCGGGGTTATAGCCGCCGTGGCCGAACGGGCTGGTCCCGCCGGTGCCGACCCACTTGTTCCCGCCCTCGTGCCGGCCCTTCTGCTCCTCCAGACGCTGCTTCAGCGTCTCCATCAGCTTGTCAAAGCCGCCCAGCGCCTCGATCTGCGCCTTCTCCTCGTCCGTCAGGAATTTCTCGGTCAGCAGACGCAGCCAGTCCTCGGGAATGTCGGTCGTCAGGTCCTCGCCCGCCCCGACCGTCTCCAGCCCCTGGAACACCTTGCCGAACACCTGATCGAACCGGTCGTAGTGCTTCTCGTCCTTGACCAGCACCGCCCGCGACAGGTGATAGAAGTCCTCGACCTTCCGTCCGGCCACGTCCTTGTCCATGGCCTCCATCAGATGGAGCCATTCCTTCAGCGACACAGGCACCCGGGCCTCGCGCAGGGCGGTGAAGAAGGGCAGGAGCATGGCTTCAGAGTGGGCCGCGATCAGCCCCGCCGCAAGATGAACTCGTCATCCAGCCAGCGGCCGACCGGGTACTGGTATTCGCCCGCCTTTTCGAAACCATAGGCGGCGTACAGCTTCTGCGCCTTGTCGTTGCCGCTCCAGACGCCGATCCACAGCGGCCCGTCCGTGTGGGCCTCCATCCATTCCAGCGCGATCTTCAGCAGTTGAGTGCCCAGACCCAGTCCCTGCGCCTGCTTGCCGACGTACAGCCGTCGCAGTTCCGCGTGGCTGGCCCGGCCGTCCGGGTGCGGCAGGGTGTTGGGCCCGGCGTTGGAGAAGGCCAGCAGTTCGCCGTCGCGATCCGCCACCCACCAGGCGGCGCCCGGCTCGCTCAGCTTGGTGGCGATGGTCTCAGGGCTGAAGCCGGCGTCCAGAAACGCGCTCAGGTCCCCGGCCGGATAGGGAATACCGAACCCGGCCACGAAGGTGTCGATGAAGGTCTGGCGGCCCAGCACCCCCAGGGCGGCGGCGTCCTCGGGTCGGGCGGGGCGGATCACGGCGTCGGTCATGGCCCGCGCATACACCCCGCCCCGACGCCCGCTCAAGCGCCTCGCTCAGGTCTTCGTCATCACGGCGAGGTTGCGGCCACGCCCCGGCGGGGCTACCACCGGGCGACCGGGGTCGAACGCCCCTTTGAGTCGAAGTCGGATCGGGAGGACCCAGGGACGTTAGGCCGCGCGCGAGCCTCCTTGCTCTCCGGACCGACGCCATTCCCCCGCCATGACCTCGCAATCCCTTCCCCTTCACGCCCATGACGACGCCGCCGGGACTTCGGCCGCGCCGAATCGCGCCGTCGTCGCGCTGCGTCCCGGCGCCATCATCCTGGCCCGTCACGGCGAGCCGGCCCTGTCGCGCAAGGTCATGATCTCCGCCCGCCAGTACGGCGACTGGTGGGGCCAGTATGAGGTCGGCGGCCTGCGCGCCGGACAGACGCCTCCCGCCACCCTTCTGGCCGCGGCCGAGGGCGCCGGCGCCATCTACGCCTCGACCCGCCCCAGGGCCCAGGAAACCGCCGCCGCCGTCGCCGTCGGGCGAGAGGTCATGGCCGACGCCCTGTTCATCGAGGCGCCCCTGCCGCCGCCGTCCCTGCCCGACTGGATCAAGCTGTCGCCGCGCTGGTGGGGCGTGGTGTCGCGCGCCTGGTGGCACCTGTCGGACCGTCACCACCAGCAGGAAACCCGCGCCCAGGCCGAGGTCCGCGCCGGTCAGGCCGCCCGCGTCCTGATCGAGCGCGCCGAGTCCGGTCAGGACGTGCTGGTCCTCGCCCACGGCTATTTCAACCACATGGTCGGCGCCCAGCTGAAGAGCCACGGCTGGCGGCTGGTCCATAACCAGGGCTTCAAATACTGGTCCCAGCGCCGCTACGAGAAGCGCTGACCCCCACAAGGTTGGGGTTTCGCAACCATTCGCCGTTGAAGCGAACGCCCCGCCTCTCTAGGGTTCCGCGCCATGACCGACGCCGCCGCGCCCATCCCCGCCGATCTCAGCTTCGAAGACGCCCTGTCGCGCCTGGAGACCATCGTCCAGCGGCTGGAATCCGGCCAGGCCCCGCTCGAGGAATCCATCGCCCTGTACGAGGAGGGCGCCCGGCTCAAGGGCCACTGCGAATCCCGGCTAAAGGCCGCCCAGCTTCGCGTCGAAAAGATTGTCGTCAGCCCCGACGGCGCCCCGCGCGGCGCCGAACCGGCCGAGTTCGGTTGACGGAGGCCCGGCTGACCGTCCCTCCCGCCCCGCTCCACGCCGCCAACTCGCCCGAACAGGCGGTGATCGACCGCATCGCCGAGATCGCCGATCTGGTCACCGTGGCGCTGGACGAGCTGCTGCCCCGCGCGGACGGTCCAGAGGCCCGCCTGACCGAGGCTATGCGCTACGCCGCACTGGGCCCGGGCAAGCGGCTACGCCCCTTCTTCGCCATCGAGGCCGCGCGCCTGTTCGACATCGACGAGCGCGCGGTGCTGCGCGCCGCCTGCGCGCTGGAATGCGTCCACGCCTATTCGCTGGTCCACGACGACCTGCCCTGCATGGATGACGACGACGTGCGCCGGGGCCGCCCGACCCTGCACCGCGCCTATGACGAGGCGACCGCCGTTCTGGCCGGCGACGCGCTGCAAACCGCCGCCTTCGACATCCTGCTGGACGAGGACACGCACGAGGACGCGGCCGTCCGTTGCGAGCTGGCCCGGCGCCTGTCCTACGCCTCGGGCGCGCGCGGCATGGCCGGCGGCCAGATGATCGACCTGCTGGGCGTCCGCGACGATCTGGGCGGCGTCGCCCGCATGCAGCGGCTCAAGACCGGCGCCCTGTTCACCTACGCTTTCGAGATTCCGCTGATCATCGCCGACGCGGACGAAGCTCAGGGCAACGCCCTGATCAGCTTCGCCCACGACATCGGACTGGCCTATCAGATCGTCGACGACCTGCTGGACGTCGAGGGCGACGCCGGCGAACTGGGCAAGGCGGCGGGCGGCAAGGATGCGGCGCGCGGAAAAACCAATTTCGTCACCCTGCTGGGCGTCGACGCGGCGCGGCACAGGGTCGCGCACCTCGCCGATCAGGCCCGCGCCCACCTGGATCCGTTCGGCCACGACGCTGAAATCCTCAAGGCCAGCGTGGACTTTGTGCTAAGGCGCAGGTCCTAGAAGGAACGCCGGTTCGTCCGGCGGCTTACCAAGACATATTCCGACAAGGCTTCCGCCTCGATGCCCGACACGCCCCTCCTCGACACGGTCAAGTTTCCCGCCGACACGCGCGCCTTCGACGTCGCCCGGCTGAAACAGCTGGCGCAGGAGGTTCGGGCCGAGACCATTGATGCGGTGTCCGTCACCGGTGGCCATCTGGGTTCGGCCCTGGGCGTGGTCGAGCTGACCGTGGCCCTGCACCACGTCTTCGAAACACCGAAAGACATCCTGATCTGGGACGTCGGCCATCAGTGCTATCCGCACAAGATCCTGACCGGCCGCCGCGACCGCATCCGCACCCTGCGCCAGGGCGGCGGCCTGTCCGGTTTCACCAAGCGGACCGAGAGCGAATACGACCCCTTCGGCGCCGCCCACGCCTCGACCTCCATCTCGGCCGCCCTGGGCTATGCCGTCGCGCGGGATCAGAAGGGCGCGGACAACCGCGTCGTGGCCGTCATCGGCGACGGCTCCATGTCGGCGGGCATGGCCTATGAGGCGATGAACAACGCCGCCGAGGCGACCAACGGCCAGATGATGGTCATCCTGAACGACAACGACATGTCGATCGCCCCGCCCGTCGGCGGCATGAGCGCCTATCTGGCCAAGCTGGTGTCGGGCGGCGCCTATCAGAACGTCCGCCGCCTGGGCAAATCTGTCGCCCAGCACCTGCCCCGCCCGTTCCGCGACGCCGCGAAAAAGGCCGAGGAATACGCCCGCGGCATGGTCACCGGCGGCACCTTCTTCGAGGAGCTGGGCTTCTACTACATCGGCCCGATCGACGGCCATGACATGGAGGCCCTGGTCCCGGTGCTGCGCAACGCCGCCGCCATCAAGGACCGCCCCGTCCTGGTCCATGTCGTCACCCAAAAGGGCAAGGGCTACGCCCCGGCCGAGGACAGCGCCGACAAATACCATGGCGTGGTCAAGTTCGACGTCGTCTCGGGCAAGCAGGCCAAGGCCGTCTCCAACGCCCCCAGCTACACCAAGGTGTTCGGGACCGAGCTGATCAAGCACGCGCGGACCGACCCCTCGATCGTCGCCATCACCGCCGCCATGCCGTCGGGCACCGGGCTGGACCTGTTCGGTCAGGCCTTCCCCGACCGCACCTATGACGTCGGCATCGCCGAGCAGCACGCCGTCACCTTCGCCGCCGGTCTGGCCGCCGACGGGATGAAGCCGGTCTGCGCCATCTATTCGACCTTCCTGCAACGTGGTTACGATCAGGTCGTCCACGATGTGGCGATCCAGTCCCTGCCCGTGCGCTTCGCCATGGACCGCGCCGGTCTGGTCGGCGCCGACGGCGCGACCCATGCCGGCAGCTTCGACATCGGGTTCATGGGCGCCCTGCCCGGCATGGTGTTGATGGCCGCTGCGGACGAGGCGGACCTGGCCGCCATGATCTCGACCTCGCTGGCCATCGACGACCGCCCCAGCGCCTTCCGCTATCCGCGCGGCGACGGCGTGGGCGTCGAAATCCCCGAGTTGGCCGCCCCGCTGGAGATCGGCAAGGGCCGCATCGTGCGCGAGGGAACCTCCGTCGCCATCCTGTCGCTGGGCACCCGCTTGCAGGAAAGCCTGCGCGCCGCCGACCTGCTGGCCGCGCGCGGCGTGTCGGCCACCGTGGCCGACGCCCGCTTCGCCAAGCCGCTGGACGCCGACCTTATCCTGCGCCTGGCGCGCGAGCACGAGGCCCTGATCACGGTGGAAGAAGGCGCCATGGGCGGCTTCGGCGCCTTCGTCCTGCAATTGCTGGCCGAGAAGGGCGCGCTGGATTCGGGACTCAAGATCCGCACCCTGTGCCTGCCCGACATCTTCCAGGACCACGATAAGCCCGAGGTCATGTACGCCCAGGCCGGTCTGGACGCCGAACACATCGCCGCCTCGGCCCTGTCCGCCATGGGCGTCACCGACACCCGCGCCGTCCGGGCCTGACCCCGCACAGGACGCAGAAAAAAGCACGCCATTTCAACTATTTGACCGCTTATCGACCGCCCCAACCTGGCGCCTGTTTGAGCCGTGCCATAGTCGGGCCGACATCGACCGGCTGGGCTGATTTCAGACTAATCAGACTATTCAGACACTCTTTTTTCCGACTGGGGTCTGCAGCCCTCTCCCTCCCCGCCCCGGGGAGGGTGGCTGGGGTCGTCAGGCCGAAGCCGGGTAGGGGCGACTCGGCGCGCCGGCATCGTCCGCTCCATGCGGCGCCGCATCCCGGAAAAACCACGGAAAAGCCTTGCCGTATGGGGCCTCGACCCCCATTTTGGCGGCTCATCATCCCCAAGGATTCTCCGCCCGCCGCACAGGAGCGCCGATGCCGCACGCCGACAGCCTGATTCTCACCCTGGTCGGGGGCTTCGTCTTGGCCTTCGTGTTTGGCATGATCGCCAACCGCCTGAAGCTGTCGCCGCTGGTGGGGTATCTGGTGGCGGGGGTCGTCGTGGGCCCTCACACGGCAGGTTTCGTCGCCGACACCGAACTGGCGCCGCAACTGGCCGAGGTCGGCGTGATCCTGCTGATGTTCGGCGTCGGACTACATTTCTCGCTCGCCGACCTGATGAAGGTCCGGAAAATCGCCATCCCCGGCGCCCTGGTGCAGATCACGGCCGCGACCGTTCTGGGCTGGGGCCTGGGCCGCCTGATGGGCATGTCGGATCTTGAAGCGACCCTGATGGGTTTCGCCCTGTCCGTCGCTTCCACCGTGGTTCTGCTGCGCGCGCTTGAAGAACGCAAACAGGTCAAGGGTCAGGTTGGTCGCATCGCCATGGGCTGGCTGATCGTCGAGGATCTGGTGATCGTCATCGCCCTGGTCATTCTGCCGCTGCTGGTCATCCAGCCGGGCCATGACCTGAACGGGGCCGAGTTGGCCTCATCGATCGGCTGGACCCTGTTCAAGGTCGCCGGCTTTACCGCCATCATGCTGGTGGTCGGCGCCAAGGTCCTGCCGTGGGTGCTGGTGCGGATCGCCCATACCAAGTCGCGCGAACTGTTCACCTTGGGCGTTCTGGCCATCGCCCTGGGCATCGCCTGGGTCGCCTACGCCCTGTTCCATTCGTTCGCCCTGGGCGCCTTCCTGGCCGGTCTGGTGCTGAACAGTTCGCCGCTGGGCCACAATGCGGCTGAGCGGTCCCTGCCGTTGCGCGACGCCTTCGCCGTGCTGTTCTTCGTCTCGGTCGGCATGCTGTTCGATCCGATGATCCTGATGCGCGAGCCGCTGGCCGTGATCGGCGTCCTGGGCATCGTCATCATCGGCAAGTCGGTGGCGGCCTTGGCCATCACGACCCTGTTCAAACTGGACAAGGCGACCAGCCTGACCGTCGCCGCCTCGCTGGCCCAGATCGGCGAATTCTCCTTCATCCTGGCCGCGCTCAGCGTCCAGCTGGGCGGGATGCGTCAGGAAACCCACGACCTGATCCTGGCCGCGGCCCTGCTGTCGATCTCGCTGAACCCGTTCGTCTTCGCCCTGATCGACCGCATGGGCGCCAAGCCGAAACCGCCGCTCAAGGAGCCTGTGCCCGTCACGGCGCTGATCTAAGTCTGGACAAGAAAAGAGGGGCGTCGGTCATCCGGCGCCCCTCCCTCGTGTCAGAAGCGACAGCCGCCTAAAGCACGCCGATCATGCTGGCCACCAGCGGGTGACGCACGATGTCCTGCTCGGCCAGCCGCACCACCGCGATGTCCGGCACCGCCTCCAGCCGCGCGGCGATGTCAGACAGGCCCGACACCCCCGGCAGAAGGTCTGACTGATGCGGGTCGCCCGTCACCACCATCGTCGAATGCCAGCCCAGCCGGGTCAGCAACATCTTCAGCTGCACATAGGTGCAGTTCTGGGCCTCGTCGACGACGATGAAGGCGTTGTTCAGGGTGCGGCCCCGCATATAACCGATGGGCGCGATCTCGATCAGGCCCTCCGCCATCAACGCCTTGACCCGCTTCATGCTGAGGCGATCCGACAAGGCGTCGTAGAGCGGCCGCAGATAGGGGGCCAGCTTGTCCTCCATGTCGCCGGGCAGGAATCCGATCGATTCCCCTGCCTCGACCGCCGGACGGCTCAGCACGATCCGGCCCACGCTGCCCGCTTCCAGCGCCTCGACCGCCTTGGCCACCGCCAGATAGGTCTTGCCCGTGCCCGCCGGCCCCAGCGCCACCACCAGATTGGAATGATCGATGGCCGTCATCAGCTCGGCCTGTCCCTCGGACTTCGGCTTCAGCGTCTTGAGATAGCCCTGCTCGCGGTCGTCATTGGATGGATAGGGCGACCAGCCCGCCTGATTGGGCAACCGTCTTACCTTGGCGTCCTCGCTGAACTGTCGCGAGTCCAGAACGCCTTCGCGGTTCTGACGCTTGAGAGCGGCACGTTTGGTCATCGACGCCTCCAGGGCATGAAAAAAGGCGAGCCCGTCAGGGACTCGCCTCGCACGAGGTTGGGGAGGAAGAGGGCCGGGCTTGCGGCGCGTCCACGATCCGGCGAAGGGTCGTCACCACGGGACGAAACCCGTATCCGACACAACCGACCTGGACCCCAACACGACACGCGCGTCACCCAGCATCTGACCGGACCGGGCTTGATCCGGCTTCGGACCCGGGCCTGAATCAGACCTCGAATCACATCAACGATTTGATGCTATCGTAGTTTACGAACGCTTAAAGCGTTCATTTTGCTTAGATAAGGCGGTGTTCTGATGAATGTTTTAGCGCTCGGCGACAAGCAACCCCAGCTTCCTCCCGAGGGTGAATACTGGATCGCACCGAATGCGACCGTTCTAGGAGACGTGATTCTGCATCCCGGCGCCAGTATCTGGTTCGGCGCCGTGCTGCGCGGCGACAACGACCCCATCACCATCGGCCCCGACAGTAATATCCAGGACGGCAGCGTCCTGCACACCGATGCGGGCGAACCCCTGACCATCGGACGCGGCGTCACCGTGGGTCACATGGCCATGCTTCATGGCTGCGAGATCGGCGACAACAGCCTGATCGGCATCGGCGCTGTGGTGCTGGGCCGGGCGAAAATCGGAAAAAACTGCCTGATCGGCGCCAACGCCCTGATCACCGAGGGCAAGGTCATCCCCGATAACTCCCTGGTCATGGGCCAGCCGGGCAAGGTGGTGCGCGAACTGGAACCCGGCCAGATCGAGGCCCTGCGGGCCTCGGCCGCCCACTATGTCCAGAACTGGAAGCGCTACGCCCGCGACTTGAGGCCCGCGACTTGAAGTCTACATAGAAAAACGCCGCCCCCGTGCGCGGGCGGCGTCTTCAAAACGGATAGGCGGGTCTTAGTGGCGATTATCCCGCAGCGCGTCCTTCACGCCGCCGACGGCATTCTGGACCTTGCCCTTGACCTGATCGGCCTGGCCCTCGGCCTTCAGCTTCTCGTCGCCGGTGACCTTGCCGGCCGCTTCCTTGATCTTGCCGCCCATGTTGGTCGCGGCGCCTTCGATGCGGTCATGATCAGCCATCTGATACTCCTGTCGGGCCCGCTCACGACGACCGGGCTTCAACAGAACTAACCACCAGCCTGCATAGCCGGTTCCGTTATCGCCGCATCCAGGCCCCGACCGCCCAGGCATGGGCGTCGTGGCGCAACCGGGCGATGGCCACATGCGGCGCCAACCAGACCAGGGTGTGATCGGCTTCGCATTTCGCCTCAGCGTCGAAGCCGATCCGCCGCGCGGTCCAGAAACCGCCGACGTTATTGACCGGGGTCCCGTCGCTCTTCTGGAAGAACTGCCCCGCCTCGGCGATCCGGTCGTCGGGGGCGATCTGCAGCCCCGTCTCCTCAAGGAACTCCCGCACCAGCGCCTCGGCCTCGGTTTCGATACCATCGACCGCCCCGCCGGGCAGATCGAAATAGCCGCCGCCTTCGCGTTCAACCCGGACGCAGGCCAGCAGGCCATCCGACTCGACCAGCCCGAACACCGCCGCGCGATGACGATAGTCCAGCCCTGGTCGGGCGGTCCCGAATTGCAGCTTCACTGGCGCGTTCATCGGCCTACAGGTCGAACGCCAGTCGGGCGCGGACACCCGTATGGGCAGGGTCAAACTCCAGCGCCGATCGCAGACCGCCCGCCATCGCCGAAATGATCTTGCTGCCCAGGCCCGTGCCCTTGGGTGCGCCGTCGCCCAGGCCGGGACCGTCGTCCTCGACCGTCAGTATGGCGCGCTTGTTCTCGTGATCGGCTTCCAGCAGGACACGGATCTCGCCGCCGCTGCCGGGGGCATAGGCGTATTTGATGGCGTTGGTCACCAGTTCGGTCACCACCACGCCCAGCGACACGGCCTGATCCGTCGATACCGACAGAGGCTCCGCCTTTAGCGTCAACCGGGGCGCCATCTCGCCGTTGGTCAGCGATTTGCCCAGTTCGTCCACCAGGCCGCGCAAATACTCATCCATCGCCACCGTGGCCATGTCGCCCGAGGTGTAGAGACGCCGGTGCACATGGGCGACCGCCTCGATCCGCGCCTGGGCCTCGCGCAGCGCCGCGCGCGCGCCCTCGTCCGCCAGCTGGCGCAGTTGCAACGACATGAAGGACGACACCAGTTGCAGCGAATTACCGACCCGGTGATTGACCTCGCGCAGCATGGCCTCGGCGCGATCCCGAGCCAGGCGGACCTCTTCCTCGACCCGCTGGTTCTCACGTTCCAGACGCCGCCTCAGCAAGGCGTCCTCCAGCGCGGATCGCAGCAGGGCGGTGAAGTCTTCGGACACGTCCTTGATGACATAGTCGGCGGCGCCGGCGCGCAGGGCGGCGACCGCGATCCGGCCTTCCTGGGCCCCCGTGACATAGACCACCGGCGGCGGCGCATTCAGCGCAAGGATGTCGGGCAACACTTCCAGCCCGTCACGACCGGGCATGTAGTGATCCAGCGCACAGATATCGAACGTCCCGGCCTTCAACGCCTCGACCCCGGCGTCGCCATCGGGCGCGCACGTCACGACATAGCCGTGACGGCTCAGTTCCTTCTCGACCAGCCGCGACAGGCCGCGGTCATCGTCGATGTACAGGAGTTTGATGACGCCGGTCTCGCTCACTCGATCTCCGGCGCCTGCATGACCGACAGGAAGAGGCCCAGCTGACGGATCGCGCCCGCAAAGGCTTCATAATCGACCGGCTTGGTGATGTAGACGTTACAGCCCAGGTCGTAGCAGCGCTGGATCTCGACCTTGTCGTCCGTGGTCGTCAGCACGACGACCGGCGCGCGGCGCAAACGCTCGTCGGCCTTCACCTGCGCCAGGATGTCGGTGCCCGACATGTCCGGCAGGTTCAGGTCCAGCAGGATCAGCAGCGGCCCATTGGCCCGCACCTCGCTGCTGAACAGATAATCCAGCGCCGAACCGCCGTCCGCAAAGTGGGCGATCTCGTTGGCGATGTTCGCCCGCCGGATATTCTTCTCGATCAGCTTGGCGTGGCCATGGTCGTCCTCGACCATGACGATTTTCACCGGTGCGCTCATACTAGGTCTCCAGCCTCGGCAAGGATGAGGCGTTTGGGGAATTTAACGTGGAAAGTCGAGCCCTTTCCAGGCTCGGATTCCACATCGATGGAGCCGCCGAGGCGGCGTACGCTGTTGCGGACAAAGGCCAGCCCCAGGCCTTCGCCGGGCCGGTCCTGCTTGCCCGAGCGGCGGAACAGCTCAAAGATCCGCTCATGATCCTTGGCCGGCACACCGCGTCCGTTGTCGGTCACGCGATAGACGATCCAGCCCCCGGCGATCTCCTCACCGTCGATCTCGATCAGACCCGGGCGGCCCACTTCCAGATACTTCACCGCGTTGTCGATCAGGTTGCCGAAAATCTGTTCGACCGACAGGCGGTCGCTGTCCAGTTCGGGCAGGTCATGCACGACGATCTGACCGCCGGTCTCGACCACCTGGTGCTGCACGCTGTCGGCGATGCCCTGGGCCAGACGGGTCATGTCCATCGACTCTGGTGTCAGGTGACGCCGGCCTTCGCGCGACAGTTTCAGGATGGCGTTGATCAGCCGGTCCATCTTGGCGGTCGAGGCGCGGATGAATCCGATAGCCTCGGGAATCTCCTCGCGCACGGCATAGGTCGCCTCGGCATCAATCAGTTCGGGCGCCTTATCCTCGAACACAGTCAGTTGCCGATCCAGAAGCTTGCCCGCCTGCTCGAGTTCGGCGGTGTAACCCATCACATTGACCAGCGGCGACCGCAGATCATGGCTGACGATATAGGCGAAACGCTGAATCTCTTCGTTGGCGCGGGTCAGTTCGCCCGTACGGGCCCGCACCTTGTCTTCCAGCGAGGCGTTGGCCTGGTCCAGCGCCGTACGCGCCCGCTCGATCTCGCGGACATAGTTCCGGACCAGCCACAGGCTGACCACCGCCAGCATCAGGATCAGCAGGCCGCCCACGCTGTTGGCCACCACCGTCATGGTCCCGGCCCATTCGGTTCGCCGGGTGCGGAAGGTCTGGCGCGTCGCCTCGATCTCGTCGATGGCGGCGATTTCCGCGCGCATGTCATCCATCAGGGCCTTGCCCTGACCGCTGCGCGCCAGTTGCACAGCTTCACCGATCCGCCCCATCCGGGCCAGATCGATGGTCCGCTCCATCACGCTCAGACGCTCGCGCGACAGGGCTCCGACATGCTCTACCCGCCCGCTCAGGTCCGGGTCATCTTTCGTGAGTTCTTCCAGCCGCGCGAACAACCCCGGCAATTCCACGATCGCCTCATCGTGGACATCCAGATAGTCGGCCCGTCCCGTCAGCAGGAAACCGCGCTGGCCCGTCTCGGCATCCACCAGGCGCGTCAGCAGATCCTGCCCGACCAGCCGCACAGCCTGCCCCTGCTCGACCCGGCGATTGAAGCGCGCGGTCTCGCGGATCATCAGGAAGGTCAGCAGATTGACGATCAGCAGCAGGACAATGGCGCCGGACAATAGGCCCACCACCGAACGCGCCAGCGTCGGCGTCCGCATAAAGCGGGCCAGCGCCGCCAGATTGTCCTTAATCGCCAATGCCATGCGCGCAAACCATTAGCGACGCAAACGTCTGTGTCCAGCCTTGGCTTTGGGCAGCGCCCCTAAACCTGCCCGATGGTCCGCAGGCGTGCGCGAGGGTGGACCTCGTTCTGGCTCATCACCACAGTCTGCCCCCGGAACCGCTCGATGATAGAACGGACATAGGGCCGCACCTGCGGGCCGGTTAGCAGCACCGCCGTTTCACCCGCCATGGCCGCGCGCTCGAACACGTCGCGGACCGCCCGGATAAAGTCCTGGAGCC
Source organism: Brevundimonas sp. (assembly GCF_004210735.1). Taxonomy (GTDB): domain Bacteria; phylum Pseudomonadota; class Alphaproteobacteria; order Caulobacterales; family Caulobacteraceae; genus Brevundimonas. The sequence continues at coordinate 13,380 of NZ_SDZL01000026.1, forward strand.
GTGACGGCGCCATGGCCAGTTGCTTCTCCTCGCCCTGGCCGACCAGTGCGTCAGAAAACGCCTGTTCCCATTCCGGCGAGAGGGTGACGATGGGCAGCGCCCCGTCGTCACCGCGATGCTGCCAGCACAGCTGCCGCCCCAGTCGCGACCGGACGTGCTCGACCAGATAGGTCACGCTGGTCGTGTGCGGCGCGGCCTCGGCCAGGCCTTCCAGAATGGCCGCCAGGTCGCGGATCGACACCTTCTCGCGCAACAGCGACTGCAGCACGCGCTGCAAGGTCGTGACCGTCACCACCGAGGGGATCAGTTCGTCGACCAGTTTCTTCTCCTCACCGTCCAGTTCCTTCAGCAGCTTCTGGACCTCGGCATAGGACAGCAGGTCGGCCATGTTCTCCTTCAGCACCTCGGTCAGGTGCGTCGTCAGGACGGTCGAGGGATCCACGATCGTATAGCCGCGGAATGTCGCCTCTTCCCGCAGCGCCTCATCGATCCAGGTCGCCGGCAGGCCGAACGCCGGCTCCTTGGTGTGTTCGCCCGCCAGTTCGACCTGACGCCCCGCCGGGTCCATCGCCATCAGGCAGCCCAGCCGGACCTCGCCTTGCCCGGCCTCCATCTCCTTGATGCGCAGCGAATAGCCCTGGGTCGGCAGGCGCATGTTATCCAGGATACGCACCGCCGGCATGACGAAGCCGTACTCCTGCGCCAGCGAACGGCGCAGCGCCTTGACCTGATCGGTCAGGCGCCGCCCCTCAAGGTCATTGATCAGCGACAGCAGGCTATAGCCCAGCTCGATTTTGACCTCATCGATGTTCAGCGCCGTGCCGATGGGCTCCTCGATCTCCTCACGCGGACCGCTGGCCGCCGACAGGTCCACGTCAGTCACGGCGGGCCTCAGCTTCTCCCGACCCAGCTTCCACGCCATGAAGCCGGCGCCCAGCGACAGGGCCGCGAACGGGATCAGCGGCATGCCGGGGATCAGGCCGATGACGCCGGACATGGCCGACACCACGCCCAGGCTGACCGGATTGGTCGCCAGCTGCTTGACCAGCGCCTTGTCCGCCGAACCCTCGACCCCGGCCTTCGACACCAGGAAGCCCGCGGCGATCGACACGATCAGCGCCGGCACCTGCGTCACCAGCCCGTCGCCGACGGTCAGCAGCACATAGGTGTTGGCCGCCTCGCCCGCCGGCATCTGGTGCTGCAGCACCCCGATCAGAATGCCGCCGATGACGTTGATGAAGGTGATGATCAGGCCCGCAACGGCGTCGCCGCGCACGAATTTCGAGGCGCCGTCCATGGCGCCGAAGAAGGTGGATTCCTGCTCCAACTCCTTGCGGCGCAGCTTGGCCGCGTCCTCGTCGATCAGGCCGGACGACAGGTCGGCGTCGATGGCCATCTGCTTGCCCGGCATGGAATCCAGGGTGAAGCGGGCCGACACTTCGGCGATGCGGGTCGAACCCTTGGTGATGACCACGAAATTCACCACCAGCAGGATGGCGAAGATGATGATGCCGATGACGAAATTGCCGCCCATCATCAGGTTGCCGAACGCCTGGATCACCTGACCGGCGGCGTCGTGCCCCTCGTGGCCGTGGCTCAGGATCAGTCGCGTCGACGCCAGATTCAGGCCCAGGCGATACAGCGTCGCCACCAGCAGGACCGTCGGGAAGATGGCGAAATCCAGCGGCCGCTTCATCAGCAGCGCCGTCATCAGGATCAGCACGCTGCTGGTGATCGATATGGCCAGCAGGAAGTCCAGCAGCATCTGCGGGACCGGCACGATCAGCAGCATGACGATGCCGATGACGCCCAGCGCCAGCAGCACTTCGCCGCGCCCCATCCAGCCCATGACGTCACGGCCCGTGGGGCGGGCCATCCCGTCCTTCATCAGGTGGACGTCAGCCATGGCGGGGGCATCCGGTGCTCATGGCCCCTGATGACAGGATTCGCGTCCGCTCAGCCATGGCCCAGCGCCCGCAGCGCCTCGCGCACGCCCTGGGCCAGCACGGCCTCGCGTTGCGCCGTCGTGGCGTCGGGCGCTTCGGTGAAATAGGCGGCGACCAGAACCGGCTGGCCCGACGGCGGGCGCAGCAGTCCGATGTCGTTGGTCGCGCCGTTCGCGCCGGTGCCTGTCTTGTGGGCGACGGTCCAGCCCGTCGGCGCCGCCGCCTTGATCCGGTTCGGCCCCGTGGGCGACGCCAGCATCCAGTCTTCCAGCAGGCGGCGATGCCCGGCCGTCAGCCGCTCGTCCAACAGCACCTCGCGAAGATTGCCGACCGTCTGGTCCGGCAGGCAGGTATCGCGCGGATCGTCGGCCATGGCGCTGTTCAGGTCGGGTTCCCACCGGTTCACCGTGGTCGAGGTGTCACCCAGTGTTCTCAGCCAGTCGCGCCAGGCGTTCAGTCCGCCCATCTCGCGGATCATGATGTTGGCGGCGGGATTGTCGCTGACCTCGACCATGGCCTGGCACAGCGCCTGAACCGTCAGGCCGCGGCCCACGGCGGGGCCGGTCACCGGGGCGTGGCTGATCATGTCGGCGCGGGTGATGCGGATGGACCGATCCAGCCGTTCCTCGCCGCGCTCGACGCGTTCCAGCGCGGCGGCCGCCAGGAACAGCTTGAAGGTCGAGCAATAGGCGAACCGTTCCTGTCCGCGCCAGCTGACGCTGCGGTTGAAGGCGATGTCCAGCGCCGAGACGCCCAGCCGGCCGCCGTGACGGGCTTCGAGCGCCGACAGATCCAGCGCCGGTCGCGGCGGCTCGGGCTGTTCCGGCGCGCTGCAAGCGGACAGTGTCGTCCCCAGCCCCAGCGCGCCGAGACCGGTCAGGACCGTTCTGCGATCGGCGCGCATCGTCATCGTCAGGCGACGGCGTAGCCGCTGGCGCCGGCCACGCCCGACTGAGGCGCGGGGATGCTCGTCCCCTCGTCGGCGTATTCGTTCAGCTTGTTGCGCAGGGTGCGGATCGAGATGCCCAGGATGTTCGCCGCATGGGTGCGGTTGCCCAGGCAATGGTTCAGCGTGTCCAGGATCAGTGTCTTCTCCATCTGGGCCACGGTCTGACCGACGAAGCTGCGCGTGACCGCGTCCGCGACCTGCGCCGCCCGTCCGGCCAGACCCGCATCCGAATAGCCGGCAGGGGCTGCTGCGCCGCCGCTCAACGGCTGGCCGTCCGGCAGGCGGATCGCCTCGACGTCGATTTCCGGGCCGGTCGCCAGCAGCACCGCGCGGTGCATGGCGTTCTCCAGCTCACGCACGTTGCCGGGCCAGCGATGCGCCACCAGCGCGCGACGCGCATCGACGCCGATCGCCCGAACCGGCACGCCGTTCGCAGCGGCGTATTTCTTGACGAAGTGATCGGCCAGCACGGCGATGTCGCCCGGCCGTTCGCGCAGCGACGGCAGGCGCAGGTTCACGACGTTCAGGCGATACAACAGATCCTCTCGGAACGTGCCTTCGCTGACCGCGCGGGCCAGATCCCGGTTTGAGGTGGCGATGATGCGGATGTCGACCTTGACCGGCTTGGTCCCGCCGACGCGGTCGATGACCCGCTCCTGGATGGCGCGCAGCAGCTTGGCCTGCAGGCGGGCGTCCATCTCGCTGATTTCATCCAGCAGCAGGGTGCCGCCGTCGGCCTCCTCGAACTTGCCGATGCGGCGCGCCACGGCGCCGGTGAAGGCGCCCTTCTCGTGGCCGAACAGTTCGGATTCCAGCAGGTTGTCCGGAATGGCCGCGCAGTTGACGCTGATGAACGGCTTGTCCGCCCGGCGCGAGCCCTGGTGCAGATAGCGCGCCATGACTTCCTTACCCACGCCGCTTTCGCCGGTGATCAGGATGGACGCTTCCGAGCGCGCCACCTGGTCGGCCAGGCCCAGCACCGCCGTCATCGACGGATCGGCCGAGATCAGCGGCCGGTCGTCATCGGCCACCGCCGACAGCACCGCCGCGATCAGGTCCGCCTCGGGCGGCAGGGGGATGAACTCCTTGGCTCCGGCCTTGATCGCCGCCGCCGCTTCCGACGCGCCCGCATCGACGCCGCAGGCGACGACCGGCACGAAGATCCGCTCGACCTCGTTGGCGGCGATCAGGGCGGCGATGTCGATGCGATAGTCGACCATCAGCAGGTCCGCGCCCTGACCCCGGCGCAGTTGCTCCGTCGCCTGATCCGCGCGCTCGACATGATGCACCTTGGCGCCGTGCGCCATGGCCATCTTCACCGCCGTCGCCAGCTGTCCGCTGACCCGTCCGACCACCAGGAGCCGCATCTTTCTTCTCCTCTAATCCTGTTTCGAAAACCGGTCGCCGATCAGGCGCCCGAGTCCTCGGTCTTGATGATTTCCGTCATGGTCACGCCCAGCCGGTCCTCGACCACCACGACCTCGCCGCGCGCGATAAGACGGTTGTTGACGAAGATATCGATGGCCTCGCCGACCTTGCGGTCCAGCTCCAGCACCGATCCCCGGTTCAGCTTCAGCAGCTGGGCGACCGACATGTGCGACTTGCCCAGCACGGCCGAGATGTTGACCGGTACCTCGAACACAGGAGCCAGGTCCGAGGCGGTCTTGTCCCCGCCCTCGTCGATGGTGGCCAAGGCGGTGGAGTCCGGAAACTCTTCAAGCGACAGATCGTCAGCGGCCATCAGTAGGCGCTCCCGTGCGGCAGGGGTTCAGCATGCCCGGCTTCAGCAGCCAGGGCCGAGGCGACGGCCTCGGTGATGCGGTTGGCGGCGCCGACCGGGTCGAAGTCCGCCCGGCCATCGGCCCATTCCAGCTGGAAGGCGGCGACCGGCATGGCCGGCGCCTCGCGGAAGGCGACGACGCCGGAAAAACCGGCATCCGCGCACAGGCGCTCGATCCGGCTGCGGCTTTCTTCGGTCAGGCCGGCGACATGGATGGTCAGTCGGGGCGAGGCGTCGATTTCCTGCGCCAGCGCTTCCAGCGCCGACTGGATCGGCCCCTGCGGGAACCGGTCCAGCGCCGCCGACGCCAGGCTGCGCCCGGCGGCCAGGGCCAGCTCGGCCGACTGCTCGCGATGGCTCTGGACAATCTGCGCCAACGCCGGGGCCGAGGCGGCCAGCGCCTGACCGATCGCGGCCACGGCCATGGCCTGGATGCTCTCGACCTCGGCCAGGGCGGCTTCGCGCGCCTCCAGCCGGGCCTGGGCGACCATCACCTCGACTTCGGCGGGCAGATAGGACCGCTTGGTCGGGCGGAAGGCGGACGGACGCACCACGGCGCCGTCGTTGTCGAACTCGGTGTCAAAGGCGTAGGGGCGGGTGGCGGGCTGGGTCATGTCAGTAAATCAACTCGTCGTCGCCGCCCTGGCCGGCCAGAACGATCTCGCCCTTGGCGGCCAGATCCTTGGCGACCTGCACCATGGCCATCTGGGCCGTGTCGACATCCTTCAGACGCACCGGCCCCATGCCCTCCATGTCCTCGCGCATGATCTTGGACGCGCGCTCGGACATGTTGGAGAAGAACATCTCGCGCAGGGCCTCGGACGACCCCTTCAGCGCCAGCGCCAGCGAGTCCTTCTCGACTGCGCGCAGCAGGGTCTGGATGCCGCCGGGGTCCAGCTTGTTCAGGTCCTCGAACACGAACATCAGGGCGCGGATACGTTCGGCCGCCTCGCGGTTGCGCTCTTCCAGCGCGCCGATGAAGCGGGCCTCGGTCTGGCGGTCGAAGCTGTTGAAGATCTCGGCCATCAGCTCATGGCTGTCGCGCTTGGACGTGCGGGCCAGGTTCGACATGAATTCGGTGCGCAGCGTCTGTTCGATCTTGTCCAGGATGTCGCGCTGCACCGGCTCCATCCGCAGCATCCGCTGCACGCACTCCAGCGCAAAATCCTCAGGCAGCGACGTCAGCACACGCGCCGCGTGGTCCGAACGGATACGCGACAGCACCACCGCCACCGTCTGCGGGTATTCGTTCTTCAGATAGTTGGCCAGAACGGCTTCGTTCACATTGCCCAGCTTGTCCCACATGGTCCGACCGGCGGGCCCGCGGATTTCCTCCATCAGGGCGTCGACGCGTTCGCCCGGCATGAACGAGGCCAGCAGCTTCTGGGTCTGTTCCAGGCTGCCCATGACCGTGCCTGAACCGCTCATCCCCGAGACGAACTCGACCAGCAGTTCCTCGACGACCTGGGCGCTGACGGTGCCCAGTCCGGCCATGGCCTGCGAGATTTCCTTGATCTCGTCGTCGTCCATCGACTGCCACAGCTTGGTGTGCTCTTCGCCCAGCGTCAGCAGCACGACGGCGGCCTTCTCGGGCCCCGACAGCTTTCTGACGTCGTCGACGGTCGGCTTCTTGTTGACCATGCGCGCGGCCATCAGCCTTCCTGCACCCAGTTACGCAGGATCGCGGACGACTCTTCCGGGTGCTTGTCCACGAACTCGGCGACCTTCTTGATCGACGAGGCCTTCACCTGCCCCTCGATGCGGGCCAGGTCGATGCGCTGGTCCATGGCCGAGCCGTCCGGCAGCAGGGCCATCTGCCCCGGCAGGGCCGCCACGGCGCCGACGGGCGAGGTCTCCAGCGCCGTCACCGGCACGCCGCCCGCGCCGGCCAGCATCGGCAAACCGCCCGAACCGCCGGCCGTCTTCAGCAGCGGCCGCAGGACGAAGAAGATCAGCAACAGGCCCGTCACCATCAGCACCAGCAGCTCCACGCCGCGCATGATGTCGTTCTTGTTGAAGTTGAACAGCGGATCGCCGCCCTCTGTGCCGCCGATCGGCGCGGCGTCGCGGTTGAAGCGGACGTTGATGACCTCGATCTGATCTCCACGATCGGCGCTGATGCCTACGGCCGAGCTGACCAGGCGCTTGATCTGTTCGATCTCTTCAGCGGTGCGCGGAGCATAGGTCGGCTCGCCCTTGCCGTCGGCGGCCGGGGTCCATTTGCCATCCACGGCGACCGCGACCGACAGCTTGCGGACCTCGCCCGGCTCCTTGACCGTCGTCGTGGTGGTGTTCGAGATTTCGTAGTTGGTCGTCTCGTTGTTCTGCGAGTTGGTCGAGCCCAGCGGCGTCGTGGCCGGCGCCTCGCCGCCCGGGATATTGTTCGCCGCCGTCGCCCCGCCATCCGACGCGCCGGTCGTGTCCTGCGAGGTCGAGCCGTTGGACGAGGTCGAGCGCACCACCTGGCCATCCGGATCGAACTTCTGCTCCTGGGTGGTCGAGCGGCTGTGATCGATGTCTGCCGTCACCTGGACGCGCGCGGCGCCGGCGCCGACGACGCCCTCGACCAGATCCTTGATCCGCGACTGCAACTGCGCCTCGGCGTTGCCCTTGGCCTGTTCAGCGGACGCCGAGGTGAAGCCCTGGTCTTCCGAACCGGCGGCCAGGGTGCGGTTGGTCTCGTCGGCGACGGTGACGCGATCCGGTTTCAGGTTTGGCACGGACGACGCGACGACGTTGCGGATGGCCCGGACCTGATCGTTCGTCAGATCCCGACCGCCCAGACCGACGACCACGGCCGCCGTGGGATCGACCGCCGCCGACTGGAACATCTCGCGGCGCGGCATGGTGATGTGGACGCGGGCGGCAGTGATGCCGCGCATCGACATGATGGTGCGCGACAGCTCGCCTTGCAGGGCGCGCTGTTCGTTCAGGTTCTGCTGGAACTCGGTCTGTCCCAGCACCGACTGGTTGTCGAAGATCTCGTAGCCGACCGAGCCCGAGGTCACGAGACCCTTGCCCGCCAGCATCAGGCGCGCGGTCCCGACCTGATCGCGATCGACCATGATCGTCGAGCCGTCGCCCTTGGTGGAGTATTTGATGCCCGACTGGTCCAGGGCGGCGGTGATCTCACCGGCTTCGCGCAGGTCCAGGTTGGAATACAGCAGCGCGTCCGGCGCCTGGCCGATGCGCAGCATGACGGCGACCAGCACGGCCGCGACGCCCGCGGCCACGCCCAGAACCGCCGCCAGACGGCCGATCCCAAATCTTTGCAACGCCGCCGTGAAGCCGCCCACGCGTCCCGCCCCAAACACACACGCGAAGCAACAGCCGCCCGCTAGGCAGAAAGTGCCGCCTGCGTGGTAAACGACGCGTTAAGAAGCCCTAACGATCCCTTCTCCCCTTGCGGGAGAAGGTGGCTTGCGGAGCAAGACGGATGAGGGGTGGCGGCGCGCCATCCCTTAGCCTGCGGACAAGAAAAAGCGCCGCGACCTTTCGATCGCGACGCTCACACCCCTCATCTGCGCCTGCAGCGCCCACCTTCTCCCGCAAGGGGAGAAGGAATGACGTTACGCCGCCTTCAGCAGCTCCGCCTTCTTCGCCGCCGCCGCCGCGATGCGAGCTTCGGCGATGGCGTCGGCGATCTCGTGCGTCGGGCGCTTCTCGCTTTCCGACCGCTCCAGGATCTCCTCCAGCGTCTCCATCAGGCGCGACAGCTTGCCCTCGACCCAGGCCGGGTCATAGGCGCCGCCGGTCTGACGGGCGTTCATTTCCGAGGCCACGTTGATGATCCCGCCGCCGTTGACGACATAGTCGGGCGCATACAGCACGCCGCGTTCGAACAGGATCTGGCCGATGTCGGGCGTGGCCAGCTGGTTGTTGGCGGCGCCGACCACCGCCTTGACCGTCAGCCGCTCCAGCGTCTGCGGGTTCAGCGTCGCGCCCAGGGCGCAGGGCGCATAGATGTCGGCCTTGACGTCATAGATGGCGTCCGGCGCCACGATCTCGGCGTTGGTGCGAGCAGCGACCTCGGCCAGGACGGCGGTGTTGACGTCGGTCATGACCAGCCTGGCGCCGGCCTTGTGCAGCTTGTCGGCCAGATAGCCGCCGACATGGCCGACGCCCTGCATGGCGATGGTCAGGCCGGTCAGGTCATCCTGTTTCCACAGGCGGCGCGCCACGGTCAGGGTCGAGCGGAACACGCCCTCGGCGGTGACCGGCGACGGATCGCCCGACGCTTCAGGCCCGTCACTCAGACCCAGAACCCGGGTCGTGACCTTGCGGGCCTCGGCGATGTCGGCGACCGACACGCCCACGTCCTCGGCGGCGTAATAGGTCCCGCCCAGCTGATCGACGAAGCGGCCAAAGGCGCGGAACAGTTCAGGGGTCTTTTGCGTGCGGCTGTCGCCGATGATGACCGACTTGCCGCCGCCCATCTCCAGATCGGCGATGGCGTTCTTGTAGCTCATGCCCTTCGACAGGCGCAGCACGTCCTCCAGCGCCTCTTCGGCCGAGGCGTAGTTCCACATGCGGGTGCCGCCCACGGCCGGGCCGCGCGCAGTCGAGTGCACGGCGACGATAGCCTTCAGACCAGTCTTTTCATCATGAAAGGCGTGCACGCCCTCATGGTTCGCAAAGGAAGGAGAATCGAACAGCGTCTTGCCCATGACAGGCCTTTCCCGGGGTGTTTTTTTGTTGCGCGCCAGATACGCCTCGATGGCCTAGACGGCAAGCATGACCATTTCGCGTCAGTGCGCTTCGCGATCCGCCCTCAGCGTCGGCAGCACCTCAGGCGCGCCTGACGGCAACGCCGCCGCCGGATCACGCAGCCAGGCCTCGACGTCGAGATAGACCACCTCGGCCGCCAGATCGCGGTTCAGGATGTGCCAGCCGTCGGAATAATACGCCGTGCGCAGGTCGGGCCGCTCGCCCGCCCGCTCCAGCGCCAGTCGCATCGGTCGCTTCTCGATAATCTGGTCGTGCGCGCCGTACAGCAGCAGCGTCGGCGCCTTGACCGCGCCCAGCCGGTCAGTCGCCGTCTCCATCAGATCGACCAGACCCGACAGGGTGTCGAACCGGGTGGCCAGGATGCTCTGCGGATCGCGCCCGTTGCGGATCAACTCCAGCGTATTGTCCGAGGCCCTGATCTTGCGCACGGCAAAGGACGGCGGCTCGACCGCCAGATCGCCCAGCGCCCGCGCCGCGACCCACAACCCCGCGCGATTGACCGGGCTCTGGCTGGACCATCCCCACACGCCGGGCGCCAGCAGGATCACGCGGTCCGCGTCCGGCGGTCGGTTCGACCCAAAGGCGGCGATGGCCGACGATCCGCCCATGCTCTCGCCTACGACCACGATCAGGGCGTTCGGCTGCCGCGCCCGGATCAGCGCCACGACGGTCCTCAGGTCTTCGCTCGTCAGACTCTCGGACGCCCATTCGCCCTTGTTCGGCGCCAGGCCAAAGCCGCGCTGGTCATAGGCCCAGGTCTCTATGCCCCGCTGCGCCCACCACGGTCCGGCCAGCCGGAAGGAGGCATAGTGGTCGTTGAACCCGTGCAGGGCCACGATCACAGCCCACGCCTCCTGCTCCGTCGGGCTCCATCGCAGATACGGCAGCCGCGCCCCGTCCTGCACGACAAAGGCGCCGCGCCCCAGCGTCCCCTCCTCGATCACCGGCCCGGCGAACCCGACGACCGGCCTCTGCGCCGGCTGGACATAGGGGGTGGCGCAGGCGGCGGTCATCAGACCCAGAGCCGTCAACGCCGCCGCCATCCACCTGTGGGTCACGCCAAAATCTCCGCTGTCCTCTCCCGAAGATAAGGCAGCACCTCAGTCTCGAACCACGGATTTCTGCGCAGCCATGCGGTGTTGCGCCACGACGGATGCGGCAGCGGCAGGATGGTGGGCGCAAACTCGCGCCACGCCCGCACCGCCTCGGTCATGTTGGCCTTCGCCCGCTCGCCCAGCGCCCACGCCTGCGCATAGCCGCCGACCAGCAGGGTCAGCTCGACGTTCGGCAGTTCCGCCAGCAGCCGGGGCCGCCACAGCTCGGCGCATCGCCTCGGCGGCGGATAGTCCCCGCCTTTCGGCGCCGTGCCCGGATAGCAGAACGCCTGCGCCGCCACGCCCAGGCGCGGGTCGGCGTAAAAGGTCTCGTAGTCCACGCCCAGCCAGTCGCGCAGCCGGTCGCCCGACGGATCGGTGAAGGGCCGCCCGCTTTCATGCACCCGCCGCCCCGGCGCCTGGCCGCAGATCAGCAGCCGCGTTTCCGGACGCACCATGACCACCGGCCGCGGCGTGTGCGGCAACTGTCCCAGACACGCGCGGCAGGCGCGGATGTCCGACAGGACAGCGTCCAGGCCCTCAGTCGAAATCGTCATCCGACGCTTCGACCGGCGACAGAGCCGCCAGGGCCGCCGCCGTCTCGGCCTCGGTCGGCAGGCGCAGGCGGATCACGCCACGAAACGCGTTCGGATCGACCGGCTTGCCCTTCTTGGTGATGGTCAGCTTGCCCTGACGCATCAGGCCCAGCGCCACGGCCTTCACCTTGGGCAGCATGCGCTGCCACTGCTCGGGCTGCAGCTCCTTGGCCACCTCGGCCGGTTCAATGCTCTTGCCGCCGACGTTCTTGGGGTCGGCCTTGGCCAGTTTTTCGAAAATGGCCGCTTCGATTGGGTCGCTCATTGCGCCTATATGCTGCATTGCGAGAGCAAGATGAAGGCGCCGCGCTCAAGTCGTAGCCAACTCGGCTCAAGCAGCGCAAAGCGCGGTAGCCACTAAGAGGATCTCATGGTCGCGAAAATCACCGTCACCGAGGGCGAATTCGCCGGCTGGCAGACATATGACCTGCACGACACCTTCGACAGCGTCGTCGGCCCCTTCTACTTCAAGCCCGACCCCGACGGTCACATGCGCTGCGCCTTCCGTGCCGAGCAAAAGCACATGAACGCCGGCGACCGCATGCACGGCGGCTGCCTGATGACCTTCGCCGACATCGCCATGTTCCAGATCGCCTATCAGGAGATGGAGGGCGCCTCGGGCGTCACGGTCCAGCTGGACTCCACCTTCATCGACGGCGCCTATGTCGGCGAACTGATCGAGGCCACCGGCCAGGTCATCAAGGCGGGCAAGAGCCTGATCTTCGTCCGCGGCCAGATCACCACCGGCGAGCGCCCCCTGTTGACCTTCTCGGGCGTCATCCGGAAATTCACGCCGCGCGGCTGAGCCGCGTCAGGACCGCCAGCAGGCCCGCGAACAGCGCCGCCGGCCACAGCGCCGCCAGCCCCAGAGCGCCATAGGCCAGGGCGCCGATCAGGGCGCCGCCCGTCAGGCCCGCCCACAGGGCCAGATAGGGTCGGAACGCCCACGGATCGCCGCGTCCGCGAAGGGCCGCCGCCAGCGCCTGGCCCAGCTTGACCAGGGTGCCGGTCATGTAGGTCAGGCTGACCCCCACCTCGCCGTCACGCAGGAAGACGGAATTCTCGATCGCCATGGCCATGACCATCAGGCCCACGGCCAGCGGCGCCATCCCCACACCGGCCGCGAGCGCGGCGCCCGCCAGCAGCAGGGCCTCGACCGCCAGAACCCGGCTGCGCGACCGCGCCCCTTCGCCGCCCGCCGCCAGGGCGCCAATCATGGCGCCCAGCACGAACAGGGTCAGGATCCCCGCGACCTCCGCCGCAGCGGCCCAACGACCCTCGGCCAGCCCCACCGCCATGCGGGTCGTGTTGCCGCTCATGAAGGAGACAAAGACGCCGCCCAGATGCAGAAAGCCCAGGCTGTCGACATAGCCCGCCAGCGCGGCCAGCAGGATGGCCAGCCACCGATCCGGCGGCGTCAGGGCGCGCATCGACGGCTCAAGCCCCCGCCTTCGCCGCCTCCCGCGCCTTACACACCCCCTGCCAGCGCGCCAGGTGTTCCAGCCCTTCCGGCGGGCGGTATTTGATCAGGCGGGCGAAATCCAGGCCGACCACGGCGACGATGTCGGCGATGGTGAAGCGGTCGGCGGCGATGAATTCGTGGTCGGCCAGGCGGCGGTCCAGCGTCTTCATGAATTTCTCGGCGCCGACGCGGCTGTATTCGGCGACCTGAGGCTGCGGGGCCTCCAGCGCGGCCAGGGCCGGGTGGCTGAAGCGCACGTTCAGCATCATCGGATTGGCCAGATAGATCTCGCACCGGCGCGTCCACATCTCGATCACCGCCTGTTCCTGCGGGTCGCGCCCGAACAGGTTCGGCTCGGGGTGCAGCGCCTCCAGATAGCGGCAGATAGCGATGGATTCCGAGATGCAGGTCCCGTCGTCTAGCTCCAGCGCCGGCACGTGCGGCACGCCCACCCTGGCCCGGTATTCCGGCGTCCTGTGCTCGCCCGACAGCAGGTCGATCTCCGCGACCTCGACGTCCGTCACGCCCTTCTCGGCCATGACCCAGCGGACCCGGCGGGGATTGGGCGCGCGATGCGAGGTGTAGAGCTTCATGAACGAACCCTCCGTTGCTTATCGCAACGCTACTGCCCGAACACCGCCCCCGGCAAGGCCCCGACGACGCAGGCGGTCATCAGCGTGGCCAGGAAGCCGCCGAACAGCGCCTTCCACACCAGACCCAGCACCTCCTCGCGCCGCTCGGGCATCAGCACGCTCAAGCCCGTCACGGTGATCCCGACCGAGCCGATGTTGGCGAAGCCGCACAGCGCATAGGTCATCAACATCCGCGTCCGCTCGCTCATCTCGCCGGCCGGAACCTTGCCCAGTTCGATGAAGGCGACGAACTCGGTCAGGGTCAGCTTGACGCCCAGCAGCCAGCCCGCCTTGGACGCCTCGGCCCATTCGACCCCGGTCAGCCAGGCCACCGGCGCGAACAGCACCCCCAGGATCCGCTCGACCGTCAGCGCCTCGCCCCCGATCACGAACCCGCCCAGCATCACGTTCACCAGCGCCACCAGCGCCACGAACACGATCAGCACGGCCGAGATGTTCAGCACCACCATCAGGCCGTCGGCCGTACCCTTGACGATAGCGTCGATGGCGCTGTCGTATTTCAGCGCCGAATTATAGTCGGCGACCGCTCCGCCCTGCCCCGGCTTTTCCGGGATCAGGATGCGCGCCAGCAGCACCCCCGCCGGCGCCGAAACGATGGACGCGACCAGCACATGGCCCGCCGCATTCGTCAGCACCGGCGACAGGATGGCGGCATAGGCCACCATGGTCGAACCGGCCACGGTCGCCAGCCCGACCACCATCATCAGGAACAGCTCGGACCGGGTCAGCTTGTCCAGATAGGCGCGGATGACGATCGGGCTCTCGATCATGCCCAGAAAGATGTTGGCCGCCACCGCCAGCGCCGACGCGCCGCCCAGCCCCATGGTCCGCTGGAACAGAAAGCCGAAGCCGTGGGTGATCCACTTCAGCACCTTCCAGTGCCACAGCAGCGCCGACAGCGCCGAAATCACCAGGATCAACGGCAGCACCTGAAACGCGAAGGTGAACAGCGCCCCGTCGTTGGTGACCGCATAGGGCTGGTCCCCGCCCGCCAGATAGCCGAACACGAACCGCGTCCCCTCGTTCGTGGCCCGCGCCAACCCGTCCACCGCCCCTGTGATCGCGGCCAGCACCACCTGCGAGCCCGGAATGCCGAACAGCGCCAGCACCAGCGCCGCCTGAACCCCGACGGCGCCCAGCGTCAGCCGCCACGGAAACGCGCGCCGGTTCTCGGACACCGCCCAGCAGACGGCGACGATGACGACCAGACCCAGCAAGCTCTGGAGGTTCAGAAAGCTGAACATTCAAACGGCTCCGCCACCGGCGGACGCCGGTGTTCAATCATCGCTTGAACGCCACGACGCGTCGGCTGGCAAGAGAGCGATGAAATGCGCGCCGTATCGCGGTCGCACCGCCGCCCAACCTTCGCCGTTATGCCATCGCCAGATCGTCGTTATGGCGGGAATGGGGAGATGGTGATGCACAAGGGATTGCTTTTGATCGCGGCCAGCGGAGCGGTTCTGGGCGGGTGCAGTCAACCGGCCTCACACCCGCATGCGGAGAAGGCGGGGGTCAATATGGAGATGGTCTCGCCCGCCGCGCCCGTCGCGGCGCCGTCCGTCCCGGCCGCGGGCGCCGCGACTAACGTTGCAGCCATCACGACGCCGAGCATGGCCTACGCCTACCATTTCGCGCTGGAACTGCCTGCGGACCAGACCACGACCTTGATGGCGCGGCATGACCGGGCCTGCGTCATCGCCGGGGTCGCGACCTGTCAGGTGATCGGCTCCAGCGCCAATCGACAGGGCCGGGACGAAGTACGCGCGCGTCTGGAAATGCGGGCCACGCCGGCATTTGTGACCCGTTTCCGGGCCGGGCTGGATGGCGAGGCGCGATCCGCCGGCGGTCGCGTGGCCGAAGCCGCCACCGAAAGCGAAGATCTGACCCGCCAACTGGTTGACACCGAGGCGCGGATGCGCGCGCTCGAAACCCTGCGCGATCGCCTGCAGCAACTGCTGGCCACACGCAGCGGCACGCTTGAGCAACTGCTTCAGGTCGAACGGGAACTGGCGCGTGTTCAGGGAGAGCTGGACGCCACCCGTTCGGCCCTGACAGTGATGCGGACCCGGGTCCAGACGTCCCGACTGGATATCGACTATCTCGCCGCCGGCCAGTTGGCCCCGGACAGCGCCATGCGACCTGTCCAGGGCGCGCTGGAAAGCGCCGCCTATGTCTTCATGAGCACGCTGGGCGGCCTGATTCTGTTCCTGGCCGGCGCCCTGCCCCTGCTGATCGTATTCGGGCCGCTGGGCTGGCTGGGATGGCGTTGGCGGCGGCGGGTCAAGGCCGGGCGTCTGGCTCGCAAGGCGGCGCGGACGGAAGCGGAGACAGACCCCGCTCCCTGAGCCATCACAGCTCGCGCCGCACCAGCTTGCCGTAGTCGTCCATTAGCGACAGCGACAGTTCGCCGGGAACGAACCGGTACTCGCCAATCTCGCTGACCGGCGTCACCTCGGCGGCCGATCCGGTCAGGAAGCATTCGCTGAAGTCCGACAGCTCTTCCGGCAGGATGTCGCGCACGATCACTTCGACGCCGCGCGCCTGGGCCATTTCGATCACAGTCTGGCGGGTAATGCCGTCCAGGATGTGGTCCACGCGCGGGGTGTGCAGGACGCCGTCCTTGACGAAAAAGACGTTGGCGCCCGTCGCCTCGGCGACATAGCCGCGCCAGTCCAGCATCATG
The DNA here is from genome assembly GCF_004210735.1 of Brevundimonas sp. Taxonomy (GTDB): domain Bacteria; phylum Pseudomonadota; class Alphaproteobacteria; order Caulobacterales; family Caulobacteraceae; genus Brevundimonas. Next base: position 29,271 of record NZ_SDZL01000026.1, read on the forward strand.
GCGTCTGCAAAGCCGCGCTTCTCGGCCGCCGTCTTGGACATGGTGCAGATCATGTACAGACCGGCCGCCTTGGCCGTGGACGGCGCCGTGGCCGGGTCGGGGCGGCGCCATTTGGCCCACTCCAGGCGGATACCCTTCTTCTTGACCTCAGGGTCAAAATAGCTGGGCCATTCCCATGCCGCGATGGCCAGGTGGACCTTGCTGTTCTTGGCCGTGACGCTCAGTTGCTCCGAACCCAGATAGGCCACCGGGCGCACATAGCAGTCGATCAGGCCGTTCTTTTCGCACGTTTCCTTGCAGGCGGCGTCGATCTCGGCCACGCTGTACGGGACTTCGAAATCGAGCAGTTCGGCGGATCGCTTCAGCCGCTCGCTATGCGCCGTCAGCTTGAAGATTTCGCCACCATACATACGCTCACCCTCGAACACCGACGAGCCATAGTGAAGGCCATGGGTCAGAACGTGCGTTTTCGCTTCCCGCCAGGGCACGAACTCGCCGTCAAACCAGATCCAGCCGTCACGATCGTCGAAAGGAACGAAGGCCATTGAATAACGTCTCCCGCGAAGGTCACGCGTTTAGACGCCGACTGACCCCTCAGGTCAACGCCCGGATCACGGTCATGGCGGGAGATTCGCTGTGAGCGCCGTTGATCCGCGTTCCAGCAGTCGCTCCGGCCCCGTCGCCGCGCCGGGCAGCGGGCGGCATCTGCTGATCGTCGATGACGACGACCGGATCCGCGAACTGCTCAAGGAATTCCTGGCGCGCGAGGGCTATCGCGTCACCGGCGCGGCCCACGCGGGCGCCGCCCGGCGGCTGGTCGAGCTGATCGAGTTCGACCTGATCGTGCTGGACGTGATGATGCCGGGTGAAAGCGGGTTTGACCTGACGACCTGGATCCGCAGCCAGGCGGCCCTGTCGCGCACGCCGGTCCTGCTGCTGACCGCGCGCGGCGATCCCGACGACCGGATCGAAGGGCTGTCGCGCGGGGCCGACGACTATATGTCCAAGCCGTTCGACCCGCGCGAACTGGCGCTGCGCATCGACGCCATCCTGCGCCGCACCGGCGGCAAGCCGATGACCCCGCGCGAGATCAAGCTGGGCGCCGCCGTCTTCGACATGGAGCGGCTGGAGCTATCGCGCGACGGGCAGCCGATGCGCCTGACCGAGGCGGAGGCCCAGTTGCTCAAGACCCTGGCCATCCACGCCCACGCCCCGGTCGAGCGCATGACCCTGTCGCCCGACACCGCCGACATCACCGGCCGCGCCGTGGACGTCCAGGTGACCCGCCTGCGCCGCAAGCTGGAGGCGGACCCCAAGAACCCGCGCTACCTCCAGACCGTGCGCGGCGTCGGCTATATGCTGGCGCCCGACTGAGCCGCTGATGCGCCTGTCCCCGGCCCTGTGGACGCGGTTCCTGAAGCGACGCCTGCCGACGTCGCTCTGGGGCCGTTCGCTGCTGATCATTGTGCTGCCGGTGCTGGTCATGCAGGTGGCGGTGACCTGGGCCTTCTTCGACGCCCACTGGCAGACCGTCACCTCGCGCCTGTCCGAAGGTCTGGCCGGCGACATCGCCTGGGCGGTCGAGAGCTATCGCGACGAACCCACACCCCGGAATCTGGAGGTTATCGCCGACCGCGCCGAGCGCTCGATGCAACTGTCGATCGCGCTTCAGGACGACCGCAGCCTGCCGACCGAGCAGCGGCGCGGGGCCCTTGGCGTCGTCGACCGGGCGCTGGATCACGCCTTGGCCTCGCGCCTGGACGATCCCTACTGGTTCGACACCACCCGCTACCCCGCCTATGTCGACATTCAGGTGCAGCAGCCGCAGGGGGTGCTGCGCTTCATCGCCCCGCGCGAGCGCGCGGTGGCGACCCAGGCCCATATCTTCGTCCTGTGGCTGTTCGTGGCGACCGTGCTGCTGATGGGCGTGGCCATCCTGTTCATCCGCAATCAGGTGCGCGCCATCGAGCGGCTGGCCGACGCCGCCGAATCCTTTGGCCGGGGCGAGAACGAACCCCGCTTCAAGCCGCACGGCGCGCGCGAGGTTCGGGCGGCGGCCAAGGCCTTCATGGACATGCGCGACCGCATCCAGCGCCATATCGACCAGCGCACGGCCCTGCTGGCCTCGGTCAGTCACGACCTGCGCACGCCCCTGACCCGTCTGCGGCTTGAACTGGCCTTGGCCCCACCGTTCAAGCGCGCCGACGCCATGCGCTCCGACCTGGACGAGATGGAGCATATGATCGACGAATATCTGGCCTTCGCCCGGGGCGAGGCGGGTGAGGCGCCCCAGACCATTCGCGTCCGCGACCTGCTGACCGTCGCGGGCGATGACGCCCGCCGCGCCGGGGCCGAGGTCGATCTGTCCGCGCCCGACGACCTGTCCGCCTCGGTTCGGCCGTTGGCCTTCAAGCGCGCCCTGGCCAACCTGGCCGGCAACGCCGCCGCCCATGGCGAGCATGTTCGCCTATCGGCCCGCGCCCTCCCCTCGGGCGGGCTCGAGATCGTGGTCGAGGACGACGGGCCCGGCATCCCGGACGAGATGCACGAGGAAGCCTTCCGCCCCTTCTCGCGACTGGATCCCGCGCGCAACCAGAACCGCAAGGGCGTCGGTTTGGGCCTGGCCATCGCCCGAGACGTGGCGCGCGGCCACGGTGGCGACATCACTCTGGACCGCAGTGACCTGGGTGGTTTGCGCGCCCTGATCCGCCTGCCGGGCTAGCGCCCAGCTTCACCGTTCATCCACCGTTCAGACGAGCGCGCGGCATGATGGCGACTTCAGGATCAGGAGGCTTCCATGCGCCGTTTCGCTCTTCTCGCCCCGCTCGCCGCGCTCATCGTAGCCGGCGCCGTCCAGGCCCAGCCCGCGGGCGTCTCGGTCGATATCGGTCCCCGCCTTCGAGAGGATGTCTCCAAGCTGGGCGAACGCGAGGTCGGGGAACAGGTGTTCCAGCTGACGGCGGCGATCCGTCAGGCCCTGGCCGACAACGAGGAGCTTAAGGACGCCCAGATCCATCTGGTCCTGACTGACCTCAAGCCGAACCGCCCCACCTTCCAGCAGATGTCCGACAAACCCGGCCTGGACCCGATCCACAGCCGCAGCATCGGCGGCCTGGCCGTCGAAGGCGAGATCATCAAGGCGGACGGTCAGCGCATCCCCGTGCGCTACTCGCGCTTCAACAGCAACATTCAGGACGTGCGCGCCTTCACCACCTGGCAGGAAGCGTCAATCGGTTATGACCGGTTCGCTCGCAACCTGGCCTCAGGCCGGTACGTCTCGCGATAGTTCGATCGAGCGGTCGGTGGCGGCGCGGATCGCGTCCGTCACCGTCGCCGTCAGCCCATTGTCCGCCAGCACCGCCAGCCCGGCCTGGGTCACGCCGCCGGGCGAGGCGACCCGCGCCACGGCGTCCGACAGGCTCATCTCATCCGGCAAACCACCCGCCGCCGATTTCAGCGTCGCCCGGGCCAGTTGCTGCGCAGCCTCGGGGTCCAGCCCCGCCGCCTGCCCCGCCTGCGCCAGCGCCTGGGTGAAGGCGTAGAAATAGGCCGGACCGGCGCCGACCACGGCGGTCGCCACGTCCATCAGACCTTCCTCGGCCAGATCCACCGTCTCGGCCACCGGTATGAACAGGGCGTGGGCCGCTTCACGCCCTGCCGCGCTGTCGGCCCAAACGGTAGCCAAGCCCTGCGCCCGCGCGACGCCCGTGGTCGGCATGACCCGGCCGATGATCCGGTCCCCGAATACCGACGACAGCGCGCCCCCCCTGACCGCCGCCATGACGGACACGATGACGGCGTCATCCGCCAACACGCCGACCAGCGGCGCCGACGCCTCGCGCCATTTCGCCGGCTTAACCGCCAGCACGATGGCGCGTGCGTCTTTCAGACTGTCGACGGGAGGATTGATCCGCGCGCCCGCCGCCCGCGCCGCGTCCATGACCGGCTTCACCGACGGATTCAGGATAATCAGGTCTGCGGCCGCCACCGCGCCGCTGGCCAGCCAGCCCTCGGCGATGGCCGAGCCCAGGCGGCCACAGCCCACCAGGACGACCGGTCGCGCCATCAGGCGGTGCCGACGGTCTCGAACAGGCAGGCGTCGATGGCGTCCTGCGGCTTGCGCGCGCCGCGGATCAGGAAGTCGAACGCCGGATAGTAACGGTCCGCCGCCTCGACCGCCGCGTCGATCATGGATGCGGCCTGGGCCAAGGTCGGCCGCTCGCCGTGCGGCAACGCCAGCGAGTGACGGAAGACGATCTCGCCGTCCTCCGGCCAGACCTCGAAATGGCCCAGCCAGGTGCGCTGATTGATCAGGGCCGCCAGTTCATAGGCCGCGCTGCGCCGCGCCTTGTTGGTCTTGATGTCCAGCGCACAGCACAGTTGCAGGCAATCGCCCTCGGGACGCCAGGCGAACCACAACTCATAGTCCTTCCAGTCGCCGGCCAGAGCAAAGGCCAGATCACCGTCGTCGGTGCGGTCGAAGGGCAGGTTCTCGGCCGTCAGCACGTGCTCCACCACATCCAGCGGGTCGAACGGCAGGTCGATCTCTTCGGGCCGGGCGGCGTCCATGAAGCTTACTTTCTCGCCCGCGACTCACGGGTCCTGACGGGACGGTAGGCGTGTTCGCAGATTCGGCTCAACCGGCTGCGTCCGCAGCGGGAGTTCCACCTGTGGACGTTCCCTTGCGAGGCGTCTTTGCGGGCGTCGGCGCGGCTTTCAGCGTCGCGATCTCGGCCCGCAGGGCTGCGATCTCGGCCTTCAGCGCATCGAATTCATCGCGCCGCACCAGATCCATCTCGGCCACGAAACGGTCGGTCTGCGCGCGCCAGGCGGTCTTGGCCTCCTCGCCCGCCGCCTGGGCCAGACCCATGGCGCCGGTGGTCAGCTTGGCGAATTCATCAAGGATGGGGTTACGGGTCTGCATGGCGAACTCTCCGACTCGGCGCGGCCGAGCCTCGTTAACGGATGGTTGCTCCATATGGTGAACGAAATCCTAAGAATCTCCCTCCCCGTCCCGGGGAGGGTGGTCGCAGCGAAGCGGAGACCGGGTGGGGAGGGCTTGGCGATTCCGGGCGCTGTGGATGCTCAGCCTCGCCGTCCCCACCCCACTTCGGCCTGACGGCCTCAGCCACCCTCCCCGGGACGGGGAGGGAGAGTGTCGCACCGCTTCCCGATAACTCACCCGCGACGCCACGCGCGACGCTTGCTAAAGACACACCGTTGAACCGCTTGCGGAGGCTTCGTGCCCTTTCCCGAATTCGATCCGGTCCTGATCCATCTGGGCCCGCTTCCCCTTCGTTGGTACGCCTTGGCCTATGTCGCGGGCATCGTTCTGGGCTGGTGGTACGCCGCCCGCCTGGCCAAAACCGAGGCGCTGTGGGCGCCGCGCAAGTCGCCGGTCACGACGCTGCAGCTGGACGATCTGGTCCTCTGGATCACCCTGGGCATCATACTGGGCGGGCGCTTCGGCTATGCCCTGTTCTACCAGCCGGCCATGTACGCCCAGCTGTTCACCGGCCAGAACTGGGGCGAGCGGCTGGAGCTGTTCCAGCTGTGGACCGGCGGCATGTCCTTCCACGGCGGCCTGATCGGCGTTTCGCTAGCCATCATCCTGTTCGCCCGTCGCCAGAAACTCAGCCTGCTGGGCGTCGGCGACCTGATCGCGCCCGTGGCGCCGATCGGTCTGGCCTTTGGTCGACTGGCGAACTTCATCAACGGCGAGCTGTGGGGCCGTGTCACCGACGTGCCGTGGGCGATCCGCTTCTGCAACCAGCGTATCCTTGAAATGCACGGCTTCTGCCCCGCCGGGAACGAGCCGCGCCATCCCAGCCAGCTGTACGAGGCCGGGCTTGAGGGCGTCCTGCTGTTCGGCGTCCTGTCCTTCGCCATCTGGCGGCTGAAGCTGCTGTCCAAGCCGGGCTATGTCACCGGCCTGTTCCTGATCGGCTACGGCGTGATCCGCGCCCTGCTGGAAGGTGTGCGCGAGCCTGACGTCGGCATGCCCGACTTCCCGCTGGGCCTGACCATGGGGATGATGCTGTCGATCCCGATGATCCTGATCGGCGCCTGGCTGGTCTGGCGGGCGTGGAAGCGGCCGCCCGCCACGGCGTGATCGCTCCGGTGTCCACCCTGAAATCCCGGCTGGCGCGCGAGATCGCCCTGACCGGGCCGATGACGGTCGCCGACTATGTCACCCGCTGCCTGCACGACCCGCAGGACGGCTACTACGCCACGCGCCCCGCGCTGGGCGAAGGCGGCGACTTCATCACCGCCCCCCTGATCAGCCAGATGTTTGGCGAGCTGCTGGGCCTGTGGGTGATCGAGGTCTGGCAAAGGCTGGGCGCGCCCGAGCGGGTGCGGCTGGTCGAGGTCGGCCCCGGCGACGGCACGTTGATATCGGACGCCCTGCGCGCCGCCCGGCTGGTCCCCGACTTCCTCCAGGCCGTCGACCTGATCCTGATCGAACCCAGCGCCCCGCTGCGCGCCGAACAGGCCCGGCGTCTGGCCGACAGCGACGTGCATCCTCGCTGGGTGCGCGACCTGACCCGGGTCGAGACCGACGCTCCCGTCATCCTGATCGCCAACGAGGTGCTGGACTGCCTGCCCGCGCGCCAGTTCGTGAAGACCGAGGGCGGCTGGACCGAGCGGCGCGTCGGCGTCACCGACGACAACGATCTGATCTTCGGCCTGACCGCCATCTCCGGCGGGTTCCAGCGTCCGGCCTTCGACGTCGAGCCGGGTCAGGTGATCGAGGTGTCGGAACAGCAGGCCGCCTTCGGTCGCGACCTGGGCGCCCTGATCCACGCCGCCTCGGGCGCAGCCCTGCTGATCGACTATGGCCGCGCCCGACCCGAGGCAGGCGACACCCTTCAGGCCCTGCGCCGTCACCAGAAAGTCGATCCCCTGACCACGCCGGGCGAGGCCGACCTGACCCAATGGGCCGACTTCCCGCTGGTGCTGGAGGCCGCCCTGCGTTCCGGCGCCGACGTCACCGGCTGCGTCGGCCAGGGCGACTTCCTGAAGCGCCTGGGGATCGAAGCTCGCGCCCAGCGGTTGATCCAGAGTCGGCCCGACGCCGCGCCGGTCATCGGCCGCCAGCTGGACCGGCTGACCGCGCCCGATCAGATGGGCGACCTGTTCAAGGCGGCGGCGATCTTTTCGCCCCGCTCGCTGGCCCTTCCGGGGTTCGAGACATGACGCTGCAACCGATCACCCACCCCCTGCTCGACGCCGCCGGCGTCCGCCATGGCTTTTTCACCCGTCAGGGCGGCGTGTCCGAGGGGATCTATGCGGGGCTGAACACCGGCGTGGGCTCAAAGGACGACCCGAACGCCGTGACCGAGAACCGGCGTCGCGTCGCCGACGCAATGGGCGGCGGGCTGGATGATCTGTGCGGCTGCTACCAGATCCACTCCGCCGTCGCCCGCGTTGCGGAAACCGGCTGGGCGGGCGACCGGCCCGAAGGGGACGCCGTGGTGGCCGCCGTCCCCGGCCCGATCTGTTCGATCCTGACCGCCGACTGCGCCCCGGTCCTGTTCGCCGACGCCGAGGCCCGCGTGGTGGGCGCGGCCCATGCGGGCTGGAAGGGGGCCCTGGGTGGCGTGATCCACTCCACCGTCGCCGCCATGCAGGCGCTGGGCGCCCGGCCGGACCGCATGGTCGCCGTCGTCGGCCCCTGTATCGCCCAGTCCAGCTATGAGGTCGGCGCCGATTTCCAGGACCGGTTCGAGCATCACGACACCGGCTCGGGTCGCTTCTTCGCACCCGGCGGCGTCGCAGACAAACGCCTGTTCGACCTGCCCGGCTATGTGTTGTGGCGCATCGAACAGGCTGGCGTCAGCCAGTCCGCCTGGACCGGTCACGACACCCGCGCGGACGAAACCCGCTTCTTCTCCAACCGCCGCGCGTTCCTGAACGGCGAACCGGACTTCGGGCGGCTGATAAGCGCGATCACGCTGGTCTGACCCTTCTCCCCTTGGGGGAGAAGGTGGGCGGCGAAGCCGCTCGGATGAGGGGTAGGTTTCGACAAACGCCGGGGGTCGAGGGATGAGGCGGATCGCCCCCTCATCCGTCATGCTCCGCATGACACCTTCTCCCGCGAGGGGAGAAGGAAAGACGGTCAGCCCGCCATCGCCATGTCGGGCACGCGCACCGTCTCGCGCCAGGCCTGCGGGTTGGCCAGCAGGGCGCGGACCAGCTGGTTGTTGATCGCGTGGCCCGCCTTGACGCCTTCGTAGCGGCCCAGGAGGGGCGCGCCCAGAACGTACAGGTCGCCGATGGCGTCCAGCGCCTTGTGCTTCACGAACTCGCGTTCCATCCGCAGGCCGCCGGGGTTCAGGATCTCGTCGCCGTCGATGACCACGGCGTTCTCCAGCGACCCGCCGCGCGCCAGACCGGCCTTGCGCAGGGCCTCGACCTCGTGGGCGAAGCCGAAGGTGCGGGCGGCCATGATGTCGGCGCGGAACGTCGCCTCGTCGACCACGAAGTCGACGACCTGATTGCCGATGACCGGCGTCGGGAAATCGATCTCGAACCGCATTTCGTAACGGTCGCAGGGCAACAGGGCGGCCGACTTGTCGCCGTCCTCGACCCGGATCGGCTCCAGAATCTCGATATAGCGGACCGGCGCTTCCTGACGACGGAAACCGGCGCGATCCAGCAGTTGCACGAACTGCAACGCCGACCCGTCCAGGATCGGCAGTTCCGGCCCGTCCACCTCGATCACCGCGTTTGACACGCCCAGCGCGCACAGGGCGGCCATCAGGTGCTCGATCGTCGACAGGCGCACGCCCGCCGCATTCTCGATCATGGTGTTCAGGCGCGCGTCCACGACCGCCTCGCCCGTCACGGGGATGCGGTTGTCGCGGTCGGTCACGTCGGTGCGCACGAAGACCACGCCCGTGCCCGGCGCGGCCGGACGCACGACCAGCTTGACCCGCTGGCCGGTGTGGACGCCCACGCCGGCGCAGATCGCCGGCGCGATGATCGTCTGTTCGTGATGGTCGTTGCGGACCGACAAAACGCTTGCTCGCTTCTACGGACTCCAGGAACGCGGAGTTCGCCTCGCCTCCCCTCTACCGGGGCGGCCGCAACCGGAAAATGAAAGTCGGGTTTCGGATTGTTTCGTTAACGCAGGAACCAAACGGCCCGTCGGCGGTCGTCGCTCTCGGCCTCACGCCGCCGCCCGCGCCTCGTCCGGGCGCAGGGTCAGCACCCGCACCCCGTCGCGCGTCACCGCCACCGTATGCTCGAACTGGGCCGACAGCTTTCCGTCCTCGGTGACGACGGTCCAGCCATCCTCCAGCTCCCGGACCGTCCGGCGGCCTTGATTCAGCATCGGCTCGATGGTGAAGACCATGCCCTCGCGCAGGGTCAGCCCCTTTCCCGGCTTGCCGAAATGCAGCACCTGCGGCGCCTCGTGCATTTCGCGGCCGATGCCGTGGCCGCAATAGTCGCGCACGACCGAATAGCCGGCGCGCGTCGCATGGCGTTCGATGGCGTGGCCGATGTCGCCCAGGGTCGCGCCGGGCCGCACCGCGCGAATGCCCTTCCACAGCGCCTCATAGGTGGTGCGCACCAGCCGCCGCGCCGGGGCCGCCACCTCGCCGACCAGATAGGTCTTGCTGGAGTCGGCGATAAAGCCGTTCTTCTCCAGCGTGATATCCAGATTGACGATGTCCCCGTCCTTCAGGATCTCGTCCTTCGACGGCACGCCGTGACAGACGACGGCGTTGCGCGAGCTGTTCAGCACAAAGCCATAGCCATACTGGCCCTTGCTGGCCGGTCGCGCCTTCAGATCATCGACGATAAAGGCCTCGACCCGGTCGTTGATCTCCAGCGTGCTCATCCCCGCCAGCGTCAACCCGTCCAGATAGGTGAACACCGAGGCCAGCAGGCGTCCCGACTGCGCCATCAGCTCGACCTCGGCCGGCGTCTTGGTCATGCCGCCGCAGCCGCCGGATCATGCGCATCGACGCCCGCCGCCCTCAGCTCTCGCGCCACCAGCTCCTGAAAGGTCAGGCCCGGATTCAGCTCGCACAGCATGCCCAGCCTGATCCAGAACGCCGCCTGCCCATTGATCGACCGGCACGACGCCCGACTGGCCCGCCGCAACTGCTCGTGCAGTTCGTCCTCGATGTTCACGATGCCCATGGACTCTTTCTAATATGCGATACAGATATGTTTCATATATTTCGAAGTTATCGTTCAAACAAGGTCACTCGGCCGCCCAGCCTCTGCGGCTCACAGTTGACCGTAAACCACCGGGATGTTCACCTTTCCGTCTTGGGAGGTGCGGGGTGATAGGGCCAAGGAAATCCTGGCTGGCTCTAAAGGGATGCGTCGTGCTCTACGCCGCGCTAGTCATCTCAGGCTAAGGTGTCTTGATCTGGATGAGCGACACTTCACGCCCGCCGACGGCTCGCGACGCCGAGAAAGGCGGGATCATGATTCCGACCTTCAGATGCCATTACTTTGCGGGCACTGCCTTTTTCAGCCTTGAAACGTCAAACGGCTTCGGGGCTAAGGCTTGTCCTATATTCAAGCATCGGTGGAGGACGAACTAGACGGAGCGGATGTGTCGTTAATGACGGCGAGGAGGCGGTTAGGTCTCAGGCTCATGCCGCAACCAACACAATGGGCTTCAGCTAGACCTCGCTTCATTGCAGGTGGGCGGCATCGACAACGTCACCGCCCATGTGTTCGATAAACGCCGCCCTAATCGCGTCCTTATGGCCCTGCCATTTCTCAGGCTCTGAGTTCGGATTCATATTGTCCGCAAGGAACACCCATTCAACGAACTGGTCCGCTGTTACAGGACCCGAAGAAGGGATGAGGTCATCAACGTGCAGGGGTCGGTCGTTCTTCACGCACCCACAGAAACCCCATGTGACACAGAGCAGATCCAGAAGCGCCTCATAGCCCGTCTTGGTCATCTCAAAATTCCAGCTGCGGCCGTGTCGTATGAACATAGATGACGACATGCCGGTTTCACTCACCGCCCACCGCTCCTCCGTCTTCCGGACAATCGCGGCCCTCTCTCACAACGAAAACCGCCCCGGAGCGGGGCTCCGGGGCGGCGGTTCAGTCTTTACGGTCGATCAGTTGGCCAGGCGGCGCAGGAAAGAGGGGATCTCCAGGTCGTCGTCGGCCTGGCCCATTTCCGGCTCGCTGGTCGCCGGCTGGGCCGAAGTGGTCGGGCGCATCTGCATCGAGCCGCTGTTGCGCGAGGGCGGCGGCGCATAGCTGGGCTGCTGCTGGCGCTTCTTGCCGAACAGGCTCCAGCCGCTGCGGCGGTGGTCGCGCTCGTCATAGTGATCTTCGGCGACCAGCGAGCCGGAAATGGGCCAGGCCGACGACGACCTGGAGATCCCCTCTTTCCTGCGCCGCCTGGCCAACTGATCGAC